>LKNB01000013.1 GCA_001564055.1 Rhodothermaceae bacterium Tc-Br11_B2g6_7
CCCTACTGGATGCTGCCCTACTGGATGCTGCCCTACTGGATGCTGCCCTACTGGATGCTGCCCTACTGGATGCTGCCCTACTGGATGCTGCCCTACTGGATGTGGAACTGCGCATGGCTTTGCGCGGGTGCCTTCTTGCATTTTTCAGGACTACAGTCTATTGTCCAATGCAGTAGGCCCCTGTGGTCTTCTCCTAACCTCCGCTTCGCCTTCGGTCCTTAACTCTACACCTGTCATGTACTGGACGTTAGATCTTGCGCGGCACCTTGAAGATGCGCCCTGGCCGGCAACGCAAGATGAACTCATCGATTACGCGGAGCGTACAGGCGCCCCTCAAGAGGTCATAGAAAACCTGGAAGACCTTGAGGATGATGGCGACCCCTATGAAAGCATTGAGGAAATATGGCCGGACTTTCCTACGGCCGACGACGACTTTCTGTACACGGGCGATTAGTTCCACAGCATAGCCGTGCTTCATGCGCTATGTGGTTGGTGCTCGTTTGCTTTATAGGGTTGCTTTTCGATCGGCCCATGGCCGAGGCTGCAACGCACGCGTCGTACCACAGCCCGGATGTTGCAGCACTTGCCCAGCCACGGGTAACGGCGGGGATTTCGGCGCCTCCCCTTTCAACCGTTGCCGATACGACAGAAGCCCCCCGCCCGGTCGTCACCCGGGTGCGGTTCGAAGGGGGCGAGGCTTTCCCTAAAGCAACCCTTGAGGGCCGGGTGCGCACGACGGCCAATCGGCGGTTCCTGGGGATTCCGGGCTTTACGTGGTGGGTCTGGCTTTACGAGTTGGGCGACTCGGGCCGGCTGGGGGACCGGGTAGGGCAGGCCCTCAAGTCAAGTGGCGAAGCTCCGGCTCTGTTAGATGAAACCGTGCTTGCCTCAGACGTGGAACGCCTGGAGGCACTCTTTCAGCAAGAAGGGTTTCGCGAGGCTGCCGTCGAGGCACGCGTGGATACCACGGACGGTGGCCAGAAGGCAGAGCTGACGTTCTCCATCGAGCCCGGTCCGCCCACATTTTTCCGGGAGATCCAGTACACCGGGCTGGAGGCCTTGTCCAACAGCCAGCGCCGTCGGCTGCTGCGCGCGTCGGTCATCCCCGCAGTCCAGCGCCCCGACACCACGCTGCGCTTCATTGCCGACCAGCGGCGCTACTCGGAGCCCCTGCTGCTGGAAGAGCGGCGCCGGCTGCTTACGTTCCTGCGCAACGAAGGCTACGCCGCCGTGACGCGCGACTCGATCCGGGCATTCGTCGAGCGAGCAGCACCGGATTCGTTTGACGTAAACTTGCGAGTGCAGACGGGCCCGCGCTACCGGTTCGGCGATGTGCAGGTGGATGTTACCGGACCAGAGCCCAGGGCGGAGACCCGCACAGACACACTGGCGCTTGGCGAGGGCAGCGGACGGATGATCGTGCGTATTGAGCAAGACCGCCGGCTCCGCCCCAGTCTCATCCGCCGCACGCTGCGTTTCCAGCCGGGGGAATGGTATAGCCAGGACGACGTGTTGAACACGCGACGCCGGCTGGAAGCCACCGGCGTCTTTGGGTTGACGGATATCTCCATGGGCACCCCGGATTCCACAGACGCTACGCTGGGGCAGGAGGCGGCCGAGCGGCTCCCCCAACAGATCCGCCTGCGCACCCAAGCACGGCATCGTATCCGGTTGGAGATGTTTGCCCTCCAGCGGTCCGGCGCCCTCGGCGTGCTGGATAACGAATTGGGCTCCGGCCTGGGGCTTTCCTACAACAACCTGAACCTCTTTGGCGGTGGCGAAGCCTTTCAGGTAGGCCTCTCGGGCTCTATCGCTGGGGACATCCAGCGGCAGATCCTGACGACCTCCCAGCTTGAAGCCTCCACCTCGTTGCAGGTCCCCTACCTGATCGAACCGTTCAGTGGGCTGGACGAGCGCCTCGGGCTCTTCGATGCGCGGACGCGGCTGTCGTTTAGTTTCCTGACGTTGCGCAGCCCCGAGCTTCGGTTTGCCATTCGCGGCCGTGGGAGCGGGCAGCTTCGCCTGGAAATGCAACACACCCCGGCGGTCACCTCCCTCGTCGACATTCCAACGGTCAGCTTCAGCAATCCGGATACACTGTCCGGCTTCCAGCGCGACATTCTGGATCGTCTGATTGGCTCCGAAGACGATCCGGTGATCGCCGATCCGGTCCAGCGCGCTCAGGTGCTGGAAGACTACACCCAGCCCCAGTTCAACAACGCGTTCCGCTACACTCTCCGCGCAGCCAACGTGGATCCGCTGCGCCGGGAGCAAGGCTTCAGTTATGAGGGCGTGTTTGAGGTGGGAAGCCACGTCCCATACCTGCTGGATCGGTTCGTGCTTTCGCCGGATACGCTATCCGGACGCCTGCCCATTGGCACGGGCGATGGGCTACTGTACCGCCCGTACATCCGGCTCATCGGGGACGCGCGCCAGTACCGCCCCTTTGGGCGTAACGGTGTGCTGGCCGGGCGGCTTTTTGTTGGGTTTGCCCAACCGACGGGCCCATCCAATGTGGTCCCCTTTGACCGGCGGTTCTACAGTGGCGGGGCCTCCAGCGTGCGTGGATGGCGCCTTCGCGAACTGGGTCCGGGCAGCGTGCAATCGTTTGCTCAAGGCCCGTCCGCTACGGGAGAAACCAATCTCTTCGGAGGCGACATCAAGCTGGAGGGGAGCCTGGAGGTCCGGCGTACAGTCATCCGCAACTTCCTGGCAGCGAACTGGATTGTGGCGGGTTTTGTGGACGCGGGGAACGTCTGGTTTGGGCCCAGCAACCCGGGCTTTCAGACCGATGCCCCCGACCAGGCCACCGGTAAATTCCGTGTCGACTCATTCTTTCGCGAGGTGGCGGTTGGCTCGGGCTTCGGGATGCGGCTGTCGTGGGAGTACCTGGTGGCCCGGTTCGACCTGGGCTGGCGCGTCATCGATCCAGCCAATCCGGACGGCGGCATCTTCCCTCAAGATGACCGGGGGGCGCTCTTTGCCGATCCCGCGATTCTCCACTTTGGTATTGGGCACACGTTTTAACCGCGGGCCCGCGACGCCCTTCACGGGTTGTTCGGATAGCGGCGGCCCTGTTGGTCGCAACTTGCCCGGATGATTGCTTATACTACGGGTCCGCCGTACGCTCTGCTATGCACCCGCGTCTATGTCTATTCTGCGTTCGTTGTACCGAGGAGGCCAGCGCCTTGCCGGGCGTGTGCTTCAGCGAACCATTGATCAGCGCACGGCAGACATCATGAGCCTGCTGAGCGAGGTCCCCCTGTTTCAGGAACTGCAGCAGACTGCCCTCCATGAACTGGCCGACATTACGCACCAGCGCACGTATCGCCGCGACGAATTTCTCTATTATGAAAACGATCCGGGTATGGGCCTGTACGTGGTAGAGCAGGGGTCGGTGCGCCTGCTTATGGGCGATGCGGACGGCACACTGCAAGAACTCCAGAAACTGGGCACGGGCCAGGTCTTTGGCGAACTCTCGCTCCTCGATAGCTTCAAACGGATGGAAACCGCGCAGGCTGTCACTGAAACCACGGTGCTCGGCTTCTTTCGTCCAGATCTGTCGATGCTCAGCATGCGAAACCCGCAGGTGGGCGCGCAGGTGACGGCCGCGCTGGCTCGCTACCTGGCCCACCGGCAGGTAGAGCTCATCAACATGATCAGTTCGGATGCCGGTCCACTGCAGGCCCGCCGGATGCTTATAGAGGCTTCAACCACGGCGCTTGGGAGTACGGTCGGGCGCCCCACTAATGGGCGGTAACAGGTTGCTGTTGCCCCCTTCTCCTGTCCACTACATCGTTGCTGCCTATGGCTACCGACGCACAGCCGCCGCCCAAACGGGGGGCTACCCTCACCCTTGAGATCGAAAAGTTCGCGGATAAAGGGATGGCCCTGGCCCGTGTCGACGGGTTCGTCATCCTGGTACGGGAGGGCGTACCTGGCGACCGGGTGAAGGCCCGCATCTACAAGAAGAAAAAGCGATACGCTGAGGCCGAAATTGAAGAGGTGCTGGAGCCAAGTGCCTTACGCACGGAGCCCCGCTGCTACTACTTCAGCACCTGCGGCGGCTGCAAGTGGCAACACGTCCAGTACGAGGCGCAACTCGAAGCCAAGCGGGAAAGCGTCGAAGGTGCCCTTCAGCATCAGGGTGGTTTTTCGCTGGACAACGTCGAGGTGCAGCCGACCATTGGGGCGGAGGAGATCTACCTCTACCGCAATAAAATGGAATTCTCGTTCAGCGCGCAACGCTGGCTTACGCCCGAGGAAATTGCGACAGGGCGGGACTTTGACACCGACTTTGCGCTGGGGCTGCATGTGCCCGGCAACCCGTTCAAGGTGCTGGATCTGAAGGAGTGCCACCTGCAGTCGGAGGTGAGCCAGCGTCTCGTAAACGGCGTGCGGGAGCTGGCTAAGGCTGAAGGCTGGGAGCCATGGCACATCCGGAAGCATGAGGGCTTTCTGCGGCACCTCGTTATTCGGCAGGGCACGCACACGGGGGACCTCATGGTCAACCTTGTGACGAACGGCCATCACCCCGAGCGCATGCAGACCATGGCGGCCTACCTGCAGGCGACGTTCCCGGAGGTCACGACCTTTGTCAACACCATCAATACGGGGGTGGCCCAAACCGCCTTTGGGGAAGCCGTGCACACGATCTTTGGGCCGGGCGTTATTTATGATACCATTGGGCCGTACCGGTTCGAGATTGCCTCGAATGCGTTTTTTCAGACGAATACGCGCCAGGCCGAGCGGCTCTACGCGGTGGCGCGGGACATGGCTGACCTTCGTCCGGACGACCTGGTGTACGATCTGTACTGTGGCGCAGGGACCATCTCCATCTTTATGGCAGATGCCGTGGCCCATGTGGTGGGGGTAGAGCTGGTAGAAGAGGCTGTGGCCAATGCCCGCGCTAACGCCGCCCACAACGGGGTGGAGAACACCACCTTCGTCGCGGGCGACCTGAAGGAGCTCTTTACCCCATCGTTTATTGAGACGCACGGACCGCCCGACGTGCTCGTCGTCGATCCCCCCCGGGGCGGCATGCATCCGGACGTAGTGAAGCAAATCGCCACGATGCGCCCTGAGCGCTTTGTGTATGTGAGTTGTAATCCGCAGACCCAGGCGCGCGATCTGGAGATGCTGTCGGAGGTGTATAGCATTGAGGCGGTGCAGCCGGTTGACCTGTTTCCTCATACACAGCATATCGAGAATGTGGTGTCGCTCCGCGCGATCGGCTAAGCCCGCGTCGGGGCCGGACCGCCGTGTGCTACTTGGGTCCTGGTCCCTGGCCGCTCCTGATGACGGCGGGCAGCCTCCAACGTTTTGATTACTCCCTAACAATCCTTTCGCCGCTTTGCCTGCATCCGATTCGCCACACGCCAAAACCGCCTTCGTCACAGGCGGTACTGGATTTATCGGTAGCCACCTCGTCGAGGCGCTACTCGACCGAGGGTACACCGACGTGCGCTGCCTCATTCGCAGCGAGCCCAAATGGTTGGAGGGCCTGGACATCACGCCCGTAGAGGGCGATCTGGGGGATGTGGAGCTGCTCTGGGAGGCCCTCCGCGGGGTAGATTACGTGTACCATGTAGCCGGCGTGACCCGGGCCCCCAGCTGGGAGGCGTTCAAGCGCGCAAATGTCACAGCCACCCTCAACCTGATGGGCGCTGTGAAGATGGCCAATCCCGCAGTGAAGAAGGTGCTGGTGACCAGCAGCCTGGCCGCCGTGGGACGCTGTGATGGTGGCCTTGCGACGGAAGAAACGCCGTTGCAACCGATCAGCCGGTACGGCAAGAGCAAGGCGCAAATGGAGGAAGCGCTGGCTGATGCGCATCAGATGCGACAGTCTTACCTGGAGGCCTTGCCCATCACCATCGTCCGTCCGCCGGCGGTGTATGGTCCGCGCGAGGCCGACATCTACACCTTCTTCAAAACGGTAAGCCGGGGCCTGTGCCCGGTGATTGGCGGCAAGAGCACGGAGCCCGCGCTCAGCCTTGTGCATGTGGATGACCTCGTACAGGGTATGATTGCAGCAGCTGAGCACCCGGACACGGCCGGGGAGACCTTCTTTCTGGGGTCAGAAGCCTTTCATTCCTGGCAGGGTATTAAGGAGGCGACCACGCAGGCGCTGGATACCTGGGCGCTTACGCTACCGATTCCCGGGCCGCTGGTGCAGGCGATTGGCGCCATCGTAGAGCTGGGTGGCAAGCTGACCGGCCAGTATCCGCCGCTGAACCGAGAAAAAGCCCGAGAGATACGCCACGCATGCACAATGTGCAGCATCCACAAGGCCCGGCGCACCTTTGGGTATAACCCCACGGTTGAGCTGGAGCCGGGCATTCAGCAGACGATCGACTGGTACAAGGCCAACGATTGGCTGTAGCGCTTGAAACGTGCGCGGTGTCCTCTTCCTGTTGAGACCCCCCCACAATAGGTTAGCTCCCCGTCACCCGCGTGATTGGGAATCCTTCCGTAACGGGCATCGTAGGTCCCTATTACCCATTCCCCTTACCACCCAACACCCCGTCTCCAGTGAGCCCACTCGGATTCAATACTGGTTACATCGATGAACTCTACCGCCAATACCTGGAGGACCCCGACAGTGTAAGCGAAAGCTGGCAGGAGTTCTTCTCCGACTACCGTCCCAATGAGACGTTCGTATCCAGCGTGGAGCCTCCCGCGGATACAGGGGACGGGGAGCCAGCCGCTAAGGCGGAGCCCTCAGTGGTTACGCCTACGCCGGAGAAGCCCGCCAAAGCGCCCGCCGCTCGCCAGGGTGATGGCGCCGTGGAAGAGGCCATCAAACCGGCTTCCGCTCCGGCGGTTGATCCCGATGCCGCGGACGTCAAGCCTATCCGTGGGCCGGCGGGCAAGATCGTCGAGAACATGGAGGCGAGCCTTGGGGTGCCAACGGCTACGTCCGTGCGGGATGTACCGGTGAAGCTGCTGGCCGAAAATCGCCAACTCATCAACGAGTACCAGCGGTACATCGGGGGCGAGAAGGTATCGTACACCCATATTATCGCCTACGCGGTGGTCCGGGCGCTACAGCACGTGCCCAACATGAACACCACCTTCCGGCACGACAACGGCACGCCGCAGCACATCATCCCGAAGCAGATCAACCTGGGGCTGGCCATCGATATTGAGCGGCGGGGCAAGCGCACGCTGCTGGTGCCGAACGTGAAAGATGCCGGGTCGCTTAACTTCGCCCAGTTCCTGGGGGCCTACAACGATCTGATCCGGCGCGCCCGCGGTGGTGATCTGGAGATCGACGACTTCATGGGCACAACCGCGACCATCACCAACCCGGGGATGATTGGCACCTCGCTCTCCGTGGCGCGGCTGATGCCCGGGCAGGGGGTCATCGTAGGGGTCGGCTCCATCGGCTATCCGCCGGAGTACCATGCCTACCCGCCTGAGGTGGTCAGCAAGACGGGCCTCTCGCAGGTCATGAACATCACCTCCACGTATGACCACCGTGTTATTCAGGGCGCGCAGAGCGGCGCGTTCCTGGCGCATATCTCGGAGCTGCTGCTGGGGCAGCATGACTTCTACGCTGATGTCTTCGACGCGCTCAACATTCCGTACCAGCCGTACACCCTAAATCTTGACTCGACGCCGCAACTGGGCGACCAGACGGGCGACGAGATGACGATGGTGGAGAAGGAGGCCAAGGTGCTACAGCTCATCCGGGCGTACCGGGTGCGGGGCCACCTACAGGCCGACGTAAACCCTCTGGGCCACGAAGGGAATTACCATCCTGAGCTCGATCCGGCCAGCTACGGCCTTACGATCTGGGACCTGGACCGAAAGTTTGTCACCGGGGGGCTTGGGGGGAAAGAAGAACTGCCCCTTCGCGACATCCTCGACATCGTGCGGCAAACCTACACTCGCAAGGTGGGCGTCGAGTTTATGCACATCTCGGACCCGGACGAGCGCCGGTGGCTGCAGGAGCGCATCGAGCCCACGCGCATGACGGATGAGATCACGCCCGAGCAGCAGCGCCGCATTCTCACCCGGCTCAACGCCGCCGAAGCCTTCGAGCGCTTCATCCACACCAAGTACATCGGCCACAAGCGGTTTTCGCTGGAAGGGTCGGAGACGATGATCCCGATCCTGGATACGCTCCTCTCCGATGCTGCTGAGCAGGAGGTCGGCGAGGTGGTGGTGGGCATGGCCCATCGCGGCCGGCTGAACGTGCTGGCCAACATTCTCGGCAAGCCGTACGAAACCATTTTCTCCGAGTTTGAAGGCAGTATCGATCCGAACACTACCCAGGGATCGGGGGATGTGAAGTACCACCTCGGCTCGCGCGGGACCTACGAGAGTCCGAACGGCTCCACCGTGGATGTCACCCTGGCCTCTAACCCGAGCCACCTGGAGGCTGTAAACCCCGTGGTGGAAGGCATGGTGCGGGCCCGGCAAGAGGCGCTCCGCCGCCAACACCGGGACGATACCGGTGGCGAGTTTATGAATGCCGTTTGCCCGCTGCTCATCCACGGCGACGCCGCCTTCGCCGGGCAGGGGGTGGTCGCGGAGACCCTCAACCTGAGCCAGCTCCGCGGTTACAAGACGGGCGGTACCGTGCACCTGGTCATCAACAACCAGATTGGGTTCACCACGCTGCCGTCCGATGCACGGAGCTCGACGTATGCCACCGACATCGCCCGAATGATTCAGGCGCCCATCTTCCACGTGAATGGGGACGACCCGGAAGCTTGCATCCGCGTGGCCCGGCTGGCCCTGGACTACCGGCAGGTCTTCAACAAAGACGTGGTCATCGATATGCTGTGCTACCGCGTGCACGGCCACAACGAGGGCGACGAGCCGACGTACACCCAGCCGCTGCTCTACGAGAAGATTGAGGCGCAGCGGTCGCCTCGGAAGATTTATACGGAAAGCCTGCTGCGGCGCGGTGCCATGGAGCCGGACCAGGCCGAGCAGCTGCTGGATGATTACCGGGCCAAGCTCCAGGAAGCCTTTGAGCGGACCGAGGACGTGAAGGAGCGCGATCCGGAAGACTTATTTGAGGATCTGGAGGAACGGCGGCAGGAGGAACGCACCCTGCCCGTGGTGGACACAGCCGCGCAGGAGGACCACCTGGCCCAGGTCGTGGATGTCCTGGTCAACCTCCCCGACGACTTCAATGTGCACCACAAGCTGGAACGCCAGTTTAAGCGGCGCGACAAGCTCTTCCACGAGGATGGCCGCATCGACTGGGCGTTCGCTGAGATCCTCGCCTTCGGGACGCTGCTCCTGGAAGGCATCTCCGTGCGCCTGAGCGGGCAGGACTCCCGGCGTGCCACGTTTAGCCAGCGGCATGCTGTGCTCTACGATCAGCAAACAGGTGGTGAGTACATCCCGCTGAACAACATGAGCGAGGAGCAAGAGCGCCTGCTCATCTTCGATAGCCTGCTCTCCGAATACGCGGTGTGCGGGTTTGAGTATGGCTACTCGGTAGCCGACCCGTCTGCGCTTGTGCTGTGGGAGGCCCAGTTTGGCGACTTCTCGAACGGGGCACAGATCGTGTTCGACCAGTTCCTGTCCGCGGCAGAGGAGAAGTGGGGGCAGTCGTCCAGTCTGGTGCTGCTGCTGCCGCATGGCTACGAGGGCCAGGGCCCCGAGCACTCCTCAGCGCGCCTGGAGCGCTTCCTGCAGCTCTGCGCGGAGGACAACATGATTGTGGCCAACTTTAGCACCCCGGCGAACTACTTCCATGCCCTGCGCCGTCAGGTAAAGCGCGACGTGAAGAAGCCGCTGGTGGTGATGACGCCGAAGAGCCTGCTGCGCAACCCGCGCACCGTCTCGCCTCCGGCCGATCTCACCCAGGGCACCGTGCAAGAGGTCATCCCTGCCTCTGCCGACCCCGCAACCGCTGAGCGGCTCGTCTTCTGCAGTGGCAAGGTATACTACGACCTGATGAAGGCGCTGGAAGATGACGAGGCCAAGGCCGACCGCATCGCGGTAGCCCGGATTGAGCAGTTCTACCCGTTCCCCAAGGCTGACGTCCAGCAGGAAATGGCGCGGTACGAGGGCGTGAACGATGTGATCTGGCTCCAGGAAGAGCCGCACAACATGGGGCCGTGGACTTTCTTGCAGCCGCGCCTCAACGCGCTGCTGGAGGACCTGCACGACAGCTGCGAGCACCGCGTACGGTACGTGGGGCGCCCGGCCAGCGCCAGCCCGGCTACCGGCAGTGCAAAGGTGCACCAACTGGAGCAAGCCGCTATCCTGGACGACGTGCTGGCGCTGTAACCGGCCACGCAGCGCGTCCTCATAAAGGACCACCTCATAAAGGACCACGGAGGCGCTACATACAAAAGCCCTCGCTGACCACACGTGGGTTGGCGAGGGCTTTTGTATAGTTGCACGTGTATAGTTGCCTGGTTTTTCCCGGCAGGCCCGGAGGCCACCGGATGCGAACGGCAAAAGGCGACCCCGTGGAACCGGAATCGCCTTTTCTACGCCAGCACGCGCTGTTGCGCACTGGAAGGACGCACATTGTGTGGTACGGCCGGTACGATGCTTAGTACCGCTTGCGCGAGTGGCGCCGGGAGTTGCGACGGGCGCGCTCACGGGCCAGCCGGCGCTCTTCCGACGGTTTCGTGAAGGACATGTTGTCGCGGTAAATCCGCAACACACGGCTCCGGTTCACCTGGCGGCGAAACCGGCGCAGTGCCCGATCAATATTCTCTTTATCGCGAACCTTAACGCCAACGCCTGCTTGATTACGTGCCAATGTAGATCCCTCCGGTGATGAATAAATGCGGTGCTCAAAATGATTGAAGCCAAGAGCAGACGGACTGCCCTCGCCATAGGATCCGGTAGAACATAAATAACAGCCTAAAGTTTCTGTGGAGACGATCGCGCAGCCCCCTACTTCATCCTCCTCAGCGCCTACGCCTCATGGAAGCTCCATTTGCACTCACCCTGGCCACTGGTAACCCGCATAAAGCAAAGGAACTGGGCGCGCTGCTCGCTGACTGGTCGGTAGACCTCCGCACGGCAACCGATGTGAAGGAGCCTCCAGAAGTGGTTGAAGATGCGCCCACACTGGAGGGCAATGCGCGAAAAAAAGCCGTCGAGTGGTTTGAAGCCGTCGACACCACCGTGCTGGCAGACGACACGGGGCTGGAAGTAGAAGCGTTGGATGGCCGCCCAGGAGTGCATTCGGCGCGGTTCGCTGGGCCGGGGTCGGATGATGCAGCGAACCGCGCGGCGCTGCTCGCGGCGCTGAAGGGGCAGCCCCATCGCACCGCGCAGTTTCGGACGGTGCTTGCATTTCATGACGGAACCACCGTGCGCCTCTTTGAAGGCGTTTGCCGCGGGCGTATCCTCACGGAGGAGCGCGGGACCCATGGGTTCGGCTATGACGCCCTGTTCGTACCCGAGGGCTATGAGCGGACGTTTGCCGAGCTTCCCCCCGACGAAAAAAACCGGATTAGCCATCGCGGACGTGCCTTACAGGCCTTTGTCGACTTCCTCCAAACCTATCCAGCAGCTGCCGCGGCCCGCCCGTGAGCGACCTGCGGATCGTCTGTTCCTGCTTCTTTATCAACGCCATTTGCCATGCGTGCACTTGTCCAACGCGTCCGTGAAGCCACCGTCACCGTTGAGGATGTCCCCGTCGGGACCATCGCCCAGGGGCTGCTCATCTTGCTGGGCGTCCACACTGACGACACCGCGGAGGATGCCGACTGGCTCGCCCGGAAGTGTGCACACCTGCGTATCTTCGCTGATGCCGACGGCCGGATGAACGACTCGGTAGTAGACATCGGCGGTGGCGTGCTGGTGGTGCCGCAGTTCACGCTGTACGGCGATGCGGTATCCAGCGGCAACCGGCCCTCCTTTGGTGACGCTGCGGCGCCGGGCCCTGCAGAGGCCCTGTACGAGCACTTTGTGGAGGCGATCGGCGCGTACGTGAAGCCGACTGTAGCG
The DNA here is from genome assembly GCA_001564055.1 of Rhodothermaceae bacterium Tc-Br11_B2g6_7. GTDB lineage: Bacteria > Bacteroidota > Rhodothermia > Rhodothermales > Salinibacteraceae > Tc-Br11-B2g6-7. The sequence goes on from LKNB01000013.1 coordinate 11,941, forward strand.
ACAGGCACGTTTGGCGCCCTGATGCAGGTGCACCTGGTGAATGATGGGCCGGTGACGCTTGTTGTAGATCGGGGCGGAGGTACCTGATCACTGCCTCGCGGCTACCGACCACGTAGGTCCCTCAGGCCGGCCTCCCAAGGCCTGCTGCTTGTCAGCCAGCGAGGGCACACGGAACATATTGACGCACCGCGTTATGTAATCACTGTATTTTCTGGCATTAGTTTTTCCTTAGTATGCGCCGTATCAAACGCTACGAAAACCGCAAGCTGTATGACCTGGAGGCCAGTTCCTATGTGTCGCTGCGTGATGTAGCCGCGCTTGTACAAGAGGGCGAGACGGTAAAGGTTATTGACAATGTGACCGGGGAAGATATCACCGCGCAGACCCTGACGAACGTAATCCTGGAAGAAGGGCGGCGCGGGAGTGCCACCCTTACGCCGGATATGCTCCACACGCTGCTGCGTAGAGGCTCCGATGTGCTGGACTCCGGCATTGCTCAGGTGCGCAGCAGTATCGACGACCTGGTGGGGCCGTCAGTGCAGAACCTGCCCGGCCTGGCGCACATAGCCTCCCGCGAGGATATCGACCAGTTGCAGGACCAGTTGCGCGACTTGGAGGAAACGATTGATGGGCTGGTCGCGCGTGCCAACGGGGGTAACGGCGATGCCACCAATGGCTCGTGAAGCCCCGTGTTGGAGACCCTCCCGCGTAAGCTATAGCGGGACCGCCGGACGACTATTTCATGTACACGTATCATCTTAGGTAAGCAAGCGCTGTCTGTTAGCTTTTCACCATTCCCCCAAGAGGACACCATGGCGAAGAAAAAAGGCACGAAGGAAAAAAAGACGAAAGGGCAAGGGTCGTTGCCAGAGGAACTCACGGAGCGTGGCCGTGAGGTATGGCTGGCCGGACTCGGTGCGATGTCTGCCGCGGAAGAGGAGGGCACCAAGCTCTTCAATAGCCTGATCGAGAAGGGAAAATCCTACGAGGCGCAAGGCCGCGAGCAGGTAGCAGAGGTCGCCGAGGCTGCTACCGAACAGCAGCAGGCCCTTTCGAAGCGCGTGCAGTCCACCATCGCAGAAACCGTGGAGGTAGCGCTGGAGCGTTTTGGGGTGCCCACACAATCAGAGGTCAAAAAACTGAGCCAGCAGGTAGACCGCCTGACAAAGAAGGTGGAGCAGCTGACGAAGGCCCTGGATAAGGACCAGCAGTCGTAAGCGCTCCACTTAACGAAACCTACGGCACCGGGAGCGGCCCGGTGCTTTTTTTGCGCGGGATAGAGGAAGCGCTTCCAATTAAAAATAGACACAACCCAAATGAAAACGGCTTCTCCATCCAAAACCGGCCTGGCCTGCGCGGGTGGCGTCATTGAGGGCGCGCTCTACGAGATCGGCACCCTCTGCGCGCTCGAGGACAGTATTCCGGGGCTCGATACGGCTGCGTTGGATGTTTACGTAGGCGTGAGTTCTGGTGCGCTGATCTCGTCTCTGCTGGCCAACGGCATCTCTCCGCGTACCATGAGCCGGGCGGTGGTTAACCAGGCCGATCCGCTGCTCAATGTAAAGCCTGAAATGCTCTTCACGCCGGCGGTGGGGGAGTATGCCTATCGCCTGGGTCGGCTCCCGGCGGTTGTGTGGGATGCCGTACGTACGCAAGTAGCACGGCCCTGGGACATCTCGCTGTTTGGCGCTCTGGCCGGCGGCATCTCGAGCGCACTGCCCGTCGGGCTCTTCACGAATGAGCCGCTGGGGCAGCACATTGCAGCTATCCTCTCAGCGAAGGGCCGGACCAACGATTTTCGGTCCTTGCAGCGCACGCTTCGCATTGTGGCCATGCACCTGGACTCAGCGGAGGTCACCACGTTTGGCGGGGCTGACACGGAGCACGTGCCCATATCAAAGGCTGTGCAGGCATCTACGGCCCTGCCGGGCTTCTATTGCCCGGTGGAAATTGACGGTACGCATTACATTGATGGTGTTGCCCGCCGCACGGTGCATGCCAGTGTGGCCTTGGAGGCCGGAGTCAACCTGCTCTTTTGCATCAACCCCATCGTGCCGGTGGACCTTCGCGACTCCATTACCGAGGGGATGGAAGAGCAGCTCGTGGCGCGGGGCCTTCCGGCCGTGCTCTCACAGACGTTTCGGGCGCTCATCTACTCGCGCATGAACACCGGCTTCCGGACGTACGATTATGCCTACCCGGACGCAGACCTCATCCGGATCGAGCCCCGGATGGACGACCCGCGGCTCTTCTTCTCCAACATCTTTAGCTTCTCCAACCGCTACGAGGTCTGCGAGTACGCCTACCGGAGCACCCTCGATTACCTGCATGAAAACGCTGCGGTGATCAACCGCAAGCTGGGCCGCCACGGGCTCCGCCTCCGCCGCTCCGTAACAGACGACACGACCCGCCGGCTGTTTGACACAGGCTCAGCGGCGGCCGCTGCAGGCAATCCGGTAGAGCAAGCAACCGAGGTGCTTGACCGGTTAGATCGCACGCTTGATCGTATTACGGCCCCTCAGGCAGCCGCTACGGGTCCGCAGGCGGCGAAAGCGGCGTAAGGTTGATTTAGGCGTCACCGTTCGGGCCCGCCTCAGGTGCGTCGCCCTCAATAGAGGCGCGGGACGGGAGCGGGTTGCTGGCCAGCGACCATCGGTAGCTGCCCTCGCGCACCATGCGCTCCTCAGCGGAAAGCCCGCGGTAGCCGTAGGGGGGCTCGCGAAGCTCACGCGAAAGGGCTAAGATTAACCATCCGAAGGGAAGGTAAAACGCGCCAACGTCAAGGTCCCGGAGAATCGCATGTACAGTGTTTTTGGCTGCCGGGCGCTGCCGGTCGCGGTCGTGCCTCACCACCGTGAACGGCCATCCGGTAGGTAGAATGCGACTGCGGCGGCCTTTGGCCTGCTTGAGAGCCCGCCACAGCCCCTTCAGGTCCCACGGTTTGTCGCCGTGCCGTTGCACAGCGGCATCCAGGTTGCGCTGCGATTCCTGCCGGATGCGCTCGGCCGCCCGCATCAACTCGGCGCGCTCGGGGTTCTTCAAGTCGTCGCAGCCTTCGGACCGGAGCACGGCCCGGGCGTCGATCGGGTCGCCGATCTCGAAGACCATCCGGCTTGGGAAGGCGAAATAAAAGATAAACGGGAAGACCAGCGCCAGCAGTGCAATAGGTAGCGGAAAGAACGGGAGCCCGAGGAGCCGGTCGCCCAGCCGGTCGATGGGGTCAAAGGTAAAGCTCGTCGGGTTTACCCACTCCGCATTCACGACGCTGATGGGGTAGATGGGGGCATCGTGCTTGGCAGCCAGCACGATGAAGCTGGAGTGGAAGTGCTGGAGTTGGTAGCGCTTGGTGAACCCTTTCCCGATGCCCGGAATGCCCTCCGGATAATGAATGACGCGTTCGCCGCGCTCCAAGAGGTGGTCGTAATTGGAAAACGTCATGTCTACGCCGCCGCAGCGACGCCACCAATTATCCAACGTGTAGAGGCGCATCCACCAGGTGGCTGCCAGCTTCGGCGAGAAAACCGAACGAAACTTGCGGTCGCGCCGATAGCCGTCCCGGCGCCACAGCATCAGGTCCAGAATGACGCCATCGTGTGGAAAGGCGGTGCCGCTGTGGTTGGGTGCGGCAATCAGCGGCCCCTCATCCATGAGCTTATCCGCACCGATCAGTTCGGCACGGAAGTAGTGATCGGCAATGTCTTCGTATACCTCATCGAGCAGGCTGTAGAGGTAGGCCCAGTCAATAGGATCGCCGGGCTGGCCGGTAGGAGGCAACATCGGCAGATCCACCGGGTCGGCCTGCAGCGGATCGAACGGCTCATAGAGCGCGTCAAGATCTTCTTCGCCGAGCGAAAGGCTGAGGTCGGACCAAGGGGAGGGGGAAGGGGGCATCGGAAGGAGCACGTGTGTGAGAGGGAGGTAAGGCGTGGTCAGTCACTGCCACCGAAGACGGCCAGCACAAAGCCAAGTACGAAAAGCACAACCCATAGCACGACCGGCCCATCCTGCACAATGGCCAGCGCCCCACCCACAATGCAGGCGCCTGAAAGAATGCCGCTCCGCAGCCCCGCGATGGGGTTACGCGAGTCGCGGCTGTTCATCGCTTCTTCCAGGTACTTGGCTCCTGAGGTCAGCAACTGGGGCGATCGAACAAACAGGTCGACGACCTCCGGTGCGTTGCGCAGCACTTCACGCCCAAGCACGCGCGGGTCGAACCGCTCGCGAAAGATAGATGCGACATGCCGCTCGGACACGGCGGAGATGTTAATGTCGGGGTCCAGCGTGCGGCCGACGCCCTCAAACGTCACCAGCGCCTTTACCATCAAGGTCATTTCGACGGGGAAAAACACATTGTACTTCCCACCCAGGTTTAGCGAGGCTATGATGAGCTCGGCGATGCTAAAGTCGCTACTGGCGCCCTGCATGATGAACCGGCGAGAGAGGTCCTCCACCGCACGCTTGAAGCCTTGTGGATCGGCCCCCTCGCCCAGGCGCGCCAGGTCCATGAGGTAGCGCGAGGCCCCTTCTACATCGCCACGCACAAGGGCGTAGAAGTAATACATCAGGCGGTGCCGGGTCTGTTGCCCGAACCGCCCAACCATTCCGAAATCAATAAACCCGATGCGGATCGGGCGGCCCGGAATAATCATGAGGTTGCCCGCATGCAAATCGGCGTGAAAGAAGCCATCTTTGTAGAGCATGCGAATAATGGAGGCCGCGCCAAGGTCGACCACGCGCTTTCGCTCGTCCTCGGTAAGCTCCTCCGTCCGCGGGGCCCCTGGCGCAAACCCCCGAATGCGCTCCATAGTGAGCACATTCTTCGACGTCAAGTCGCGGTAGATCTTCGGGAAGACGACGCCCGGCATATCGCTAAAGTTGGCGGCAAAGATCTCTGCATTGTCCGCTTCGAAGGAGTAGTCGACCTCTTTTTGCGTATAGGTGATAAACTCCTGGATGATCTGCTCGGGCTGGTACTTTGGGATCAGCCACTGGAGAATGACGCCGAGAAACTCCAGCAGCTTCAGATCATAACTAATGGCCTCGCGAATGCCCGGTTTGATGACCTTGCACACGACATCCGCACCTTCCTGCGTGGTGGCTTGATGGGCCTGCGCAATAGAGCCTGCCCCCAGCGGCTCCGAGTCAAAAAAGGCGAAGAGCTCATCGGCAGGTTTACCAAAGTCGCGCTCTACGATGGCATAAACCTGCTCCGGCGCAATGGGCGGGAGCCGGTCGAAGAGGCTGCTGAGTTCGTCGGTGACGGCCTTCGGCAACAGGTCGCGGCGGATGGCCAGCACCTGCCCGAGCTTGATAAACGTGGGCCCGAGGATCTCCAGCCGTCGCCGTAGCTGCTCGGGAAAGGGCAGCGCTACGATGGAGCGCTTGACGAAGAACTTGGCTATCCACCCGGCGATGCGGGGCCCAATCGCCCGGAAGCCTCGGCGGAGCTCGGGCGGCAGGGACCGCGCATACGCCACCATTCCGCCCAGCAGCAGCCCGATGACGTGCCGGTAGACGGTAAAGAAACGCCGCACCGCCCCTTTGTACACGGCCAGGGGATCCCACTTGAAGGTCTGTTTGGGCGTGCCGGGCGGGCGGACGTCGTCGACGGGCTCCTGGGTCGGCTCCTGCTTGCGTCCACCAGGCGCCTCGGATGTATCTCTGGCCGTATGGTCTGCGCGCGCGGGCATCTGTCCGTTTCCTGACGGCGACTGCGCATCTGGGGCGTCCGTGCCATCCGGAGCGGAGGAGGAAGATGTGGAGGGGCGGTCCGGCATACAAGCGGGCAGATTCATCGCGGGGATACCCGTCGTACCTTACCGCGGGGGGTTTGGTTTGACGCGGGCCCGAGCGGCGGCGGGACGAACGGCGGGAGATAAGCGACGAACGCGTCCTACCGCTTGAGGGTTGTGCGCCTCAGGCGTCATAGATCGCATCGATGTCCCGGGCGTACCGCTTGTGGATTACGGATCGCCGCTGGCTCATCTTAGGTGTAAGCTCGCCACTCGAAATGGTAAAGGGGTCTGGCAGGAGATGGAACTGCTTCACCTGCTCCCAGGGAGAGAGCCCCTTGTTGGTCTCGCCAATGGCATTCTGAATGGCCTCCTGTACCGCTTCGTGCTGCAGGACTTCAGCCCTTGCGGCATCATCGGAAATGAGGCCGTCCGCGCGAAGCGCCTCCATGTTAGGTACGATCAGAGCCCCGCAATACTTCCGGCCGGCTCCTACCACCACAGCCTGGTCGATCAGAGGATGCGAAGCAAGGCTCGACTCGATGGGCTGCGGTGCCACGTACTTGCCGGTAGAGAGCTTGAAGAGGGCTTTTTTGCGATCGGTGATGTACAGGTGGCCCTCACGATCCATCCGCCCGATATCGCCGGTGCAGAGCCAACCGTCGTCGGTGAACACGTCCGCTGTTTTGCCCGGTAGCTTGTAATACCCTTGCATCACGTTGGGGCCTTTCGTCTGGATCTCCCCGTCATCGGCGATGCGCACCCGCACGTTCCGCAGGGGGGTGCCCACGGAGCCCGCCTTCAGGTGCTTCGGATGATAGACCGAGATTACGGGCGAGGTCTCGGTCATCCCATAGCCCTGCCCGCAAAAGATGCCGAGGGCGTTGATGAAGTTCATGATCTTCGGGGCCAGCGCCGCTCCGCCGCTGGTAATGCCTATCAGGTTGCCGCCAAAGAGCGCACGGATCTCGCTGAATACCAGCCGGTCGGCCATGGCGTGCTGTGCTTGCTCGGCCAGGCTCTGGCGCCGGTCCACATCGTAATCGGTAGCGAGCTCCACGGCCCACGTGCCAACTGCTTTCTGAAAGCCCGTCATGCGGTGCGCTTTGGCCCGCACGCTCTCGTACACCTTCTCCAGGAGCCTCGGCACGGTAGAAAAGTGCACAGGCTTTACGGTCTGCACATCATCCAGAAACTCCTCGAAGTCCTCAACGAAGTAGATCGGGAAGCCGATGTAGAGGTAGAGGAGCGAGAGCATCCGCTCAAATACGTGTGAGAGGGGTAGATACGAGAGCACCCGATGGCCTCGGTGCTCCTCCGGGCCAAAGGGCATCCGCTCCAGGGAGGCCAGCACGTTGGAGACGAGGTTGCGGTGCGTCAGCATCACGCCCTTGGGCTTGCCGGTAGTCCCCGAGGTGTAGATGAAGGAGTAGAGATCATCGGGCTCCACGGCGGCACGCCAGGTTTCAAATTGTTTGGGGTGTTGCTGCTCTACCGCCACCCCTTGGTCAAGCACATCGGCGAACCTGTGCATCGACGGGTGAAAGCTGCCGCGTAGTCCTACCAGCACCTCCAGTGCAGGGAGGTCATCGAGATGCGGCGCAACGGAAGCGAAAAGGTCGGCGGTAGAGCCGACGTATGCTACCGCGCCTGCATTCGACAAAATGTACTTAATCTGATCGCCCGGCTGTGTCGGGTAGAGCGGCACGCTGATGGCGCCCATGGCCGCCAGGGCCTGGTCCACAATAAGCCACTGGGTGCTGCTCTCGGCGTGAAGAGCTACGCGGTCGCCACGCTCCACGCCCAGGGCGTGCAGGCCGAGCGCCAGCCGCCGCACCTGCGCCTCCATAGCCGCCGGGGAGGTGGCGTGCCAAGAGCCGCCGCGCTTGGTAGAGGCGCACACGCCCGTGGTGTTACGCGTCAATCCAAACGCAAAAAGGTCGGGCACGGTGCAAAGGGTCTGCCCGTCGGCGCGCACAGACGTGAAGTCGGGCGCCGGGGTGGTATCGACAAGCGTACGCATAACAGAAGAGGGGATGAGCGGGAAGGCGGCGCTTATCGGTTGCGCCCATAGGCCTCATGGCTCGAGACCCAGTCGGAAGACGAGATCGCGGCGCCCAGGGACAACTCGCCGGCCAGTGCTACGCCGGCTATGATCTCGGCCAGCTTGCGCACCTTGTCTTTTCCGTAGCAGCCCATCATTTCGAGGCACTCGCGCTGCGTGGCCAGGCCCGTACCACCGCCGTACGTGGCTACGATGAGGGAAGGAATGGTGAGTGACGTATATAGATCGCCATCTTCGGTGACTTCGGAATACAGGATTCCAGCGGATGACTCAGCAACATTGGCTACGTCTTGTCCGGTAGCGATGAACATGGCCGTAATGGCGTTGGGCGAATGCGCGCCGTTGTTGTTGGCTCCCGAGAAGAAGGCCCCAACCGTGGCTACGCCCCAGTGGTAGGCCAGGCTCTCGGGTACCACCCGCATGTGCTGTTCCAACACCTCGCGCTTGACCACGACTTCTGCGGTGACGCGCTTACCGCGGGTCCGCATGATGTTTACCTGGGAGGCTTTCTTGTCCGTCGCAAAGTTGGACTCCAGGTAAAAGTGCTCAATACCGTCGTAGTTATCTATAATCCATCCGCACGCCGCAAAAGTGGCCCGGCCCACCATGTTTTGGCCTGCGGCATCGCCGGTGGAATAGTTGAAGCGGAGGTAGGCGAATTTGTTGGCCAGGTAGGGGTCAACGTATTGCAGCTCTGCTACACTGGAGGTTGCCTCCGCCTGCTCACGGATGCGATCCATGTGTTCGTGTACCCAATCCACAAAGTCGCGCGCTTCGCGGCCAGACGCGAACACAAACACCGGTGCGCGTTGCATGGCATCGCCAACCACCGTGCAGGTCGCGCCCCCACTCAGGTTGACGACCTTAATGCCCCGGTTGTACGACGCCACGAGCGTGCCCTCGGTGGTGGCCAGCGGCACCAGAAACTCGCCCTGCGCCTCCTCACCGTTGATGTGGATGGGGCCGGCTACGCCCAACGGAATCTGTGCGGCCCCCACAAGCGATTCGCAGTTCCCCTTCATGTCTTGAGCGGGGAATGTGAACTGTGGCACGTGCTCCAGGTCCATCCCCGCGTAGTTTTCGATAAACCGCTGCCGCTCCTCAATGGCGGCGTCACAGTAGTCATCGCTGGGGTCGCGGGGAATCCGGGTCAGCGCATCATCCTGCTCCCGAAGACTATCTTCAACGGCCAGCTTCAACTTGCCAAAGGGTTTGGCGCGCACCACGATTTCAATATTGTGCTTCCCCTTTGGAAGGTTCGGGTGCGCCGTCTGCACCGTCAGGGTTTCTCGTAGCGGAAAGTCAAGAGGGTTCTCTTTGCTGATGGCCGTGGCTGCGTACCGGTTGCCGTCGCTATCGCGCAGTTCCACCTCTTCAAGTGAAAGCGCGCTCCCGCCCACGGCTACCTTTATGACCTCGGTGACGGTGGCGTCGCTGAGCCGGTTCTTGATACCGAACTGCACCCCGCGGTCGGTATTCTCGAGGCTTCCGAAGGTGTAGAGCTGCTTCAGCAGCGCACTGGGTACAAACATGGGGAGAGGGAAGTAAGTGGGAGGGCACAAGGGGGCGTAGCATGAGGGCGAAGCTATGAGGTGGCCAGCGTCTCATCGTCTGGTGGATCGAAGCGCGCCCGGAGCCAGTCATCCTTTAACGCGGTATCCGTCAGCGTGTAGTAGGAGAGAAAGTTGGGAAGTTGGTAGTGGCGGCGCTGATTGTGCACCTGCACGACCAGCTCGTCACCATATTGCTGGACCTCGAAGGTCTCAGTATGAAGAAAGGGCAAATGAAGTGCAAGTTCGTAGCCATCCCCGTCGGCCGTAAGGTCAAACGTGCGCTGCGTGTGGAGTATCGCCCCGGGGTCATGCTCCGCATACATTCCGTCCGCAATGCGTTGCAGGAGCGCTTTGCCGAACACCTCCTCGCCGAGGTGCGGCACGCGCAAAATGGGGAGTGGGGCGAAGCTCTGCTCGATCTCGTCGAGGTAAGCCGCCTGTGCCGTCACGTAGTTCTGGAGCGCCGCTCCCAGCTCGTCCTCGGGTAAGATGCGGTTCACGATTACCGCGTCTACAGCATAGCCGTAGAGCTGCAGATACGTGTACGCCCGCCGCGCCTCCCGGATGACCATGCGCTCTGGGTTCATCACCAGGCGCACGCTGCTTACGTCCGGGTCGCCCAGCACTTGTTGGATGCGCTGTAGCTTACCGAAAAGCGTATCCAGCTCCTCGTACCCCTTGTCCAGCGGGATGCCCGTCGTTTTGCGCACGCCAAAGCCAAACGTCTTGATGGCGGTTTTCTGGAAGGGGAGGGCCCGCGAGATCCACCACTGCGTGGCCTGTGGCAGGGTGAGCAGGCTCAGCGTCTCGCCTGTAGGCGCGCTGTCCACCACAATCACGTCGTAATCATCTTCCTCCTCAAACTTTTCCAACCATAGCAGCGCCGACGCTTCCGCCATCCCCGGCAGGGCCGCCATTTCCTCGGCCGCAATTTTTTCCACGCCCTGCCACCGAAACGCCGTGAGCATCAACTGGCGCACGTTCCCCCAGTATTTCTGCATGGAGTAATACAGATCGATCTCCTGGGCGTACAGATGCTCCGCGATCTCCTGCGGCTCAGGGCCCAGGTCTTGATCCAGCGCATCGGCGAGGCTATGGGCTGGGTCAGACGAGAGAATGAGTGTCCGTTTCCCCTGCTGCGCCAGCTTTAGGGCCGTAGCAGCCGCACAGGTGGTCTTTCCCACCCCTCCTTTCCCGGTGAAAAGTAGAATACGAGTGGCCATAAACGCCTCCAGTTGAATGATTGTACACCATGCCGATACCGATAGCGGAAGGGTAGGGTGCACCCCCGCCGGCCGCCGAAGCGGGCAGTATTACATTTTTGTCGCGCTGCAACACAGCCCTTTGTGGTCTGTTGCTTGCAATCGCTTCTGTTCTCGCGGCTGCATTTTTACCACATACCCCTGTATACCCATGGGCACCGATACGCCAACGCTCACCCACGTCACGCCAGAAGGTGGCGCACGCATGGTCGATATTTCCGAAAAGAAGTCGTCCATCCGCACGGCCGTCGCCCGCGGCCGCGTGCTGCTGGGCGCTGATGCGTTTCGCCTGGTGAAGGAAAATCAGGTCGACAAGGGCGATGTGCTGACGACTGCGCAAATTGCGGGCATCATGGGGGCGAAGCAGACCAGCAAGTTGATCCCGCTATGCCACGACGTCTCAGTGCACGGAGTAGAGATCGAATTTCAGTTGAATGAGGAGCAGCACGCGGTCGACATCCGGGCCTACACACGCACCGTGGGGGCGACGGGCGTCGAGATGGAGGCCCTCACCGCGGTGTCGATGGCGGGCCTGACCATCTACGACATGTGCAAGTCGATTACAAAAGACATCACCATTACCGATATACATCTGCGCGCCAAGACGGGTGGGCAGAGCGGTGATTACCGTCGGACGGATCCGCCGTCGGCAAACTGACGCCGCCCCTACCGGTCACAGCGCCGGCCTGATTTGCTCATTCCCCCCGCGCTCTCATGCCCAACGACTCGCCTGCCACTTCCGACGCCCACACCGCTACAGTGCAGCGCGTGGCCGATTGCATCGCGTTCTCAACCATCGGTATCATAGGCACCACGCAAGATCTGGCGCGTGAGGTGCTGCAAAGCATGCGCACGGCCCAGCCAGACCCCGATGTGGTGGCGGAGGAAACCCTGTCCCTCGTGGCCACGACCTCGGCGCGTGCGGCGGAGGTTGGGTTGCAAGATGCGCCTGACGTACGCGACACGGTAGTGGACACGCTGTTGGACCTGCCGTACACGTATCGCGACTACCTCATCGGCGGGGCGATCATTGAAGAGCAAGATCCTTCGCTGCTGGATGAGAATGAAGAGATCTATCAGCGGCTGGAACGGAAGCAAGCCTTTTACACCGTGCACTTCCCGGAAGGTCAGTTTCCTGGCGAGCACGCGCTACGCGAAAAAATGGCGCTGTGGATGGGGCGGGTCAGCCCGCCTGGACTTCCGGAAACGCCCACCGAGCGCCTTGAAGACCTGCCGGTGATCCCGTTGTTGCTGACGCATCTGAAGCTGGTACTGGCCTTTGGCCGCCGAGGTGGGCTGGAGGCGTAGCTGGGTGTAGGATGGAGCATGTGCGCAGGGATTACGTCACGCGTTGGGATCGTAACGGACGCGCACCAGATCGATTCGATGTGCCGTGGCCCGTTCGATAGTGAAGTGGCAATCGTCAAAACTGAAGCGCTCGTTGGCTTCAGGGATGCGCCCCACGCGCTCCAGCAGATAGCCTGCCAGCGTCTCGTATTCGCCGGTGGGAAGCGCAATGTCCGTCTTCTCGGCAAATGTATCCAGCGGCATCGCTCCGCTCACGAGGAACGTGCCCGGGGCCACCTGTTGCAGCCCTTCGTCCTCCATGTCGAACTCGTCCTGAATATCGCCGAACAGTTCCTCCAGTAAATCCTCGCGCGTGATAAGTCCGGCCGTCCCACCGTATTCGTCAATGGCAATGGCGATCGACGAGTTTGTGCTTAGAAATTCCTTGAGGAGGATCTTCGATGCTTTCGTCTCGGGCACAAACCGGACGTCCCGCATCAGGTCACGCAGCGAGGATGGTTGCTGGAAGAAGTCATAGGCAAAGGCGACCCCCACGATGTGGTCGATATTGCCCTCATACACGGGCAGCTTCGAATGGCCCGTTTCGATAAAGCGCTGCCGGACCTCCTCCAGCGTCGCGGTCCACTCGATAGCCTCGATATCGGTGCGGGGGACCATCGACTCCTTTACCCGCTTCGTGCTCATGGCAAACACGTTCGACAGGATGGTGCTTTCCTCCTCGTCCAGGTCCAGTTCGCCGCGCTCCGTGGTTTCTTGAATGAGCAGTTCGAGGTCCTGCCGCAAGTATTGCGAGAGGGAGGCGGCATCGGCGCGTAGGAGGCGTACGAGCACATTAGAGGCGCCGCTGGCCAGCCAGATGAGCGGGAGCAGCGCGTAGTAGGTGATGCGCAGCGGCAGGGCGAGGACAGGGACGAGCCGATCGGCGTGTTCGCGCATGATGGTTTTCGGGATGATCTCTCCCAAAAACAGCACAAGCACGCTGGCCACAATCGTTTGGGCCGTTAGGATGGACGCCTCCAGCCCGGCTTCCTGCCCCAGCACCTCACCGAAGAATCGGGCGAACGTCGGCTCCAGGTAGAACGCCATCAGCGTAGAGTAGACGACGAGGGCAATGTTGTTGCCTACGAGGGTGGTCGTCAGCAGCATGCCAGGCGTATCGAGAAACCGCTGCACCAGGCGCCCCGAAAACCCACCGCGGCGGGCCGCCATCTCAGCCCGCAGGCGATTGGCCGACACGAATGCGATCTCCGAGCCGGAGAAGAACGCGCTCAGCAGGAGCAGCAGGACGATGACAGCCAGTTCCATGAAGCCTCAAGGGTCGCCACACGGCGGGGAAGCACAGGGTTAGGCACCAGAGAATTCGGGGCTGCGCCGGTTCAAGAAGGCATCCACGCCTTCCTGAAAGTCGTCCGTTGCGCAGGCCTGCCCAAAGAGAGCGGCTTCATAGCGCTGTCCATCCGCGAGCGGCTGATCGCTGGCCCGTAGCGCCTGGAGCGCCATGGCCACGGCCAGCGGTGCTTTGGAGGCAATGGTGCCCACCAAGGCGCGGGCCTCGTCCAGCAATGCATCGGGGGCTACCACGCGGTTTACCAGGCCGATGGCGTGGGCCCGGTCGGCGCCGATACGCTGGCCCGTGAGGAGCAGCTCGGTGGCAATGCCGTGCCCGACGAGGCGTGGCAGGCGCTGCGTGCCGCCGTAGCCGGGCAGGATGCCAAGGTTCACCTCGGGCTGGCCAAACTGGGCCTGTTCAGACGCTACGCGCAGGTGGCAGGCCATGGCCAGTTCGCAGCCCCCACCGAGAGCGAAGCCGTTAACGGCAGCGACGACGGGCTTCGTCATCTGCTCAATCCGGTTGAATACGGCTTGTCCCCGTGCCGCAAAGCGGTGCCCGCTGACGGCGTCCAGATCGGGAAATTGCGCGATATCAGCGCCGGCCACGAAGGCCTTTTCCCCGGCGCCCGTCAGCACCACGCCCCGCACGGCGTCGTCAGACCGCGCGGTCCGAAAAGCGCGGTCGAGGTCATCCATCACGGCCGTGTTTAGTGCATTTAGGGCATCGGGCCGGTTGATTGTCAAGACGACGATACCGTCGTCGTCACGGGTGTACTGCAAGGCGTCGAACTCCATGTGGGGGGAAGGGGTAACGGTGAAAGGGCTTAGTTGCGGAGCTGCTGGCGGCGCTCCGATCGTTCAGACGCGTCCTGCTCGGAGGCGTCGGGCAGATCAAGCGGGGCCTGGTCCGGGGCGTCCGGGACATCCAGGTCGTCGGCCACGTCATCGAGCAGGCTACCCGTTTGCGCGAACACGGCCTCGATCTCGTCCACCGACGCCTCCGTTTCGTGCACTTCGTCCAGCAGCATGTCCAGCTGAAACGTGATTTCCTCCGGGTTGCGGAGCGTCATGGATTGCTCGTGGATGTAGCGCACCACATCTTCGATGGTCTCCAGTTGCGCGTCGATGATGGCCAGGTTCTCGCGCCCGTGCCGAAAGCGCTGCAGGCGTTGCTTGAGGATGCGCAGGCGGCGCTCCTTGATAGCGCGGACGCGGGGCGAGTCGTCCTTCATGTCTTCCTGCAACTGCGCGATGGCATCTTCTACGTCAAGCTGAGTGGCCGAGCGGGTGTGCCGCTCGTAGCGCTCTTTCTGGTAGGTCAGGTTGAGGTACGAGTCGAGCAGCCCATCGAGCTTCTGCACGTGGCTATCGAGGAGGCCCTGGGAGGCGTAGCTCAGCTTGCGGTAATTGACGGCAATCTCGTCCCGCAATTTTCGGAGCTTCGCGTACCGCCGCTGACTCACGTCCGAGAGCAGCCGGTAGATCTCTTTATTAGACGGAGGAGCGTGGGCCTCGGCTTTCTTGGACCGAATGTACCGCCGGAAGCGCTCCTGCTGCGGCATCGTGCCGAGGTAGAGCAGCTCGCCCCCGGCGGCCAGCGTCAAGAGCAGTTCGAACAGCCACGGAATGCCGCTTTGCCATCCTACCGTGGCGGCGATGAGCACGCTGGTTACGATGAAGATCAAATTCCACGGGAGGAAGAGCGCTTCCTTCGTGTAGTTGATCTCTTCCGAAGAACTCATCTGAACAGGGGTGCCAGAGCGAAAAGGAACGATGGAGAGGTCGACGTCAACGGGACCGACCGAGGGTTTTGCGGGGCGGCGGTTCGTCGCCTTGCTGGTCGGCTGCGCGCGGGTCGGTGGGAGGCGGGTCGGTGGCGGGGGGCTGTGGCGGCTCCGCACCGGACGCATCGTCAGTCGTGGACTCAGCCTCAGCGGCCGTCATCCGCTCCAGTAACTGCCGGGCACGGGCTTTTAACAACGCATCGTCCAGGTCTTCCAGTGGGTCGCCGTCAGCGGCCCGGGCGTCTGCTGGTGGGGGCGGGGTATCCTCCAGAGCAAGATCCAGTCGGGCTTCATGCCGGGCCGTTTCAACGGCCAGCCGGCGCACCATCTCGTCGTGGGTGTCCAGCACTTCACGGGAGCCATCCAGCATCCGCTCCAGCGCGGCCTGCACCGACCGTTTGGCGCGGAGCTGCTTCGCCATGGTGCGCAGCTTGCGGATTTCACGCAGATGCGCTTTCTCTTCTTCCTTGATGCGTTCGAACTCCTCGTTCGTCATGGGGTGGTTGCACGTGTGCATGGCCAGAGTTCATCGAGTGCGCTACACGGAACGCTCGGAGGACGTGTCAGCGCTGCTACTGCGTACGGCGTCGTTCTTTGCCTATCGTCTTCTCGCCTTCCTCGCGCACGGGCTCATCGGGGAGCTCGACCTGGCCTTCGGCAGCTTCCTCTTTGGCCGGGGCTTTCTCATCCGCGTCCATGTTCATCTCCATCTTGAACTGCTTGACGAGCTCGGCGGCGCGGAGCGATTCAGCGTCTTCCTCAATCTTCATGGCTTCGGTATCCACCGAGTCCAGCGCCAGCTCCATGCGGGCCTCGCTGCGGGCTGTTTGCTCGTTCAGGCGCTGCACCATCTCCTCATGGGTTTGGTCCACGCCCGACACCTCAAACTGCTCCATGGCATCAGCCACGCGCGACTGCCACTGGGCGCGTTCGTGAGCGCGCATGGCATCGCGGGCTTCCTGTATCTTTTTCTCCTTCTCGCGCATGAAGGCCTTTTTAACCTGCAGCGACTTGTCATAGGCGGCCGAGGCATACTTGAGCTGCTCTTTGTTGCGCTGCAACTCCTCTTTGGCTTTCTCAAGTTGCATGGCATACTGCTGCGCGATGTCGTCCCGATCGGCCTGAATAGCGGCCTTAATTTTTGAGGTAAGGCTCTCAATCTGCCGATCCAGGCGGTTGCCTTCCTTTTGAAGCATCATCACGTTGGCCTTCACCGTGGCGATGTTTTCGTTCATTTTCGGGACCTGGTCGTTCAACTCCCGAATGTTTTGCTCCAGAATGAGCCGGGGGTCTTCTACAGCAGAAATGGCGCCGCCAAAGACGGACTTGACCCAGCGGGTGAAGCGTGACCAAACAGACATGAAGAAAACGGGGGCTGTGAGCGAATAAGCGGGCGTTTCAATAAACGCTTTGGACGGAAGGTCTAACGAAAGGGAAGGCACGAAAGATGCACAGAGGGGATAAGTGGCTCAGTCGGTCCATCCTTCCGTCGTGTAGCGCCCCAGCAGCATATCTGGAGCGCCGGGCGCGGTGTCGGTGAGGGTGTAGGCGTCGCGAATAGCAGAGGTGAAAGCGGGAAGGTCGTCGGTATGCGTCGTGTACAGGGTGGCCAACGTATCATCCTTCTCCACCGGTTCTCCCAGCTTTTTATGCAGCACCAGCCCGGCGGTGGGGTCGACGGCGTCTTCCTTCACGCGGCGCCCGGCGCCCATGCGGACGGCGGTCATCCCAATCGCGTAGGCATCGATGGCCTGTACATAGCCAGCGGCGGGGGCGGATACGGTCCCTGCCGGAGCTGTATCGGCGCGCGTGGCGGGGTCGTGCAGTACGCCCACGTCGCCGCCCTGGGCGTCCACCACCTGGGCAAACCGATTAAAAGCGGCGCCTGAGTCGATAGCTTCCTGTGCCCGCACAACGCCCGCCTCGGGCGATTCAGCTTCACCGCCCAGCCATAGCATCTCGCCGGCCAGCGCCAGCGTCACCGTCATCAGATCGTCCAGCCCGTCAACCTCGCCCTGCAGGCACCGGATGCTCTCGTGCATCTCCGGCCAGTTGCCCACTGCTCGGCCCAGGGGCACGTCCATCCGGGTCATGCGTGCCACGGTGTTCTTGCCAAACTCGTGGCCGATGGAGACCAGCGTTTCGGCGAGGTGCCGGGCATCGGCTTCGGTGCTCATAAAGGCCCCACGCCCGCACTTCACGTCCAACACAAGGCCGTCGATGCCCTCAGCCAGCTTTTTGCTCATAATGGAGGCGGCAATCAAGGGGATGCATTCCACCGTGCCGGTGACGTCGCGCAGCGCGTAGAGCTTGCGGTCGGCGGGGGCAATCTCGGCCGTTTGCCCGATAAGCACGATGCCCAGATCTTCCAGTTGCTGCTTGTAGGCCTCGATGGAAAGATCCGTGCGAAACCCAGGGATTGATTCCAGCTTGTCGAGCGTTCCACCGGTGTGCCCGAGACCGCGGCCGGAAATCATGGGCACCGGCACGCCGCAGGCTGCCACGATGGGCGCGAGGATAAGCGATACCTTGTCGCCCACGCCTCCGGTGGAGTGCTTGTCGACTTTGATGCCCGGCGTATGGCTGAGGTCCAGCACGGTGCCGGAGTGCAGCATCGCCCGGGTGAGGGCAGCGGTCTCGTCAGCGTCGAGTCCTTTCAGAAAAGCGGCCATCAGAAAAGCGCTCATCTGATAGTCGGGGACGTCGTCGGCGGTGTACGCGTTGATGAACGCGGTGAGGTCGTCGGAGGAGATTGTTTGGCCGTCGCGTTTGGCGCGAATCAGGTCGACCGGGCGGGGGGAAGCCATGCAAGGGAGGGAAAGTGGGAAGGGTGGGGCAAGGGCAGTGCGACGGGTAGCCCGACAGGGATAAAGCTAAACCCCGGGCTGGGCCGTCTGCAAGAAACGAAAAAAGCGACCCACCGGGAGGAGAGTCGCTCTATTCGAATTGCGGGGCACCGCAGGTTACGCGTTTTCTTTCTCTGCGCTGGCCTCGGCGGCGTCCGCGTCACTATCATCGTCGCCTTCGTCGGTGTCCTTGGTCAGGCCATAGCGCTGGCGGAATTTCTCCACGCGTCCAGCGGTGTCGACGTACTGGCGCTTGCCCGTGTAGAAGGGGTGGTTGGTGGAATCAATCTCTGACGCGTACTCCTCGGCGTCCATCGTGGTGCGCGTGACGAACTCAGAGCCGTCAGAGAGCTTGATCGTTGTAAAGTTGTACTCGGGGTGGAGATCCTTCTTCATGGGCTTAAAGGCGCAGTGAGCGGTTGCAGCAAAATTTGCAATTATAGTCTACCAAAACCGCAGCCCCCGTCTCAAGTTTCCGAAGATTGCATCAAGGAGGACGTGCGAGGCCTCCGGTTTTATAGCGCCCGCGCCATATAGAGTACGTCGTTGAGCGGGTTATCGTAGTAGGCCGGGATCTCCTCAAACCCGAGGCGCCGGTACAGCGCCACAGCTGGTTTTAGCGACCGGAGGGTGTCGAGCACCATACGGTCATAGCCCAGCCGGCGGCCTTCGTCCAGTAGTGCCTCGCATAGCGCAGCGCCCAGCCCATCGCCCCGGTGCGTAGGGTCCACGTAGAGGCGCTTCATCTCGCAGGTAGCCGGACCGCCTTTCGCCCGGAGCCCGACGCATCCCACGGCACGGCCAGCGCGCATGCCCAGCAGCAGGCTTCCGTCGGGCGGACTGTAGGGCACGTCCAGCGCCTGCAGCTCCGCCTCAAAGTCCTGAAAGCATAGGTCTACATCCAACTCGTTGGCGTATGCCCGCATAAGATCGGCTGCGGCGGCATACGCTGTCTCCGAGCGGGCACGGATGATGGTATGGGGGGCAGAGCGAGGCACGGGTTTTACCGAACAGGGGCAGAGGCAAACTGGGCGCCGAGCTGGGCGCAGAGGGCTTCGAGATGTTCTTGGTCGGTGGTGGTGAAGGCTGCCGGATCGTTCGAGTCTACATCAAGCACCGCCAGCAGCTCGCCTTCCGGGGTAAGCACCGGCACGACGATCTCGGAGCGCGTGGAGGAGGAGCAGGCGATATGGCCGGGGAAGGCCTCCACGTCGGGTACCAGTTGGGTTTGCTGCTGCCGCGCCGCCGCGCCGCAGACGCCCCGGTCGAAGCTAATGTGGAGGCAACCGTGCGTGCCCTGGTAGGGGCCAACGCGCAACTGCTCATCGCCCACCGCGCGGTAAAAGCCGGTCCAGTGAAAGTAGGGAAAGGCCTGATGTAGCTCGCAGGCCACGGTGGCCATGCCAGAAATCCAGTCCGTTTCGCCGGCGAGCAGCGCATCAAGGCGCTGGCGGACATCGGCGTAGCGAGAGGCTCGGTCGAGCGTTTGGGTGGTCATAGCAGAGCGGCGGTTATGTGGAGTGTCGGGTGCCCCAGATGCGCTTCTCCGGAAGCAGATGGACGACGAGCGGTCGCCGCACGGTAATCTGGCAGGAGAGACGGGGGTACCCGAAGCGGGCGGCGAGTCGGTCGTGCCAGTGGGTGGGCGCCGGCGCATCGGCAGGAAGGCGCACGCCACAGGTGGCACAGAGCCCCCGCCCGCCGCAGTGTACATGCTGGGTGAGCCGGGTATACGGCGACAGCCCATGGCGTAGCAGCAGCTGCCGCAGGTTAGCGCCATCGGGAGCGCAGAGCGTATGCCAGGTCTGCCCATCCCACACCTGTACCGTGTGCACATTGGATGCCTCGGGAGGGGGGAGCGTCATCGCGCCAGCGGGCGGCGGGTTACGCAGGAACGGGGTTGGGCACAAAGCCACGCACCGCCTCGGCTACAAGGCTGGGGTGCTCCTCGTGGAGCCCGATGGAGCCCGGCATGCGCTTGTGGGCAATGCCTTCGACGGCTGCCATCGCGTCCATCTCCGCAAGCGACCGCTCCGGCGTATCTTCGCCGATGAGGAGCAGCGTGGGCACGTCGATGGCCCGGAGGTATCCGAGGAACTCCTCCCGGGTGTGGGCGGGGTCCAGCGCTCCGGTGATGAAGGCGGCTGTTGCGTAGCGCGCGTTGGCATCCTGCGTCAGGGCCTCCTTGGCGTCGAGCCACTGGGGCGTCACCATAGCCGGGTTGGCAAACACGTGTTGCTTGGCCATCTTCTCAATCATCCCGCGGGAGACGTTCAAGCGGTAGAGCGCCGGCCCGATCACGGGCTGTTCGATGAGCCACTTCATAAACGCCAGCCAGGCAGGGCGCTTGCCGCCCAAAGCGCTGGGCAGGGGCCCTCGCCACGTAGGAGCGGCCAGCACGAAGTGCGAAAAGAGTCCCGGCGCGCGACTGGCAAGGCGTACAGCTATGCCGGCGGCGTGGCCTGCCGCAAGCACGGCGGGCGGCTCGTCGAAGAACTTGCGCACAAACGAAAGCAGAAAGCGCTGATACAACCCGCGCCGGTACCGCAGCAGCGGCCGATTCGACGCGCCAAAGCCGGGCCAGTCCGTCAACGTCACGGTGTAAGACGTAGCCAGCCGCTGGGCTACCTCCCGGAGCTCCTCGCGGCTCGATATAGTGCTCAGTGCAGGCAACAGCAGGAGGGGCGGACCTTCCCCGAACCGCTCATAGGGAACGGCGACCGGTGTGCCGTTGGACATCCACTGGTATTTGCGGGGAATGCTGGATTCTTGGCGTGTGGGCATAACAAAGGGTACGAAACGACGCGGTAAGTGGGCAATGAGGTGACTTAATGCACGAGGGTAAAGGCGGATCCGTGGGGGCTGGGGTATCGCGTGCTGCGCGGCGTGTATGATCGGGGCGTTTATCCCATCACGGCGTAGAGCATCGCCAGCACGAGCACGCTGCGGGCGGCCCAGGCGATGGTGCGCAACCAGTTCGTCTGGACGAGGCGCTGATGGAGCCGCTCCCGAAACCCGCTCATGAGCCGTTGATGGAGGGGGGCCTGTACAAGGGCCGTGGATCCCCAGATAATCGCTACCAGCACCAGGCCGATCCCCACCTGCCATCCTGTAACGCCCGGAGGTGCCCACCACACGAGCAGCACAGCGGTCACCAGTTCGATCAGCATAGGCGGGACCACGACGATGGTAATCAACCGCATGTGCGACTGCTGGTACAGCGGGAACCCTCCCTTACCTACAAGAGAAAAGAGCGGGTAGTGTACAATCTGAATGACGACGATCACCCCGAACATGAACAGGGTGGCGGCCACGTGGATCAGCAGGAGGGAAAGCATATCAGGGCCTACGATGTCAGCACCGACCAGTCTTCCATCACGGCCGCTGCAGAAAGCCGGCCTGAGGCCAGCGCTCCGTTTAGCGAAGCTGTGGCGCGGTGGTCACCGCAAACGTACTGCCCCTGCGCCAGCCGATGGTTCCGCACCGGTGGGGAGAGGAACGGGGGGGTCTGGTTGGGTAAGGCGTGCGCAATGCGGTAGGTGCGAAGATGCTGCCAGCCGTGCACCGCGGGGCCGAACCAGTCGGCTAATTGGGCCACCACGTCCGCCTGTACGTTTGCTGCGGACCCGTTGGGTAAGCCCACAACCACAGCTGCAATGAGCGCTGCGCCCGATGGGGCGTAGGTGGGCGTGACGTTGGAGAGCACGGCCAGATTGTTGACGGGCCCCTCGTCTTCTGCATTTAGGACAAGAATGGGCTCGTCTACCGGTGCCTGCTCTGCAGCGAAATAGAAGCAGGTGGTGCCTCGGCTTTTTGGGGAGATGGTACCGTTGCCCAGGAGCGCATGGGCCGCCGGGGCTTCCGTGGCTACGACCACCGCGCGTGCCGCATGCTGCGTCCCGTCGGCGGTTGTCACGCGCGTTCCATTGATGGCCGTGACGGGGGTGTTCAGCTGAACCGTGCCGGGCGCCAGGTGGTCGGCCAGGTGATTGGGCACGGCTTGCATGCCCTGGGCAGGTACTGCGGTCTGTCCTGAACCGAACATGCGAAACGTGAACTCAAACATGCGGCTCGACGACTCGAGCTTGCGGTCAAAGAAGATCCCGCCAAAGAAGGGGCGGAAGAACCGGTCAATCATCCGATCCGAGAACCCCCAGCGCTCACGCAGGGCCGTTTCGGTGGTTATTTCTTCCCGGGCGAAGACGCTGTCCAGATCCCCCCGCATGAGTTTGGCGCGCGCCCGGGCCACCTTCATCTTGTCGAAGAACGTTCCAATCGGGGAAAACACCATGCCCGGGGCGTCCATCGGATGGCGAAACGGATCGGCGAGGCGATGAAACCGCCCGTCGAAGCGTATCAAAGCTCCATCGTAAAACGGTTGGAGGTTAAGCGTATCGTAATCAGCTTCCGCCTGGAGCTCCGGATAGGCAGTGAGAAGCACCTGAAACCCACGATCCAGCAAAAAGCCCTCTACCTCATCCGTCCGGACGCGTCCCCCGATGCCGTCAGAGGCCTCCAGGATGCGTACTTCCAAGCCCTCCCGCTGAAGGTGCCGCGCACACGTTAGCCCGGCCACGCCAGCGCCTACAATAACGACATCAGGCATACGGCAGAGAGGCGGTGAATAAACGATAATAGACGACTCATAGAACAACGAGGATACGGGATGTGCAGCGGAAAGTGCAGGGCAAGATGTAAATGTGATGGAACGTGGAGGTGTTCTGCCGCGCTATGCTGTCTTCCTCTTCTACGATAACGTCACGCTGAAGGCTATGCCAACCACGGTTTCTCCGCTCCATACCGTTCATGTAGCCTCGTTGCACGCCGACTTGAGCGCTTCGCTTGAGGCGCTTCGCACCGATTCGTCCGCTGTAGCCTCCTCGCGCGAAGTCGTGGATCAAGCTGTGGCGCGTGGTGAGCGACACTACGGCATCAACACCGGCTTTGGTGCGCTGGCGCAGCAGCGGATCGCGCCCGAACAGGTCGAGCCGCTACAGCGCAATCTGCTGCTGAGCCATGCGGTAGGCGTTGGCGATCTGGTGCCAAAGCATCTCAGTCGACTTATGCTGCAGCTCAAGATCCACGCGCTGGGGCTGGGCTACTCGGGCGTATCGCTTCCGACGTTTAACCGACTGCTCGACTGGGCCACGCGTGATCAGATTCCTGCGATTCCGAGCCGCGGTAGTGTGGGAGCCTCAGGCGACCTGGCGCCGCTGGCCCATCTGGCGCTGCCGCTCATCGGCTATGGAGCGTTTTGGAATGATGCGGGCACGGCTACGCGGCCCGCAGCTGAGGTCCTGGCTGAGGAAGGCTGGGCACCGCTTACGCTGCAGGCAAAGGACGGGCTGGCCCTTATCAATGGCACCCAGCTCATGAGTGCCTACGGGGCGTATGTGCTGCATGAAGCCCGCCGATTACAGCAGCTGGCCGACCTCATTGCCGCGATGAGCCTGGAAGCTTTGCAGGGTAGCCTGACGCCCTTCGATGAGCGCTTGCAGACGCTCCGGCCACATCCCGGGCAAGCGGCGGTGGCGGCAAACGTGCGTCTGCTCCTCCAATCCAGCGAGATCCTGGAATCCCATCGGCACTGCGGCAAGGTGCAAGACCCGTACTGCCTGCGCTGTGTGCCGCAGGTGCATGGCGCCAGCCGGGACGCGCTGCAGTACGCGGAGGAGGTCGTAGCCCGCGAAGTCAACAGCGTAACCGACAACCCGATCGTCTTTGCGGACGGCGACATTTTGAGCGGCGGCAACTTTCACGGGCAGCCCCTGGCGTTGGTGCTGGACCACGCGAAGCTGGCCCTGGCAGAACTTGGGGCCATCTCCGAGCGGCGCACGTATTTGCTGTTGGCCGGCCACGATGGCCTGCCGGAGCTGCTCATGGAAGATACCGGGATCAACTCGGGGTACATGATCCCCCAATACACGGCAGCGGCTCTGGTATCTGAGAACAAGACGCTCTGCCATCCAGCGTCCGTTGACTCGATCCCGACGAGCCGGGGGCAGGAAGACCATGTAAGCATGGGCAGCGTGTCCGCTCTGCATCTGCTCGACGTCTTTCGCAACGTGGAGCACGTACTGGCGATTGAGCTGCTGACGGCGGCGCAGGCCCTCGACTTCCGGCAGCCCCTCCGGCCGGGGCGTGGGGTGGAGGTGGCGCATGCGCGCGTCCGGGCCGCCGTCCCGCACCGTAGCCAGGATCATTTGTTCAGTGAGGACCTCGCCCAGTGTCTGCAGTTTGTGCAATCGGACGTCCTTCTGGAATCCGTCACTGATGTGCTTGGCTCGTCGCTCACATAGCGACAGCTCCTGGCGCCATTGGTGGCGGGTCGTTCAGGATGCTCGCGAGGCCGCCGCTTCATCGTGCGGCTCCAGCGTGCGCCCCAGTTGATGACGCAGACCAGCGCCGAGGTCTGTGTAAAGAAAAGGGTAGCCTGAGGCCTGCAGGCGCTCGGGCACGGCGCGGATGCTTTTGAGCAGCATATCGTCCGCCATTTCGCCTGCGAGGCGCCGGACCACCGGGGCAGGCATGCGCAGCACTGCCGGCCGGTTCACTACTGAGGCCAGCGTTTGAGTAAACGTATCCATACGTGCCGGGGCCGGAGCGGTGAGGTTGAAGGGGCCGGCGGCACCCTCGGTGAATAGCAGGTGGTACAGGGCGCCCAGCACGTCATCCAGCGTAATCCAGGGAAAATACTGGTCGGCTGCCCCCACGCGCCCACCAAGGCCAAGCGAGAACGCAGGCGCCATCAGTTGGAGCGCGCCCCCTGCCGGCGTCAGCACGATGCCGATGCGCGGATGTACCGTACGGATGCCCGCAGCCGCCGCTGGCTCGGCGGCTTCCTCCCACGCTCGGCAAACGGCGGCCAGGAAGCCTCCGCCCCGCGACGGCATGGCCTCCGGCACCAGCGTCGCCGCCTGATCGCCGTAGTAGCCGACCGCGGATGCAGAAATAAAGACGTCAGGCGGAGCGTCCAGGGTGGCCAGTGCGTCAGCCAGCAGACGCGTGCCCGTCGCACGGCTCTCGTAGATGCGGTGCCGCTTGCGGCGGGTCCACAGGCCAAACACGTTCTCACCCGCCAGATGAACTACGGCGTCCATCCCCTCCAGCTTGCTGGTCTCAATTTCGCCATCGACCACATTCCAGTAGATCTCATGCGGTCCGGTCGGCCGGCGCCGCACCAGCCGGTACACGGTATGCCCGCCCGTCGAGAGAAAGGAGCTAAGGGCTGAGCCGATCAGGCCCGAGGCCCCGCTGATGGCCACCCGCAACGAGCGGTCGTCGGGATTATAGCGCCGGTGCAGCTGGAGGTCCTGCTGCGTGATGCGGTGCCGGTAGGCAAACTGCCGGTCCAACTCGGGGCCGCCCACCATCGTGTTGAGCCACGCGCCGACCGGGCCCAGCGGCGGCTTGTAGGTTAGCTGATCGGTGAGGCGCGTGCCGCCGTCTGGGGCGGGGTTCATCCGGTGGACATGATTCCAGGCGGCAAACGGTCCTTCCACCTGTCGGTCGGCGAACTGACGCCCCGGCTCCACGCTGTGGTGCTCGGCCACCCAGCGCACCGAGAGCGGGCCGGGGCCCAGCCGGATCACGGCACGGTCGCCGTCCTCAATGCCCTCAAACGACTCAAGCCGCACCGGTGCCCACGGCGGGGTCAGTCGCTGAAAGGCGCCCGGCCGGGCGTGCCAGTCGAAAACCTCGTCTGGCGAAGCGTTGATCGTAGAGGCGTAGGTGCGTTCGGCCATGAGCCCTTATTTGATCTGTTCGTAGGCGTCAAGGGCCTGCTCACGGGCGTCGCTATGGTCAACCATTGGCATGGGATAGGTTTCGCCAAGGGTGATGCCCGCGGCTTTCAACGCGCCGCTCGGGGCGTCCCACGGCGCGTGCAGATACTTCGTCGGCAAGTCGGCAATCTCCGGCACAAAGCGCCGGATGTAGTCGCCGTTGGGGTCGTGGCGTTCGCTCTGCGAGACGGGGTTGAAGATGCGGAAGAAGGGCTGGGCGTCGGCGCCGCTGCCGGCGGCCCACTGCCAGCCCATGGTGTTGGAGGCCAAATCTCCATCCACCAGGGTATCCCAGAACCAGCGTGCCCCCTCCAACCAGTGGATCCGCAGGTCCTTCGTCAGGAACGACCCGACGATCATGCGGACGCGGTTGTGCATCCAGCCCGTTTCGTACAATTGGCGCATGCCGGCATCCACAATGGGGTACCCCGTCTGCCCCTGCTGCCAGCGTTCCAGGGCCTCATCGTCTTCCACCCACGCGAAGTCCGCAAACTTGTCCTTGAGCGGTTGGGTGTCGGTTTCCGGATAGTGGTGCAGCAGATGATAGGAGAACTCGCGCCAGACGATCTCCTGCAAGAACGACTCGGCGTCCTCGTGGATGTCGCCGTTCAATGCTTCATGGGTGGCATGCCATACCTGACGCGGCGAGAGCTCGCCGTGGTGGAGATAGGGGGAGAGACGGGAGGTGCCGTCTTGATCGGGCCGGTCGCGGGCGGTGTCGTAGGCGTGAACTTTCTCTGCGAGAAACATCTCAAGCCGCTGGTGCGCTGCGTCCTCGCCCGGGGTCCACGTCGCACGTAGCCCGTCGGCCCAGTCGACGCCGTCACGGGCTTCTGGCAGCAGCTGCAAGGCCGATACGTCATCAGAAGCAGGCCATGTATCCGGAGCGGTGCCCTCGAACTCGGGTGCAGGCAGAGGGGGAGTGGCGGCGCGCGTCTGGTTCAGCAGCTTGTTGAATTTCCGCCAGAACGGGGTGTAGACGTGATAGGGGCCACCCGTGGTGGTCTCGATGGCCTCCGGGTCGTGCAGCAGTCGGCCAGGAAAGCGCGTCACACTGAGCCCCTTGTCGTCAAAATGCTGGATGAGTTCGGCGTCGCGCTCGTCAAGCGCCGGCACGTGCCGCTGATTCCAGTAGATGCCGTCGGCGCCGGTTTCTTCAATGATGGCGTCGAGGACATCAGTGCTTGCGCCGGTGCGCAGGATGAGCCGCGACCCTTCGTCAGCGAAGCGCTCCTGGAGGCGTGTGAGCGAATGGTGCAACCACCAGCGAAGCGCTCCGCCGGGGGCCCAGGCTCCTTCTTCATCGGGGGCCCAGATGAACAGCGGGATAACGGTATCGGCATCCTCCACCGCATGCGCAAGGGCCGGGTTATCGCCGAGACGCAGGTCGTTGCGGAGCCAAACGAGAAGGGTAGACATAGGGACGTTCAGAAAATACAGACAGGTTGTTACAGGGAGCCCTCGTTCGCTTTCGTGCGGACGGCTGCAGCACGCTCTTGGATGGCCTCCAGCTGATCGTCCGACTTCCGCCGCACGTTGGCCAGCTGAAAGTTCATGCGCCGATTGCCGCTAAGGGTGTCTTCGTGGCGCTGCAGGAAATCCCAGTAGAGCGTGGTGAACGGGCAAGCGTCCTCTCCCGTAGCGGCGTCCGGGTCGTAGCGGCAGTGGCTGCAGTAGTTGCTCATCCGGTTGATGTACTTGCCGGACGCGGTGTAGGGCTTCGTGGCGACGAGCCCGCCGTCGGCGTACTGGCTCATGCCGATGGTGTTAGGCGCCGAGACCCACGGCCAGGCGTCGGCATACATGCTGAGGTGCCAGGCATCGAATGCCTGCGGATTGGCGCCATAGAGCAAGCTAAAGAGGCCGGTCACCATAAGCCGCTGGATGTGATGCGCATAGGCCGTCTCTTTCAGCTGATCCACCGTCTGCTGCACGCAGGTCATGTGCGTCTCGCCCGACCAGTAGAAGTCGGGCAGCGGTTCGGTGGCCTCCAGCGCGTTGCGTTCCTCGTAGCCTTCGCCAGCGTGGTAATAGACGCCACGAATAAACTCGCGCCAGCCCAGGATTTGCCGGATGAAGCCCTCCACCGCGTTGATGGGCGCATCGCCTGTATGGTAGGCTTCTTCCGCCGCATTGATGGCCTGCCGGGGATGCAGCAGGCGCAGGTTGAGGGCGGTGGACAGCCGTGAGTGGTAGAGAAACGGCTCGTTCGTCCACATCGCATCCTGGTACGTGCCGAACGTGGGGAGGCGGTTTGTGATGAAGTCTGCCAGTGCATCCTCGGCCTGCGCGGGCGTGACGGGCAGGTTGAATCCGTCGAGGGTGCCCGGATGATCGGCGAAGACCTCTTCCACCAGGGCGCAGACCTCATCCGTGATCGCATCTGAAGCAAACGTGGGCGGCTCGGGCAGCAGCCCCGGGCCATCTGAAGCGAACGACTCCCGGTTGTCGTCATCAAAATTCCACTCGCCGCCAACCGGGTCGCGATCCCCTTCAATCAGCACGTCATGGTCGCGGCGCATCTCCCGGTAGAAGTACTCCAGGGTGAGCCGTTTGCGGTCGTCGGCCCATTCATCGAAATATGCTGGAGTGGCCAGGAAGTGGGCGTCATCGTGCAGCGTGAGTGGCACCTCCGCTTCCTCACACGTCGCCTCTATCGTGCGTAGCTGCCGGAGGTCGCCGGGCAAGACGACGCGCACCTCTTCAGCGGCGTGGGCGTCAATCGTGGCCAAGAGCCACGGGCCGAGCGCGGTGGGGGCGTCGGTCGCCGTCAATGGCTGATAGTCGATAGAGAGGCCACGTGCTTCCAGGTCCTCCCGGAAATGCCGCATGGCGGAAATGATGAGCGCCAGGCGGATCTTGTGGAAGGGCTGGGCACGGAAGGCGTCCGGCAACTCAGCCATCGCTACGACGTCCGTTTCCGGGTCGGCGTCGGCCAGAAGGAGGCTGTCGCGGTCGAGCTGGTCTTGAAGAACAAGCAGAAGTCGGGTTGCCATTACTGCCCCCGTACGGTGCCGAGGCCACCGTCCACCCCGATGACCTGCCCGGTGACCCAGTTGCTCGTATCTGTGAGCAACCAGTGAGCGGCCGGCGCGACGTCTTCAGGCGTACCTACGCGCCCCAGTGCGTGCATCTGCTCGGACTGCTTCCGGCCGGCATCGCTGCTCAGGATGTGCTGCGACATGGGCGTATCTACGAGCCCGGGTGCCAGCGCATTGACGCGAACACCACGGCGTGCGTAGGTCGCCGCTGCCGACTTGGTGAGGCCGAGAATGCCCGCTTTTGCGGCGGCGATGGCTTCGTGGTTCTTGAGGCCGGTCCGCGCCACCGCCGATGCGCTGAGCACAATCGAGCCGCCATCCTTCATCATAGCCCGGGCCGCCGCTTTAACGGTGAAGAAGCTGGTGTCGAGGTTTTTGGCCAGGGTGGTCCGGTATTCATCCACCGACGTCAGGTGGGCCGGCTTCAGGAGAATGGATCCAACAAAGTTGCCCACACCGTCGAGTCGCCCGTAGGTATCAGTGGCGTGGTCGACGATGCGTTGGACGTCGTCATAGTTGGTGGCGTCGAGCGGGAAGGCGTCTCCGTCAACGTCAGCGGCAAGCTCGTTGAGATCTGTCTCCGTACGGGCCCCAAGGATCAACTGGGCGCCGTCTGCGGCCAGCAGGCGCGTGACGTGCGATCCGATGCCGCCGGTTGCGCCGATGATTATGTAGACGGGGGAATCAGGTTCTGACATAGAAGTGTGTGTCCGTAGGTAGTAAGCGAATATCGTATACAGTAGGCCAAGGTGACCCTTGCGTGAGGTGCCGGTGGCACGGAAGCTCTCTTGTGGAGGATCCAGCCGCGGGGGCATATATTCAGATTGTTACCCAGGCCCGTAGCCCCGGCGATGCGGTACCCGCTGGCGTGGAATCATGCGTGGTTTATAGTGTAATCACGCACACAAAAAATGCCGAGAGCGCGTGTGCGCCCTCGGCATCAGGAAACATCGTCCGGTAATCTACCGGGCGTTGTACACGCTACTGGTGTTTACTCTTCCGGGGGAAGGAGTACGGAGTCAATCACATGGATCACGCCGTTGTCACCCATCAGGTCAACTTCGATCACGTTAGCATCATTGATCGTGACATTACCTTCGTCATCTACATTGATCTGAATGTCTTCGCCTTGCACCGTAGCTGCTGATTCGAGATCAGCTACGTCTGCAGAGGTGACTTCACCGCTGACGACGTGGTAGGAGAGGATGTCAGCGAGTTGGTCCTGGTTTTCCTCTTGAAGTAGCTCCTCGAGGGTGCCCTCAGGAAGAGCGTCGAACGCTTCATTCGTAGGAGCAAAGACCGTGAAGGGACCGGGTCCCGCCAGCGTCTCATCGAGGCCTGTCGCGCCGAGTGCCGTCACCAGCGTCTCAAACCGCTCGTCGCCGGCGGCGATGTCCACGATGGTCATCGTCGGCTCCTCATCCATCATCATTTCCTCGTCCATCTCGTCCGGGTCCGGCATATCTTCCGGGGCCTCGCACGCGGTGATGGTAAACAGTAGGGCCACAACGGCCATCATGCTGGTGGCGCGGCCAAGCCAGCGCTGCCACGATTTGCTGCGGTCAAAAATCATAAGTTTCCTCCTGTGAATCGATTATGCAATGCGTCGGGTGAGAGTGTGCAAAGGTAGCTGTCGGACGTCAGATTTACAATACGAACCTATCGTCCGCACCTGAAATCATCTAAATGTACAAGGCAATCACGAATATCCACCCGTCTTGATGCCTTTGCCCACACAAAAGCCGTGTTCGTTTGCAATAATGTTACGCTTATGCATGGCGTAGCTGCACATTACACCTGATTGCATGCTGGTTTTTCGATTATCCCTCCGCAGCCTTTTCCATTTGAAGCTGACTGCAGACCAACACACAGAGCGCCGAGAGAATGGGGTCCGCGATCGAGTAAAAGACATACAGGCCCTCTTTGCGGCGCTGCACCAGGTTGTGTTTAGCCAGGCGCTGCAGGTGTTTGCTGACGTTGGCCTGATGCTGCCCGGTGGCCTCCGAAAGCTGCTGCACGTTCATTTCACCACGCACGTGGAGCTGGTTGAGGAGCTGCAGGCGTACGGGTTCGCTAAGCAGGTGGAAGCGCTCGGACACCTGCTCAAGCAGCGGGGGCGGAATGAGCTGATCAGTCATAGTAGCTGCTGGTTTATGGAAACGGAGTCCACTGTATATGTACAACGGGTTGAATAGATGCGTCTCCACGTGCCGGGGCTATTTCTGCACTGAATCCTCATGACGAGTGGGGTTGCGCGTTTTTGGTGCCCCATACGCATATTTCTTCATGGTTCCTTTGTCAAGTGCTCCTGGAACCGTCCAACCCGCCCTTTATATAATGAACCAGATTTACTTGTTACTACAGATGAGGACAATCCGAGTCTCTATCACGGAACGCGCTAAACAACGCTATGCTTGAATTTATCTCCCAACCCTGGCCGTGGTACGTTGCCGGTCCGCTCATTGGGCTTATTGTACCGCTGCTGTTGCTGCTTGGCGGCAAACAGTTCGGGATCTCCGCTAATCTCCGCCATGCCTGTGCTGCGACGCTGCCCGGGCAAGTCGAATTTTTCCAGTACGATTGGAAGAAGAGTGGCCTCTGGAATATGGTCTTCACCGGGGGGATCATCCTCGGCGCCGTGATTGCGTCTACGGTGCTGGCCAACCCAGACCCGTTTGTTGACATCGCGTCGACCACGCGGGCGGATCTGGAAGCCCTCGGCATCACGACCTTTGAAGGGCTGGTGCCCGCTCAGGTGTTTTCCTGGGAGGGGCTGCTTAGCCTGCCGGGGATCGTAATGATCGTAGTTGGGGGCTTTCTGGTAGGCTTTGGCGCGCGCTATGCAGGCGGCTGTACCTCCGGGCATGCCATTTCCGGTCTGGCCGATCTGCAGGCCCCGTCACTGGTGGCCGTGATCGGCTTCTTCATCGGCGGACTGACCGCGACGTATCTCATTCTGCCGCTATTGCTGTAATCAGCGCTTGCGCGCATTCCTCGCTGCTTTTACCTTTTTGATAGAATCGTACCATGGCACAGTCCACACCCTCCACCGCACCAGCGGCCCGCACCGATCAGCGCCTCGGCGCTCTTGTGCTGTACATGCTGGTCGGCGTATTTTTCGGCATCATCCTCATCAAAAGTGAAGTGGTATCCTGGTTCAGGATCCAGGAGATGTTTCGCTTTCAGGCCTTCCACATGTACGGTATCATTGGGAGTGCTATTGTGGTGGCGGCGGCATCCGTCCAACTCATCAAGCGCTTCAACATCACCGATCGCGATGGCCAGCCTATTGTCATTCCCCCGAAGAAGTGGGAGGGGGTGGGCACACGCTACTGGCTGGGCGGCATCATCTTCGGTCTTGGATGGGCGCTATTGGGCGCCTGCCCGGGTCCCATCTTCGCGCTGTTTGGCGCCGGCATCACCGTAATCATTGTAGCCTTGCTCTCCGCATTGGCCGGCACGTGGGCCTACGCCTACCTGCGGCCTAAACTGCCTCACTAAGCGCAGTCCCACCCCCTTCACGGGTCTGCTGCCCCGTAAAGGCGACACCCTCACCAGCATTCCACACAAACCTCCTACGCCCATGTATTTCCGACAGATCTTCGACGACAAGCTCGCACAATACGCCTACCTCATTGGCTGCCAACAGACGGGTGAAGCCGTCATCATCGATCCCGAGCGTGACATCGACCAGTATGTTGACCTGGCCGAACGCGAAGGGCTCACCATCACCGCTGTCACCGAAACGCATATTCATGCCGATTACCTTTCGGGCGCCCGCGAATTTGCTGAGGCCTACCCGGAGGTGAAGCTCTACCTCTCAGACGAGGGCGACGAGAACTGGAAGTATTTCTGGGCGCAGGAGTCCGACTACGATGTGTCCTATCTTACCGATGGAGACTCCTTTAAGGTGGGCAACATCGAGGTTACCGCGGTTCACACGCCGGGGCATACGCCGGAGCACCTGATGTTTAAAGTGACAGACCACGGTGGCGGTGCGACCGAGCCGATGGGCATTGCCACCGGCGACTTCGTATTTGTGGGCGATCTCGGCCGCCCCGACCTCTTGGAGTCTGCTGCAAAGGTGGAGGGCATGATGGAGCCGTCTGCTCGGAAGCTCTACGAGACGGTACAGAGCTTTCTCTCGATGCCCGACCACATGCAGATCTGGCCAGGACACGGCGCCGGCTCGGCGTGCGGTAAGGCGTTGGGCGCGGTGCCGCAGACGACCGTCGGCTATGAGCGCGCAACGAACCCGATGCTCGAAGCGGCAGAGCGTGGCGAAGATGCCTTTGTTAGCGCCATTCTGGAAGGCCAGCCCGAGCCGCCGCTGTACTTTGCACGCATGAAGAAGCTCAACAAGGAAGGCGCGCCCGTGCTCGGCGGACTGCCTGAGCCATCGGAAGTTGATGTGGATGGGCTGGCAGACGTTGCAACGGACGATGACATGGTTGTCATTGATACGCGGGCAGACCGGGCCGCCTTCGCCGGAGCGCACGTCCCAGGCGCTATTCATTCGCCGCTGAACCGGGCATTTAACACAGCGGTAGGCTCGGTTTTGACCGATGCTGAAGCCCCGCTCACGCTGATTATTGACGCGGCTAAGGTGGAAGAGGCCGTTCGGGACCTGATCCGTATTGGTTTCGACAACATCGTGCATTTTGCCACGCCGGAGACGCTGGCTGCTTACGTAGAAGCCGGGCACCCGACGGCGTCGCTTCGCACGGCCATGACCACGGACCTCGACACGCTGCGCACAGATGAGCACGCGCAGGTGCTTGACGTCCGGTACGCCTCCGAGTACAACGCAGACCACGTGCCAGATGCGCTGAACTCGTCCTACACGCGCCTTGCCGAGAACCTCGACACGCTGCCGGAGGATAAGCACCTGCTGGTGCACTGTGGCAGTGGCGCCCGGGCCTCGGTGGCGAGCTCACTGCTCGCGCGCGAGGGCTTCGATGTCACCCTCGTGGATGGCAATTTTGCCGACTACCGGGAAGCCTCGGAGGCGCTGCCGGCGTAAGGCTGCATGCTGCGAAACAACTCCCGGGCGACCGATCGTGGACGTCCGGGAGTTTTTGTTTATCTGACGACATGCGATGAGCTCCATGCGCGCCCTCCTCCAACAGTTCTTTCCGCCCCTTGAGTGGGGGCCGTCGTACACGCGGAAGCAGCTCTACGGCGACCTCTCCGCCGGGTTGACCGTGGGCGTGATGCTCATCCCGCAGGGGATGGCGTATGCCCTGATCGCCGGGATGCCCCCCATCTACGGGCTGTACGCTTCCCTCGTCCCGCTGCTTATCTATGCCTTCATGGGCACCTCGCGGCAGCTGGCGGTGGGGCCGGTGGCTATGGTGTCGCTGCTGGTGGCAGCCGGTGTCGCCCCGCTGGCCGATGGCGACGCGGATCGCTACATCATGCTGTCGCTGATGCTGGCGCTGATGGTTGGGGTCTTGCAGTTTGGCTTGGGCCTGCTGCGGTTTGGGTTTCTGGCTAACTTTTTATCGCACCCGGTGCTCAGCGGGTTTACCTCGGCTGCGGCCCTCATCATTGGATTCAGCCAGCTGAAGCACTTGCTGGGGGTTGAGCTTCCGCAGTCGATTTACATCCACGAGATCATTTGGTCGGCGGTGCAGCAGGCCGGGGAGATTCATCTGCTGACGCTGGCCATTGGCGCAGGCAGCATCGCCTTGCTGCTGGGCCTACGCCACCTGAATCCACGATTGCCGGGCCCCTTGGTGGTGGTCGTCCTCGCGACGGTGACGGTGTGGGCAGCCGGGTTTGCCGCTCAGGACGTCTCCATCGTGGGCGACGTACCGGCAGGGTTGCCGGGGCTGGTGGTCCCGGTGGTGGCCTGGGCGGATGTGCAGGCGCTCTTGCCGGTCGCCATTGTGATCGCGCTGGTGGGCTTCATGGAGTCCATTGCCGTGGCCAAGGTATATGCCTCGCGGCATGGCTACGAGGTGGATGCCAACCAGGAGCTGGTGGCCCTGGGCGCGGCCAACATTGGCGGCGCCTTCTTTCAGTCCTTCCCCGTCACTGGCGGGTTCTCACGTACGGCTGTGAATGACCAGGCCGGCGCGACGTCCACCGGGGCCTCCATGATTAGCGCGCTGCTGATCGGGGGTACGCTGCTGCTCCTCACGCCGCTTTTCTACTACATGCCGCAGGCCGTGCTGGCTGCCATCGTCATGGTAGCCGTCTCTGGGCTGTTCAACATCAAGGAGGCCCGGCACCTGTGGCACACCGACCGGCAGGACTTCGGCTTGCTGGTGCTGACCTTCGTTGCTACCCTCGGGCTGGGTATCGAGGAGGGGATCCTCGTGGGCGTCGTGGGGTCGCTGCTCATGGTACTCTATCAGAGCTCGCGGCCGCACACCGTGGTTATGGGGCAGCTGCCTGAATCGACCACCTACCGCGCGTCAGAACGGTACCCTGCAGCAGAAATCCGCGATGAGGTGGCGATTGTTCGGATCGACGCGTCCCTCTACTTTGCCAACGCCAACCACCTGAAAGATACCCTGCGCGCCATCCCGCACCGAACCCCGATGCCCCGGGCGGTGGTATTGGACGCCTACCCGGTGAACACGATTGACTCCACCGCCATTCATGCGTTGCAGGAGATGGTGACAGAGCTCCGCCAGCAGGGCCTTGCGTTTTACGTGGCTGGCTGTAAAGGACCCGTTCGTGATGCGATGGAGCGAGCGGGCTTCGTGGAGCACCTCGGGGAGGAGGCGTTCTTTCATGAGGTGCATGAGGCGGTGCGGGCCGCACCTGCCGGTGAGCAGCGCATACATGCTGAGCCACCCTCCCGCAAGGTGAAAGACGCACAGGCTGAAGTTTAGGCCTGGAAAATGCCATGCCCGACCAGCGCCCCGCTGCTACCCCTTGTACTGACAGAGGCACAGACGGAATGGACTCTTCTTTTTGGGACGACCGATACGATGCTGAGGCCTATGCCTATGGCACCGACCCCAACGTTTTTCTCACGGATGCCATTGGCAGGGTCCCGGCCGGGGCTACGATCGTAGAGTTGGGGGCGGGGGAGGGGCGGAACGCCGTATGGCTGGCCCAACAAGGCTACACCGTTACTGCGGTAGATTACTCCTGGACGGGGCTAAAGAAAACCGAGCAGCTGGCGAGCCGGTTTGGGGTGGCGGTGGAAACCGTGGAGGCCGACGTCTTGACGTGGCGGCCGGGGCGCACGTGGGATGCGATTGTGGTCACCTTCCTGCACGTGCTGCCCGATCAGCGCGCCCTGCTCTTCGACCAGATAAAGCGCCTCGTCGCTCCGGGGGGCTGGGTGCTGGCTGAGTGGTTTCGGCGCGAACAAGTGGAGGAAGGATACAGCAGCGGCGGCCCCCCGCATGTGGATATGATGGTGAGCAAAGCGGAACTCCAGCACGCCTTTCGTGAAGGGACATTTAGCCGGCTGCAGGAGGCCGAGCACATGCTCGACGAAGGCCCGCATCACCAAGGCGAAGCCGCTACCATCCAGATGGTATGGCAGGCTCCGGCGGACGCATAGCACGCGATGAGTGGGGCATTATGGGGCATTATCCCGGACGAGGCCGCCTCCTGCGCCCGCTATGTTACTGCGTCGCCTATTCCTCAACAGGAAGGAAAAGCGTCGCGTCTCCAGCCGAAAGCTGTAGCGCATCCACGTGGCCAGATGCGTCTGCCGCAGGTAAGACCGCGTGCACGTGAATGTGCTCGCCGTGGTGAACGAAGACGCCCTGGTCCGCTGTGCTGCCCCAGAATCCAACCATCTGCACCGACGCCGTAGAGGCAGAAAAGATCTCTTTCACCTCCTGGTGTCTCGCCCGGTTGTGTGGTTCGTCTCCCTTTCGGTCAAGAATGTGATACGTCAAGTCTGCTGCGTGTCCCTCAATGCGAAACGGAAACGGCTCATCGGTCGAAAGGCCCGCTGCCTCGGCTGCCTGGCGTACGTATGCTTCTAACGCGTCAAGGCTACCAATGTCCTCCGCTATGGGCGCGGAGGTCCATGCCCCGGTGGCACCATAGACGAGAAACACCGCGCGGTGATCGAACGAGGCTTCGGTGCGGGGCGTGCCCTCAGCGACCGTAGCGATCGATGGCACGCCATCGTAGATGGTCACCTCGCCTCGCAGCCCCTCAAGTGGGCCCACCGCAAACAGGCCGGCGTAGTCTTGCAGCGAATCCAGCGCGACGTGCGGGGTCAGGTCGCCATCGCGCACCGCGGTCCGCATGGCGCCCTGATGCCGCACCCAAAATACAGCCGAGTCCGTCGACTCCGCGTGTGCCGTCATGGCCGCTACTGCTGATGTATGAGCATCAGGCACCGGCGGATCGGACATTAGGCGGTTAGGCGCTGCGTCATTCTCAACCGCGGGCTCCTTAGCGCCATGGAATCCCGTGCCAGCAAGGAGAACAAACAGGAGTGAACAGCAAAGAGCCGTGCTACGCATCGGTTGATGGGCGAAACGTGAGGAGGGGTGGTAGACCGGCCAAGGCCGTATCCGGCACCCTAAAACGTGAAGTAGCGGACCTCTGGGCGAAGCATGTACTCAGCGATGGCCGGTGGCATCGCGGTGCCGATGCCCTCGATAAGGTCCCCCTCGTTAAATTCCGTGTTGGGCAGGAAGATGGCGCAGACCTCAACCACCTGTCCCTCCGCCATCAGGCCACGCAGCAATTCCTGAGGGGAGCGTCCGGCCGGTTCGAAGGTGGGGAAGTCCTCATCAGCAATGGCCAGTCGACCGCCCGGCCCGCAGAGCAACACACGCACGGCTGCGCCCTGCCGCATCGACTGCGTGGCCAGGACCATAGCCATCATTTGGGTCTGGGCATCGGCCGAGGTCACCACGACGAAGAGCTCCTCGGTATCGTCGGCCTGCACAGGCGATACCGTGGCGAAGAGGAGGAGGACGGTTGCTACGAAAGCTAATGCAGTACGCATGGGAATACAGGGGTCTGGTACGCGTGGGGGAGACATGAGCAACGGCAGCGGGGCAGGGTAGAGCCCCACGCCCTTGTGTTGAATGCTACGAGTGTGTTGAACGCTACGAGCGCGACTCCAGCCGCTCCAGACGTTCTTCAAGGCGCTGGAGGTGGGTGTTCATCTGCTCCAGTTTGTCGAGGATCAAAATGTGTGTTTTCTCGGCGTCAATCCCTACAGGGCTTTCGGCCTGCGCAATGAGGCGGGCAAGCTCCTCGTAGCGCTTGGGCGTGATATCGAACTCCATGAGCGGGCACCGTCAGTCAGGTTCGTTGGGGAAGGATACGATGCACAGCGCGCAAGCCACGCCCATGTTCCTACGGGGCAACCCTACGCGCGTCCTTTCAGCATGCCATGCCAGTAAAGGTTGGGCAGGCCGTTCTTCTTGAGGAGGTACATGGAATAGCGCTCCTGTGACTGATCGAAGGGGAAGGTCTCCATGGGCTCGCCCGTGTATCCGCTGAACTCAGCCAGTACAAGGCTGCCGTAGCCGGTGACGAGCGGGCAGGAAGTGTAGCCGTCATACTGGGCGTCCAAGGACTGCCCCCGCCGCAGCGCCTGCAAGTTCTTGACGACCGTCGGTGCCTGCTTGCGCACGGCGGCCCCGGTCTTTGAGGTTGGCAGGCTGCTGCAGTCGCCAAGCGCAAAGACGTTGTCATACGTGTTATGCTGCAGGGTGTACTTGTGGACGTCGACCCAGCCCGCTTCATTCGCGAGCGGGCTTTCCTTCACGATGTCGGGCGCGCTCATCGGCGGCGTCACGTGCAGCAGGTCGTAGCTAAGCGTGACCTCGTCCCCCTGGTGGTCGAAGATGGCTTCCTTCCGGTCGGCATCAATAGCCTTCAGGTTGTGCTCAAACTGCGGTTTGAGATCTTTTCGCTCGATGATTTGCTGGAGGGTCCGCGCGTACTTGTTCACCGAGAAGATGCCCGGTTTGGCCGTGCAGAAAAAGATCTCGCTCTGGCCCCGCACCCCCTGGCGACGGAATGCCTCGTCTGCCAGGTACATGATCTTCTGAGGGGCGCCGCCGCACTTGATGGCCGTTGCGGGCTGCGTAAAGATGGCACGCCCACCAGAAAAATTACGGATGTTCTCCC
This sequence comes from Rhodothermaceae bacterium Tc-Br11_B2g6_7, assembly GCA_001564055.1. Taxonomy (GTDB): domain Bacteria; phylum Bacteroidota; class Rhodothermia; order Rhodothermales; family Salinibacteraceae; genus Tc-Br11-B2g6-7. The sequence continues at coordinate 50,725 of LKNB01000013.1, forward strand.
AGGTTGAGTCTACCGTTTCGTAGGAGTAGTTACTGCAAACGCCCGTGCCGGGCCGACCTACCGACTCGGCCAAGCCCGGGATGTGATCCCAGTCCAGCTGGATGCCCATGGCTACGACGAGGTAATCGTAGCTGAAGGTATGCCCTTGGGCTGTGGAGACCGTGTTCTCCTCCGGAGTGAATTCCACGGCGCGGTCCTGAATCCAGTCCGCCCCGGGAGGGATGACCTCGGCCATGTCCCGTGCCGAGGAGGCCTTTTCCACAGCTCCCGCACCAACCAGCGTCCAGATCGGCTGGTAGTAGTGCTTCGAGGCTGGGTCGATGATGCCCACATCTGGAGCTTCGTCCGACTGCAGGAGGTGGGCAGCAACGGTGATGCCTGCGCTTCCGCCGCCAACAATGAGTACGGTGTAGTGGTCTGTTGCAGGGGTGGTTTCCATGGTTTCACAGGGTTGAATTAGTCAGAACGAAGCGGGCAGGACTACGGCTGGTGACCGTTGAGCGAACGGCCAAAAGCGCGCGCAAACTCAACAAAAAAGCAGAGGGCGCGGCCCACGTCAGGGTCGCGGAAAGATTTGATGGCACTCCAGAAGCCCATCGGCTTGCTGGGGCAGGCTTGGGCCGCTTGCAGAGCCTTACCCAGGTCACCGACTGCGTCCAGTGCTTCCGGGTCCAAGATCCCCGAGGTGAGCAGCCGGTGCACCGCATCACTGCTACTGGACAGGAGGCGCTCTACGTCCACGCCGGAGGCGCGCAGGCGGCGGATACTGTCGTCAAAGATGTCGCCTACCATGGCCAGCATCTGGGGGAGAGACGTAGCCAACTCGGTGGCGTCTTCCAGCGCGTCGAGCGTTTCTTCGCGCGTGAGCCGTTCGAGCAGTGAGAGGAGCCGCGTGCGGCGGGCCTCAAGGTCAACGCCATTCGCTCGCGCGCTGCGGGCGGTGTCGTCGAGGATATCGCCGGCCATGGCTGCAAGCTGGGGGCCCTGCTGCGCGAGATCAAGCAGATCATGGAGGGCTTGCTGGGTGGCGGGCTCCGTAAGCCGGGCCACCGTGGCCTGCAGCGTCTGAAGGCGCGCTTCCAGGTCAACCCCGGATGCACGGGCGTGCCGCACCTGGTCGTCAACCACATCCGTTCCCATCGACAACAACGCCGGGGCTTCATCCAACATCGTAAGGGACTGGTTGAGGGTATCCACACGGTCGAGCAGCTGATGCAGCGCGCGGGCCGTACCGGGGTCTTGGAGACGCTCTTGAAGGGCCGCGTAATCAGTAGGGGACGCTTCCATGGGAGCATGAGCTTGTGGATGGAATTGCGGCTTTGCACTTACATGTTACTACA
>LKNB01000054.1 GCA_001564055.1 Rhodothermaceae bacterium Tc-Br11_B2g6_7
AACAAGTCTGTGAGCGACCGATAGTACTTCATGGGCCCAGCGAGAGCTGTAGATGGGTGTTTCTGTCGAATGAATTACCCTCTACAGCGCTCTGCTGGGCCCGTTCATTTTTTGTCGGGTACAGAGATGATTAATATACAACTTCATTAAATATATAGTATATTGCTCACATCTCTATTTTTGTTAAAAAAGTCTAAACCAGTGCAAGTTTAAATAGACGTATGAAATCACTACTCTCTATTATCGCCGGGCTCATAGTATTTGCACTGATAGCAGGATGTGCCAACGATGCAGAGACGGATCATCTGTTTAATCGCTTTGCGCTGCAGGATACGCTGCGGCTTGTTGAAATCGTCGAGATTGGAGATTCAGAAGGAACGGACTTGGCGATGCCGGTTGGTCCGCAGTTGGGCTCCGACGGCACCATTCACGTTGCCGATCTGGGTTACCGAGATATTCGCGTCTTTTCTCCTGATGGTGCCCTCTTGCACACCGTTGGGGAGTTTGGTGAGGGTCCTGGCGAGTTTCGTGCTCCGGGCATCTTCACGATCGGGCCAAAAGATTCCCTGTTCGTGTACGATCGCGTACTGCGCCGCCTGTCCGCGTTTACCCCACTGCCCGATCCCACCTTTGCATACAGTGTTGAATTAAAGTCTTCTGCGCTGCGAGCTCCCACCGACCTGTTTGTAGCGCAAAATGGGGCACTCTTTGCTGCATATACGCGAAGCGTTAACCGTGAGGGGATGGAGGAGGGCGTGTGGATTGTTGAAATAAACCACAGCGGAGAGATTGTAAGAGACTCATTGGCCTATCTTCGTAACATGGAGGTTATTCGAGCGGTGCGCGGAGAAGGACATATGCAGGCTGTAGGCAAGCCGTTTGCACGTTATCCCGTACTCCGCCCGGGCCCAGAAGGATACCCTTGCTATGGCTGGACCGGGCATTTACGTATAGAGTGTTTGGGTGAGGACGGTGCTGCCGAAGCACTCATTGATATTTCCGTGGCTCCCCGGTACGTGACAGCAGAAGATCGGCAGGAGCGGCTTACGCGCCTTGAGCATGTCCCTAATGCCGCTGCAATGGTTCAGGAGGAGGGCTGGCACGATACGCATCCAGCGTATGAGCTATTTACCATTGAAACGCCCGAACGCATTTGGATTCACGGGCTGTTCCACCCAGATGCTGCTGGCGACGCGTTTGTCTCTCGATGGCATGTCATCGACACTTCCGAGGAGGCCATTTACCCCGTTCATCTTGCCAATCCTGACGACCAGATCTTCGCCGTTCAGGAAGGTCGCGCCTTCGGCTATCGCCTAATCCCTGAAACGGACGAGGCGCGCATCGTCATCTACGAAATAAAGACGTAACACACTACAGACCGTCACACCCTTCAAAAAAAGAAGAAAAATATGCGCTTTGCCAATCCACAAACTCACATCGCATACAGCCTTGGCACACTCATCCTTATCATTGGTGCTTTGTTCTTAGCACCACAGACGGATCAAGCGGAGCCTGTCACGAACGATGCACTTGACATTGTAGTCACGTACGATAAAGGTGCATTTGAAGCGACTTGCTCGTCAGGATGCAACTGGGCTGAGGTAAGCTGGGTCTGCGAAGATGAGGAAGCGACGTGCAGTGTACGTCTGACGGAGCGTGGTATCGAAGGGGTCGCTTCACCTCTAAAAAACGAGTAAAAGCTAACGCTTGTTAATTGGCCTCTATTCGCCGCGCCCCTGCACTATCGACCGGAGCCGTCCAGATATCGGCGTCCAGCTCTACGGTAGCAAACGCCTCCGACATGGCCTCGCCGACGCGGGTGGCGATTGCCTCGTTTTCGCACCAGGCAAAGACGCTCGGGCCTGCGCCTGAGATCGACCCGCCGAGCGCGCCGGCCTCCCGGGCAGCGGCCATCACGTCGTCGAAGCCCGGAATGAGCCGCGATCGGTACGGCTCGATCAGCACATCGTGCAAGGAGCGGCTGATCAGCTCGTAGTCCTGCTGAAAGCATCCTGCGATGAGCGCCGCGAGGTTGCCCGTTTGCTGCACGATCGCCCCGACAGGAAACGCCTGGGGAAGTACTGCGCGGGCCGAGCGCGTGGAGATCTGCATGTTGGGATGGGCCAGCACAGTATACAGGTCGTCCGGCACCGTGATGGGCACCACGTCCAGCGGGTCGAGGCTGCGCGTGAGGACGAGCCCGCCGTGCAGCATGGGCACCACGTTATCGCCATGCAAGGCGCCGCTGGCTACGGCCTCGCCCTGCAGCGCGTAGTGGAGCACCTCGTCGTCGGAGAGCGGCGGGTCGACGAGCACCTGCGCGGCCTTCATCGCTGCCACCGCCGACGCTGCTGAGCCGCCCACGCCGGAGCTTAGCGGGATGCCTTTGTGGATGTGCACGCGGAAGCCATGCGTCAGGTGGCGGTCGGCCACGAGGTCAAGCAACCCTTTGGTGGCCGTGTTGGCTTTGGGCTGGCGGGGGAGCTCCGTTACCGTGCCTGTAATCGTGCCGACCTCCACCGTGGGCGCCACGATGCGCTCCACGCGCACCCGGTCCTGCACCGCGTCAAATGCCGCGCCCAGCACATCGTAGCCAACGCCCACATTGCCAATGGAGCCGGGGGAGAGAGCTGTTGCTTCAGAAGGGAGACCGTCGTTCATCAGGGAGCAGGAGGAAACGTAGGCAAAAGGTAGGGTGGAGGGTCAGGACTGGACAATCCGCAGGAGATCGGCAAAAATGCCGGCGGCCGTTACGGCTGGTCCCGCGCCGGGACCCTGGACAATGAGCGGGTTCTCGCGGTAACGGGCCGTCCGAAACTGCACGATGTTGTCCGTGCGGTGGATGCGGGCGAAGGGGTGGTTGTCATCGTACCGCCCGAGCTTCACCGTAGCAGCACCGGTGTGGTCGATGCGCCCAACAAACCGCAGCACCTGCCCGGCAGCGCGGGCATCCTGCAAGATCTGGGTCATCGCCTCATCGTGGGCGGGCAAGCCTGCCATGAACTCATCTACCGAGCCGTTCGCGAGCGCATCCGGTACGAGGCTTTCCACCTCCACATCGTCCAGACTCACCTCCACGCCCATCTCCCGGCCGAGGATCACCACCTTGCGGGCCACATCCATCCCCGAGAGGTCGTCGCGTGGATCGGGCTCCGTAAAGCCGTTGGCCTTGGCCTCTTGCAGGATCTCAGAGAAGGGCCGCTCGCCATCAAACGCGTTGAAGAGGTAGGAGAGGGTGCCCGAGAGGATGCCCTCAATGGCAAGTACGCGATCGCCCGTTTCAACGAGGTTGCGGAGGGTCTGGATGACGGGCAGGCCGGCGCCAACCGTCGTCTCGTAGAGGTAGCGCGCCGACCCGCCGCGCCGGGTGGTGTGCAGCGTGCGATAGGACGCGAGGGGAGCCGTGTTGGCCTTTTTGTTGGGCGTGACGATGTGAATGCCCCGCTTCAGCCAGTCCTCATAGCGTCCGGCGACGGCGGTGCTGGAGGTGCAATCGATGAGCACTGCGTGCGGATGGTAATCTGTCTGAATATGGTCGGCAAACGCTTCAAGATCGGTGGGCGTGGTGGCTTCGCCCAGCGCTTCACCCCAGGTGGCGAGGTTGAGCTGCTGATCCGTGAGGAGCATGTGCTGGCTGTCGACAATCCCGCGCACGCGGATGTCGATGCGGTGCTGTGTGCGTAGCCGCTTGGCTTCGGTAGCGAGCTGGTCGAGCAGCGCACTGCCGACATTGCCGGGCCCGATGATCCCGACGGAGAGCGTGTGATTCGAGAGGTAGAATCCGGCATGGGCGGCACGAAGGGCGCGGGTGGCATCCTTGCCATCGACCACCGCCGTGATATTACGCTCCGACGAGCCCTGGGCCATCGCGCGAACATTGACCCCGGCCTGCCCGAGCGCCCCGAAGAAGGTGGCCGCGATGCCCGGGGTGCCGGCCATATTATCGCCCACTACCGCGAGCACGCTGCAGTCGCGCGTGACCTGCACCGGCTGCACCTTGCCCTGATGCTGTTCGGCATAGAAGGCCGTTTCCGTAGCCGCGCGCGCGGCCTCCGCCTGTTCGTCCGGCACGGCAAAGCAGATGGAGTGCTCGGAGCTGCCCTGCGAGATCACCATCACCGAGACGCCTGCTTCCTCCAGCGCGCTAAAGAGCCGCCGCGCGATCCCCGGCACACCCATCATCCCCGAGCCTTCGAGGTTGATGAGCGCGAGGTGGTCGATGGTGGCAAACCCTTTCACGGGGCGCTCGGCGTCGCCCACCGCGTGGATGCGCGTGCCGGGGTCGTCCGGGTTGAAGGTGTTGCGGATGTAGAGCGGGATGGACCGGTCGAACGCCGGGGCCAGCGTCTGCGGGTGGATGACGCGCGCGCCGAAGTACGCCAGCTCCATGGCTTCCGGGTAGGAGAGGGCGTTGAGGCGCTGCGCATCGGGCACCTGCCGTGGGTCCGCCGTCATGACACCATCGACGTCGGTCCAGATGTGCAGCTCCTGCGCCTTCAACAGGGCTGCGAAAATCGCCGCGGAGAAATCGCTGCCGTTGCGGCCGAGGGTGGTCGGGGCGCCTGTGGGCGTGCGTGCGACAAACCCGGTGACGATGAGCACCTCGGCAGCGGTCTCTGCACGCCACGCCTCAAAACGCACGCGTGTGGCCTCCCAGTCTACCACGGGCCCCATCGCCTCATGGCGCACAACGAGCACGTCGCGCGCGTTCAGGAATGCAGCGTTTACGCCGTCGGCTGTAAGAGTGGCGGTGAGCAGCCGGGCGCTCCACAACTCCCCAAACCCCGCGATCAGCGCTTCCGCGGTTTCCGACACCGCCCCGAGCACCTCGGTGGCGCGCAGCACGGTACGCATCGTTTCCACGTCGGCCGAGAGGGCAGCGGCCACACCCTCTGCGGCCTCGCCAGCGAGCAACGCGTCATGGGCGGCCTGCTGCCGCTCAGCCAGGGCGTCGAGCGCGACCAGCCGTTCCGGCAGCGGCGTTGCGGCATCCACCAGCGTCAGCAGCGTATCCGTCGTCCCGCCCATCGCCGACACCACGACAGCGGTCGACGACCCGCGTTCGGCGATCAGTTGGGCAACGTGACGGACGTGGTCAGCATCTTTCAGACTGGAGCCACCAAATTTGTGAACCGTCCAGGAGGAAGCGTCGGGCATAGGGGCAACGCGAGAAATGACAACAGGAGGGCAAACGAGGGGCGCTTAACCGAGACGCCTCGGGTGGGTTGCATTTTAGGGTATGGGGGTATGAGTGTGGGAGCGTGCGGGAGGTGCTGGCCGGCCGGCTATTCCTTCCCGGTATTCGTGCTTTGATGCACCCGTCCACACGATCTCGTCTGTAACCCTCGCCTATACCGTCCACCCCTTGGTCGACCCAACCCTGGGTGCAACCGAGGTACCCCCAACCCCCGCCGCGCCTGCCGGACAGATGACGATGAACCTGTAGAGACGACCCGGCGGGTCGTCTCTACGGTGAACGTTATTTTGCGCCGTGTCGTGTCGCCCCAATGGCGGATGTTGTTTTGTGCTGTGGCGGGTTCGTCTCCATGCCCAATGCCGCCCCATGGATGACCGACGCCAATGTGCAGACGGGGCGTTTCATTGCACCGGCGGGTGGTGGTTGGTGGGGGAGACGATCCGCCGGATCGTCTCTACGGTTGGTCAGGGTGCGCCATATGGAGGGGGTGGCGACTGTGGGATTGGATCGTTTGCCGTCGTTTGATTGCCGGTTGGCTACGCGTGGGGTATCCTTTCGGCAACCCATTCTGTACGATTGGTGGTGCGCCATGCAACGCTACAAGGGACGATACCGAATCGAATCGGCAAGACTACCCACCTATGACTACAGGTCGCCCGGCTGGTACCATGTGGTCATCTGCACCGCCGGCAGGGCGTGTGTGCTGGGCGAGGTTCGGCAGGGCATCATGGGGTTGACGGTGCCCGGCTGCATCGTCGCCCACGAATGGCAACGCACGCCAGCCGTGCGCCCCTATGTGCGGCTCGGTCCGTGGAGTGTCATGCCCAACCATGTGCACCTACTGGTGGGCATAACCTCGTCGACCCCCGCTTCTTCTGGCAGCCGGATGTCAACAACACTGCGCGCCCATTCGCTGGGTGCTATCATGGGCCAATTCAAAGCGCGCTGCACGAAACGCATCCGACGGCGAGGATTTCATGCGTTTGGCTGGCAGTCCCGGTTCTATGATCGTATCATTCGCACAGAGCGTGAATGGCAGACCCTTGCCCGCTACATCTACGACAACCCTCGGCGATGGGCTGAGGATCGGCTCCATCCAGGCAATCATTAATCCACGATCGCAACGGGCTATGCCCAACGCCTCTGAAATTACTGCCACGTCCTGTGGGAAGATGGTGACTGAATCGCTTCTTGCAGCTGGTCCATGTCCCCCAATAGCCGAAGTGTCATAAATGGCTGTCCAACCTAAAACCATTCAGATCTTCCTGCCGGACGGCAACGCGCGGAGTATCCGTATTGCAGAGATCACCAGTCGCACCATTCACGCGATTCAAATTCCGCGGAGTAAGGTCCGGGCAGCCGACGTGCGCACCGAGCCACAGAGCGTGGGCGTATACTTCCTCTTTGGCGACGTCGAGGAATCGGCCAAACCCCATGTCTACATCGGGGAGGCCGAAGACTGTTACCAGCGGATCCGCCAGCACAACCAGTCGAAAGACTTCTGGACAACGGCCGTCATTATATCATCGAAGACCGGTGCCTTTGACAAAGCGCAGGCCCGGTATCTGGAGTGGTATTTTCTCCAGCAGGCGCATGAGATAGGGCGCTACCATCTCGAAAACTCAGTAACCCCAGGCGAGCCCTATCTGGCTGAGCCCACCAAGGCCGATCTCTACGATTATATTGGTACCACCCGCATCCTGCTTTCCACGCTCGGTTTTCCGGTTCTGCAAGAGGCAGGCGATCCGGCAGAGAAGCGCGAGATGCTGTACTGCGGCGTTCCCAAGCTCGGCATTGAGGCCAGCGGTAAATACACGGAGGATGGGTTCGTAGTCTTCAAGGGCTCGCAGGCGCGGCTTGATGACCTCAACGATAAGGCCGAGTGGGTGCGCAACCAAAGACAGAAACTCCGCGAAGATGGCCTGTTACTTGAGCAGGGCGACCACCTCATGTTTTCCGAGGATTACGTGTTCAGTTCGCCCAGTGCAGCAGCACAGACTGTACAGGGACGCCCCGCCAACGGCTGGAAGCAGTGGTGCAACAAGGCAGGGCAGACCCTCGATGAGCTCGAACGTCAATAATCACACCACCTGATTTCCCTTTATGCCCAACAACGCCCCCAAATCGTCCAGCGTCTCTGGAATTACTGCCACGTCCTGTGGGACGACGGCGTCAGCTATGGCGATTACGTGGAGCAGCTCACGTACCTGCTCTTCCTGAAAATGGACCAGGGGCGACGCCCTGCTGGAGCTCCCCGATCAGCGCTACGACGTGGTCCTCACCAATCCGCCCTTTGGCAAGAAGAGCAGCTTTACCATCGTCAACGAGCAGGGGCAGGCCGAGACGAAAAAGCTCACCTATGAGCGTGACGACTTCTGGACGACCACCTCGAATAAGCAGCTGAACTTCGTGCAGCACGTGGCCAACATGCTGGCCATCGGCGGCGAGACGGCCATCGTGGTGCCGGACAATGTGTTGTTCGAAGGCGGCTCCGGTGAAACGGTCCGTGACCGGCTGCTGCGCCAATACGACGTGCACACGCTCCTCCGCCTGCCCACCGGCATTTTCTACGCGCAGGGCGTGAAGGCAAACGTGTTGTTCTTCGAGCGCAAGCCCGCCAGTGAGACGCCGTGGACGCAGAAGCTGTGGATCTACGACCTCCGCACCAACAAGCACTTCACGCTCAAGCGTAACCCGCTCACGTTCAGCGATTTGGAAGACTTCATCGCGTGCTACAAGCCCGGCGAGTGCCACAACCGCGAGGAAACCGAGCGCTTCCGGTCCTTCGATTACGAAGACCTTGTCGCCCGCGACAAAACGAACCTCGACATCTTCTGGCTGAAAGACGACAGCCTCGAAGACACCGAAAACTTGCCCGCGCCCGACGTGCTGGCGTCCACCATCGTCGAGAATCTCGGGGCGGCCCTGGAGCAGTTCAGCGGGATTCAAGAGGAGTTGGAGGGGGAGATGGCGGAGGCGGAGTAGCCTGCCGTAGAGCCGCGCGTGCACTCGGGGATATCGTAGGCGCAGGTCGGGCACCACGTCACGTGTGCCGGCCAAACAAAAAGGTGGGCCCGGAGGGATTTGAACCCCCGACCAATCGATTATGAGTCGACTGCTCTAACCGCTGAGCTACGGGCCCGGAGGGCTGCCAGGTACACCTGCGGCGTCTCGGCAGCGCATCACAGGCTACAAAAGCGCCCTGCTTTCATCCGTTCCCCTGCACGCGAAGCGGTTCGAAGGGGCGCGTGCAAGGGGCGGGCGTTCCGGCGCGTGTTGGAATTATGTGAAATCAAGCCGCAATGCCTTGACGACTTAAAAAAATTAGGCTATGTTCGGCATCGGACAAAATAACGCAACCCAGACCGTATGGACCGAATCGACGAAATCGACGCCAAGATCCTGGAGCTCCTGCAGGAGCGCGGCCGCATGAAGCGCAACGCCGTCTCCGAGGTGGTGGGGCTGTCCGTTCCGGCAACGAGCGAGCGGATGCGCAAGCTGGAGGCCGCGGGCGTCATCCAGGGCTACACAGCGATTGTGGACGCCAAGCGTCTGCAATACGATATCACGGCGTTCATCCGCGTCAACGTGGACGGCTCGGAGCACTACCCGGCCGTCGTAGAGGCGGTGACGCCCATGGACGAGGTGCTGGAGGCGCATTCCATCACGGGGGATGGGTCTCATATCCTCAAGGTCCGCACCCGGAATACCACCACGCTGGAGCGCCTGTTGGCGCGGTTGCAGGCGCTGCCGGGCGTCGGCGGCACCTCCTCCAGCATCGTGCTCAGCACATTTAAGGAAACCCGTACCGTGGCCGCTGAGCCGATGGAACTGTTTACCTACGCCACTACCGAGCAACCAGGCACCTGACACCGGCTGCTCGTCCGTACCATCCTTTCGCACCCGCATCATCCCAACCAACCACTCAGCACCCAACGATGACAAAGGAAGACATCTTAGCGTCCATTGAAGAGGAAGGCGTCCAGTTTCTGCGGCTGCAGTTTACGGACATCCTCGGCACCGTCAAGAACGTGTCGATCCCGGCCGATCAGGCCGAGAAGGCTTTTGGCGAAGGCATTTACTTTGACGGGTCGTCCATCGAAGGCTTCGTGCGCATCCAGGAATCCGATATGCGCCTGGAGCCCGATCCGGAAACGTTTGCCATCTTACCGTGGCGTAGCCGCCGCTCCGATGGCACCGTTACGGCACGCCTCATCTGCAACGTGATCAACACCAGCACGGGCGAATACTTCGAGGGCGACCCCCGCTACGTGCTGCAGCAGGCTATCGCCAAAGCCGAGGCCATGGGCTTTGAGATGAACGCCGGTACGGAGCCGGAATTCTTCATCTTTGAGAAAGACGCCGCGGGCCGGGCGACCACGCAGACCCACGACGCGGGCGGATACTTCGACCTGGGCCCGAAGGACATGGCACAGGAGATCCGGGCGGAGATCATCTACGCCCTCCAGAAAATGGGCTTTGAGGTGGAGGCCAGCCACCACGAGGTGGCCCGCGGGCAGCACGAGATCGACTTCAAGTACGCGGATGCGCTTACCACAGCCGATAACATTGCCACCTTCCGCTCGGTCGTCCGCGCCATTGCGGAGCTGCACGGCGTGCATGCCACGTTTATGCCCAAGCCCATCGCTGGCATCAACGGCTCGGGGATGCACACGCACATCTCGCTGTTTAAGGACGGCACCAACGTCTTCCACGACGATGACGACGAGTTCAACCTGAGCACCACAGCCTACCAGTTCCTCGGGGGTATCCTCGCCCACGCGCCGGCGATTACGGCCATCTGCAACCCCACGGTGAACTCCTACAAGCGCCTCGTGCCGGGCTACGAAGCCCCCATCTACGTGGCGTGGAGCGATGTCAACCGCTCGGCGCTGGTGCGCAAGCCGGCGGCCCGCGTGCCCGCCGCCTCCCGCATCGAGCTGCGCTCGCCCGATCCCTCCTGCAACCCCTACCTTGCGCTGGCCGTGATGCTGCAGGCCGGCCTGGACGGCATCGAGAAGGAGATGGAGGCGCCCGGACCGGTACGCGAAAACATCTACGAGTTTACCGAAGAGGACCGCATCGAGCGCGGCATCGAAACGCTGCCCTCTACCCTGGGCCGGGCCATCGAAGCGCTAAAGGTCAACGACGTGATCTTGGACGCGCTCGGGCCGCACGTGAGTGAGAAGTTCATTCAGGCCAAGACGATTGAGTACCGCGACTATCTGGCCTCCGTCTCGGGCTGGGAGCTGGACCGGTACCTGGAGACGTTTTAGCGCCGGCCGTACCCCTCCTACCCACCCGGACTGCCCTGCCGCAGTCAAGGCCCGCATCAGATGGTTCTGGTGCGGGTCTTTTTTTGCCTGGCGTCACCGATGGACGCCGGGCCCCGCGCTGCAAAGAAAAGATTAGCGATGCCGGCTTGTTTTTTCTATCTTCGCGAACGACGTACGTCCCAGCGGGGCGCTCCTTTTTTCTTGTGCTGAAGTACGTACCCGGTTGCATGTCACAGTCGACGCCTGCGTCTTCCCCATCCGAATCGAGCGAACAGGACCGGGCGTATGTGCGCCGGGCACTGGATGGCGATGAGAGCGCCTACACCGCGCTGATGGAAAAGTACCAGCGCGCCCTCTACTACCACATCCGCAAGATGGTGCGGGATGAGAAGGAGCTGGAGGACCTCGTGCAGGAGACCTTCATCAAGGCGTTCAACGCGCTGCCGTCGTACTCGGAAACGTATGCCTTCTCGACGTGGCTCTACCGCATTGCCACGAACCACGCGATCGACTACCTGCGCAAGAAAAAGCTCAAGACGCGCTCCATCCACAAGCCGGTGAAGACGAAGGAGGGTACGCTGGAGATGGAACTGCCGGACGTCACCTACCGGCCGGATAAGCACGTGGTGGACGATCAGCGGCGCGAGCTCATTCAAGAAGCCATCGACGACCTGCCGCCAAAGTATTACCGGGTGATTGTGCTGCGCCATCAGCAGGAGAAATCCTACGACGAGATTGCCACGGAGTTGGACCTGCCACTGGGCACCGTGAAGGCCCACATCTTCCGTGCGCGCAAGCTGCTCTACAAGAACCTGCGGCAGAAGCGGGGCACGTTTTGATGGCGTATTCGGGCTCTTTTCCTTTTACATACAACCTTTCTGAATAGATGATTGCGCGGTATACCCGGCCGGAGATGGCCGCCCTGTGGAGCGAAGAGCAGCAGTACCAGTCATGGCTGGATGTGGAGCTGGCAGCATGTGCTGCCTGGAGCGAAGCCACCGGGGTGATCCCGGAGGCGGACGTGCGCACGCTGTACGATAATGCCACGTTTGATGTGGACCGCATCCATGCCATCGAGCGGGAGACGCGGCACGACGTGGTGGCCTTCACGCGGGCGGTCAGCGAAACGCTGGGGCCGGAGCGCAAGTGGGTGCACTACGGCCTCACCTCGTCTGACGTGGTAGACACCGCCTGGATGGTGCGCCTCAAACGGGCCAACGGCTTGCTCATCAGTGCGCTGGATAAGCTTATCGAGATCGTGGCTGCAAAAGCCCACGCCCACAAGCACACGCTTATGATGGGCCGCACCCATGGCGTACACGCGGAGCCGACGACGTTTGGGTTGAAGATGGCGCTGTACTACAGCGAACTGCAGCGGCAGCGGGAGCGGTTCGTGCGTGCGGCGGAGGAGATGCGCGTTGGGAAGCTGTCCGGAGCGGTGGGCACGTTTGCGCATATCCCGCCGGATGTGGAGCGCCTCACGTGTGAGCGCCTCGGCCTGAAGCCTGCGCCTATCTCAACGCAGGTGTTGCAGCGCGACCGCCACGCGCACTACCTGGCGGTTATCGCAGGGATCGGGGCGACGCTGGAGAAGATGGCGGTGGAGGTGCGGCATCTGCAGCGCAGCGAGGTCCGCGAGGTGGAAGAGTCGTTTGGGAGCGGGCAGAAGGGCTCCTCGGCGATGCCCCACAAACGCAACCCGATCGGCTCCGAAAACATCACCGGCTGTGCGCGGCTGCTGCGCGGCTTCATGGTGTCGGCCTACGAGAACGTCGCGCTGTGGCACGAGCGCGACATCTCGCACTCGTCCGTGGAGCGCGTCATTCTGCCGGATGCGACCACGCTGCTGCACTACGCGCTACACCGCTTCGCGGGGATTGTGGAGCGGTTGGTGGTTTTTCCCGAGCACATGCGGCAGAACATGGAGCGCACGCATGGCCTCTATAACAGCCAGCGCCTCATGCTGACGCTGGTGGAAACGGGCCTCAGCCGCGAGGCTGCTTACGACCTCGTGCAGCCCCTGGCGATGCAGGCGTGGGAGTCGGGGGAGGCGTTCGAAGCCATCGCGCGTGATAGCGACGCCCTGGCCGCCCACCTCTCGGAGGAGGACATCACCCAGGCCTTCACCACGGAGGTCCACCTGCGCAACGTAGACACGATCTTCGAGCGGGTGGGGCTATCGGGGTGAGCTTCCGTTACCGCTCGCCCATAGCAACGCACGGCGCCCTGCTCGCTCCCGTGCTCTTTCTCGCTCCCATGCTCTGCGTGGGAGCGCACCATGAGCACGCTCCGCGTGCGATGCAACGGCTGGCCTGGTCTGCCTGACCCTCAGCAGCCTGATCCATCAACTGGGCGGTACTTCCACGAAGCGGTACTTCCGAAGACGTGCTTCTGCGAAGACGCAGGACCTGATCCCCGCGCGTACGCCGACGCGCTCGACCCGTTCTGGGACGCGCCTGAGAGGCTGGCCCGCCTGGCCAGATATGGCTGATGGACCGAAAACATCAGCAAGATGCCGGCATCATGAGATGGATTGCGTATACCCCCCTGCCCTAATTAAACGCCGCACGCGAGGCCTTGAAGGCGGCCGGTGGGGACGGGGTGCCCTCGACCAGGTACGGACGGGCGCCCAGCGCTTCGTCGAAGAAAACGTAAAGCCCGGCCTCGTTGGGGTCGTACGTTTGAAACTGATCATCCAGCCATTGCGCCACGGCCGTATCCAGCGTAGCCGTGAGCCAGTCGTTCAGATGCGTGGCAAACCAGACCTGATAGGTAGGGAAGGGGTGGTCCGCATCGGCCGTGTCGTCGGTGCGCTCCTTCACAATGATAGCGCCCGCGCCATACGCCTTGAACCCCTGAAAGGACGCGGCCGCCAGGCTTGCCCAGTGGTCCACAATGAATTGGTGATGGGCCCGCTCCACGTCGTCGCGCGTAGAGACAGACTTGGCCATGTGGATCGTAATGAGGTGACCGTCGTCTGTGTACGTGGTCGTGCGTGTGGGCATGGTGACGGGGCAGTTATACAAAAACGGAGGTGCACAAGTAGAATCGCGCTGTCGCGGGCGGTTCCGGTACGGGTGGGGGGCACCGTACACGCTGGGGAGGTGTTGCCGTATCGTCACGGCCCCCGGCGCACAACGGCGCGGCATAAAAAAGCCCCTGACCGAGGACCGGTAGGGGCTTTTGAAGTACAGGGATGAAGTACAGGGATGTGCGGCGGTTATCCCATGTTTTCGACCAGCGCCTCGCCAAACGCGCTCGTCTTCAGCAGCGTGGCGTTCTCCATCTGGCGCTCGAAGTCGTAAGTTACCCGTTTCTGGCTGATGGTCTTCTCCAGCGCGGTGACGATCAGGTCAGCGGCCTCATCCCAGCCCATGTACCGAAACATCATCTCGCCCGAGAGGATGATGGAGCTGGGGTTGACCTTGTCCTGCCCGGCATACTTCGGCGCGGTGCCGTGCGTGGCTTCGAAGATGGACTGGCCGGTGTTGTAGTTGATGTTGGCGCCGGGGGCAATCCCGATGCCGCCCACCTGCGCGGCAAGAGCATCCGAAATGTAATCGCCGTTGAGGTTCATCGTAGCGATCACATCGTACTCGGCCGGGCGCGTCAGAATCTGCTGCAGGAAGGCGTCGGCAATGACGTCCTTGATGATGATCTCCTGCCCGTCATCTGTGGTAATGACGTGCCACGGCCCCCCGTCCAGCAGCTCCGCCCCGAATTCCTCAGCGGCCACCTCGTAGCCCCAGTCGCGGAAGGCGCCCTCGGTAAACTTCATGATGTTGCCCTTGTGCACCAGCGTGACGCTCTCAGACCCCTGATCGATGGCGTAGCGGATGGCAGAGCGAACAAGCCGCTTGGTGCCTTCCTCCGAAATAGGCTTAATGCCGATGCCGCTCGTATCAGGGAAGCGGATAGAGCGGGCGCCCATGGTATCCTGCAGGAAATCGATCACCTGTTGCGCCTCCGGCGATTCGGCCTTGTATTCGATGCCGGCGTAGATGTCCTCTGAGTTCTCGCGGAAGACGACCATATCCACGGCTTCCGGCTCCTTCACGGGAGAGGGGACCCCCGCGAAATGGCGCACGGGGCGGACGCAGGCAAAGAGGTCAAGCTTTTGCCGCAGCGCCACGTTCAGCGAGCGGATGCCGCCGCCCACCGGCGTGGTGAGGGGCCCCTTGATGGCCACCAGGTACTCCTCGATAGCCGCCAACGTATCCGCGGGGAGCCATTCGCCAAACTGCTTATGCGCTTTCTCTCCGGCAAAGACTTCAAACCAGACGATGGACCGGGCGCCGCCGTAAGCTTTCTCCACCGCGGCGTCAAACACGTGCTGCGCGGCCCGCCAGATGTCAGGCCCTGTACCGTCGCCTTCAATGAACGGGAGGATGGGATGGTCGGGGACGTTAAGGGTGCCGTCGTCCGAGAGCGTGATCTGCTCGCCGGTGGAAGGAGGGGTGAGGTTTGTGTAAGCCATGGGCGTGCGAGAGATTAAGTGAAAAGGGGGCGCTGCTCGGGGCTTGCCGCAGCGGCTCAAGGTCAGTGCTGTTCATTGCTGTGTATACAGCTGTGTATACATAGGAGCTTGGGTGTTGCAGGCAGAACCATAATTCAACCCAAGGAGCCTTACAAAATAGCAGGTGCGCGCACAGAAAAAAGGGGCGTAATGGGAAGATGCGTGGAAAGCCGTGAGGGAAGCGCCGGGCGTATTCCTGTCGCCCGACGCATGGGGTTATAGTCTGCCAATCGTGTCCCGCAGGCGTAACTCCCACACCTTCCATGCGGCTTCCCGGACGATCGCCTTGCTCATTTTGGATTGCCCTTCGGTGCGCTCGGTAAACACAATAGGCACTTCCGCAATCCGGAAGCCAGCCCGCCAGGCGCGGTACTTCATTTCGATCTGAAAGGAGTACCCGGTAGACCGGATGCGGTCGATGTCGAGCCGCTCCAGCACGCGCCGCTGGTAGCATACAAAACCAGCCGTGACGTCTTGCACCGGGAGCCGGGTGATGGCGCGGGTGTAGATGCCAGCGCTGTAGGATAAGATAAGCCGCCCCAAGGGCCAGTTCATCACGCGTACCCCGCCCACGTACCGCGAGCCGATGGTCATGTCCGCCGCATCAGCCCAGAGCGGTGCCGCCAGCTTGGGGATGTCGGCCGGATTGTGGGAGAGGTCGGCATCCATCTCTCCGATAAACGGGTAGCCGCGCCGCAGCGCGTACCGAAACCCGGTGCGGTAGGCGTTGCCCAAGCCCATCTTGCCGTCGCGGCGCAAGAGATGCACACGGTCGGGGTGGGTGTCACGGTACCCCGCCACAAGGTCGGCCGTCCCATCCGGCGAGGCGTCATCTACCACAAGCACGTGCACCCGCTCCGGCAAACGGAGGGTCTGTGCGAGCAACTCGCCGATATTCTCGACCTCGTTGTAGGTCGGAACGATGAAGAGGGTGGGGCCAGAAGAAGGCACGGGGCAAAACGTCAGGAAGCAAGGCACCGAAGGGAGCGCCTTTAACGTAGGACGAACAGGACTGATTTACAACGGCCGGTCTTCGGCACCGAGGCCCGAGGCTCACCGTTTTTTCGTTCGGCATTTGACGGCCAGGTTTCCTATCCTACAGGCAGCATGATGATAGGGCCGCCCGCCACTCCCGGCGGGTCGCCAGGAGAAACCTGCCCCGTAGCCTCGAATAGAAACGATGCTTTCCGTGGTTCGCCACGGGCACTGCCCCCGCTCCTCTGATTGACGACGTACCCACTCTATGGCAAGCGATTCGCAGCAGACTTCCCCCTCCGCCACGGAAGATGTCCAGGCGACCGAGGACCACGAAGGGTTCACGAAGCCGCAAAACGAGGATGCGCGGCCCGATCCGCTCGACCTCCCGGATGCGCTGGAGTTCGAGCAGACCTTCAAGGTGTACCGCGGTGGCACCGTCGGGCATGAAGAGCTGGGCCTCGACACCGACACGCTGCTGGCGATGTATCGTAACATGCTCTTGCAGCGCCGCTTTGAGGAGCGCTCGTTGCAAATGTACCGCAAGCAGAAGATTTCGGGCTTTCTCCATCTCTACATCGGGCAGGAAGCAGTATCGACCGGTTCTGTGCATTCCATCGATGTGGGCGAGGACACGATCATCACGGCCTATCGCGACCACGGCATTGGCCTGGCCATGGGCATGGATCCTAACGTCTGCATGGCGGAGCTCTTCGGAAAGAAAGACGGCTGCTCCAAAGGCAAAGGCGGCTCGATGCACTTCTTCAGCAAGGAGAAGCGCCTCTTCGGCGGCCACGGCATTGTAGGCCAGCACATCCCCGTAGGCACCGGCATTGCCTTCGCCCACAAGTACCGCGGCGATGGCAAGGTCTGCCTCACGTTCTTCGGCGACGGCGCGGTAGGGCAGGGCGCCATGCATGAGGCCGCCAACCTGGCGGGCCTGTACGATCTGCCCATCGTCTTCGTCATCGAAAACAACGAATACGCCATGGGCACGGCTGTCCACCGCGCCTTTGCCGATCCCGACCTCTGCAAGCAGGCGGTGCCCTACGGCATGCCAGCTTCTATCGTGGATGGCATGGACGTCTTCAGCGTCACCAAAGCCATGCGTGACCACGTGGCGATGGCGCGCGAAAACCAGCCATCGTTTGTAGAAGTGCGGACCTACCGCTACCAGGGCCACTCGGTAAGCGACCCGGCGAACTACCGCACCAAAGACGAGCTGGAGCAGAAGAAGGGCGAAGACGCGATTATTCGCCTCAAGAGCTACCTCGTGCAGCATGAGCTGTCGACGAACGAGGCGCTCGACGACATCGACGAAGAGGTGAAGCAGCAGGTGCTGGACGCCATCGACTTTGCCGAAAACAGCCCGCTGCCTGACCTCGAGGCCATCTACGAAGACGTCTACTCTCAGAAGGACTATCCCTTCCTGGCGTAACCGGCCCGATCCATCCCTTTTATTGCTGACTTACCCTATACCCACTCATGGCAGAACTTCAGTTTCGAGAGGCCATCCGCGCCGCAATGACCGAGGAGATGGAACGCGACGAGGACATCTTCCTCATTGGGGAGGAGGTGGCCGAATATGACGGGGCATACAAGGTGAGCGAGGGCATGCTCGACCAGTTTGGGCCCAAGCGCGTCGTGGATACGCCCATCTCCGAGAACGGCTTTGTCGGGCTCGGCATCGGGGCTGCCATGAACGGCCTGCGCCCCATCGTGGAGCTGATGACGTGGAATTTCTCGTTCGTAGCCTTCGACCAGATCCTGAACAACGCCGCCAAGATCCGCTACATGTCGGGCGGACAGTTCAGCTTCCCCATCGTGTTTCGCGGGCCCAATGGCGCGGCCGGGCAGCTGGCGGCCACGCACAACACGTCGGTGGAGTCGTTCTACGCGCACATCCCGGGCCTGAAGGTGGTCTCCCCCTCCACGCCCAACGATAGCAAGGGGTTGCTGAAGGCCTCCATCCGAGACAACGACCCGGTGCTCTTCCTTGAAAGCGAACGCATGTACGGCTTGAAGGGGGAGGTCTCAGACGAAGAGGATTACATATTGCCCATCGGCAAAGCGCACATCGTCCGCGAAGGCGACGCCGTCACCCTCGTGGCTAATGGCAAGGACTACTACATTGCCCTGGAAGTAGCCGACCGGCTCGCAGAGGACGGCCATCAGGCCGAGGTCATCGATCCGCGCACGATCCGTCCGCTGGACTTCGATACCATCATCGCGTCCATCAAAAAGACGAACCGCTGCGTCATCATCGACGAAAGCAACCCGTTTGCCAGCCTCTCGTCCGAGATCGCCTTTCAGATTCAAGAGCGTGCGTTCGACTACCTGGACGCCCCGGTCCGCCGTATCACCGCTAAGGATGTGCCGGCACCGTATGCCAAGAACCTGATGGACTACTACATGCCGCAGGCTGACGACGCCTACCAGGCCTGCCGCGACGTGATGTACCTGTGACCTACCTGTAGCGTACTTAGCAGTTGTAATGCCGTGTGCTTTGGCGGTGCCACCCGAGGCCCGCCGCCTGACGCCGTAGCCCCGCAGCGCCTCTTTCCGATTCTCCTACAGACGACCGACCGACTTATGGCCATTCCCGTTGACATGCCCAAGCTGAGCGACACCATGGAGGAAGGGGTGCTGGTAGCCTGGCTGGCTGATGAAGGCGATCAGGTGTCCGCTGGTGATGTCATTGCCCAGGTGGAAACGGACAAAGCCACCATGGACCTGGAGGTGTTTGATGACGGGGTGCTGCTGAAAAAACTGGTGGAGGAAGGCGATGCCGTCGACATCGGCGCACTGATTGCCGTGCTGGGCGATGAAGGCGAGGACATCTCGCCGGTGCTCGAGGAGTTCGGTGTCGGGGGCGATGCGGCGAACGGGGCAGCTGACGCGGAGGAAGCCGAAGCTACCGACGAGGCAGAAGCGCCTGATGACGCACCGGCCACCGCTGAAGGCGCGCCGTCAGGCGATGGCGCGGCGCAGCAGGAGCCCGTGCCCGCTGGAGATGGTGCGCCCGAGGAAGATGACGGCCGCATCAAAGCCTCGCCGCTGGCCCGTCGCATGGCGTCTCAAAATGAGCTTGACATCGCGACCATCGATGGGTCCGGGCCGCAGGGACGCATCATCAAGCGGGACATCGAAGAGGCCCTGGAGGCGAAGGAAGCCGCACCTGTGGAGGAAGCGCCCGCGGAAGAAGATGCAGCACCGGCCGTTGAGGAGGAAGAGCAGGCTCCGGCGTATCAGCGTCCAGGCGATGTGGTGTCGGTTGACGATGAAGACCTCTACGAAGCCGTGCCACTCTCGCAGATGCGCAAAACGATTGCGCGCCGCCTGGCCGAGAGCAAGTTCACGGCGCCGCACTTTTACCTGACCATCGACATCGACATGGAAGGCACCATCGCCTTCCGCAAGCAGCTCAACCACCTCACAGAGGAACAGGAGCGCCCGAAGGTGTCCTTCAACGACATCATCACCAAAGCCTGTGCGGTGGCGCTACGGAAGCATCCGGATGTCAACAGCGCGTACCTGGAGAAAGAGGGCGAAATTCGCTACTACAACCAGGTGCACGTAGGCGTGGCGGTAGCGATCGACGAGGGGCTGGTGACGCCCGTCATTCGCCATGCCGACCGGAAAGGCCTCGCGCAGATTGCGGAGGAGACGCGCGAGATGGCCGGGCGCGCCCGCGATCGGAAGTTGCAGCCCGCCGAGATGGAGGGGGCCACCTTCACCACCAGCAACCTTGGGATGTTTGGGATTGAGGAGTTCACGGCGATCATCAACCCCCCGAGCGCGTGCATCTTAGCGATCGGCGCGATCCGTGACGAGCCGGTCGTGAAAAACGGCGAAGTGGTGCCCGGCAAGCGCATGAAGGTGACGCTTTCCTGCGACCACCGCGTGGTGGATGGAGCGGTAGGCTCGGCCTTCCTCAACACGCTGCAGCAGCACCTCGAAGAACCCATGAACCTGCTGCTGTAAGATGGGCAGGTTGATACCGCATCACC
Source organism: Rhodothermaceae bacterium Tc-Br11_B2g6_7 (assembly GCA_001564055.1). Taxonomy (GTDB): domain Bacteria; phylum Bacteroidota; class Rhodothermia; order Rhodothermales; family Salinibacteraceae; genus Tc-Br11-B2g6-7. Next base: position 19,975 of record LKNB01000054.1, read on the forward strand.
ACCCATGCCCCCTTCGCTGTTGCTTTTGCCGGTATGCGGCTTGCCCACATCTCCGACGTGCACTTTGGTCGGATTGCGCATCCGGATATCGTAGCGACGCTGACGCAGGCCATCAATGCGGCAGCGGTAGACGCGGTACTGGTCAGTGGTGACCTCACGCAGCGGGCCCGGAAAGGGGAGTATAAGGCAGCAGCGGCCCTGCTGAACTCGTTTGACGCGCCTACGCTGGCGGTGCCGGGCAACCACGACGTGTACCCGTGGTGGCATCCCATCAAGCGCCTGCGCACACCACTGACGCGGTTTCGGCGGTACATTGACGCCAACCCGACGCCTACGCTGGAGCAGCCGGGGCTGGCCGTGCTGGGCATCAACTCGGCCCATGGCTACACCATCAAGGGGGGCACCATCGGTTCGGACGAGCGGGCGGCTATCGCACAGTACTTCTCAGACCAACCCTCCGGCACATTTAAGGTGCTCGTGGTGCATCACCACCTCATCACGCTTAAGATGGAGCGCGGGCATGACGTCGCCCGCAACGCGCGCCGGACGCTGGAGGTCGCGATGGCGCAGGAGGTAGACCTGGTGCTCTGTGGCCACCTGCACATTTCCCATGTGGAGCCGATCACGCTGGCTGAACAGGCCCATCAGCTCGTAATTGCCAGCGCGGGCACCGCCACCAGCGACCGCGGGCGCGGGTCGAACCGGGAAACGAACTACTTCAACCTGGTCACCGTCGGTGATGATACGTTCACCGTAGCCGAACACCGGTTTGTGCCGAACGATGGACGCTTTGTGGAGGCTGGTTCTGCGGCCTTTCCTCGGATGACGCCTGCGTCTTCCTCCTCACCTGATGTCACACGCTGATGCTCGCCTCCATGCCTCGCGTGCTTCGCTACTCGGGCGTGCTGGCCGGGCTGATCGCCGTTGCCCTGCAGAGCAGCTCGTTCGTGCTTCTGGGGATCGCGCCCTCGGTCCCGTTGCTGGTGCTGGCCTTCTGCGGTGTGGCTGGTCTCTACCAGGTCGATCGTCTTGGCTTGTTTGCACCGGAAGACCAGATCAACCAGCCCGAGCGTATGGCCTGGGCTCAGCGGCATCGCCGGGTGTTGAAAGGGTCAGCGGGGGTGCTGCTGATTGTGGCCTTCGCCATGGTGCCATTGCTGCAGGCGTCAACGGTGGCGGTGGGCCTGCTGCTGGGCATAGCCGGGCTGGCCTACGTACTGCCCACCCTCTGGGGCACCCGCCTCAAAGGCCTCGGCAGCCTGAAGCCTGCCATCGTGGCCGGCGTATGGACGCTCGGCGTGGTCCTGCTCCCTGCCCTTGAGGCGAATCTGCCCCTTGATGAGGCGGTCGCGGCCCTTGGGGGCTATCGTCTGGCGCTCTTGTGGGCGGCCGCACTGTTGGCCGATTACCCCGACCGGGAGGGGGACTGGCAAGCTGGCCTCATTACCCCGGCCGTGCGGTGGTCGCGCGGGACGCTATGGCTGGCCGGTTGCGTGCCGCTTGCCCTGGCCGGTGGGCTCGCTGCTGGACTGGCTGTGGGCTCCGGCGACGGCCTGCTGGCCCTGGACAGCCTCGGCTACCTGCTGCTGCTCTACTGGCTC
>LKNB01000055.1 GCA_001564055.1 Rhodothermaceae bacterium Tc-Br11_B2g6_7
CGACGCGGAGCATCGGCGCGAGAAGAGGAAACGTAAAGCAGCGGCTGCTTCTCGATCCCATGCTCCTTTCCTCTCGATCCCATGCTCTGCGTGGGATCGCCAATTCCGTACGCTCTGCGTGCAAGGCTACGGGCACCCACGATTCAGCAAGCTATGCCGCCCCATTGTCCGCCCGTAACGCCTTTCATCGAACAATCTGCCATGTGAGAGGCCCGACGATCCGCTCATAGAACCAACGCGTTAACAGCACGTCCTGACATCAACCCCTTGCCATCAAGTTACCCCGGACGGTGGACCGTCCATCTATGCACGCCGACGCAGAGCATCGGCGCGAGAAGAAAGGTGGAGCATCGGCGCGAGCGCATAGGTTCACCCACCGCCCTCCACCACCCCTGCCTCGCGTAACTGCCGAATCGCATCCGGGGGAAGGCCTGCGTGCGTGCGGAGCACCGCGTCGGTGTCGGCACCGTAGCGGGGCGGAGGGCGAAGGTCGGCGGCGGCGTGAGTACCCGGTGGCGTTTGCCGAAGACCGGGGGGTTGGTCCTTGGTCGAGGTCTCGTGCACCATCGGGGCTACGTGCGGATCGGAAAAGACGTCGGGCAGCATGCGTACGGCACCGGCTGGGACGTGACGTGCCTGCAGGGCCTCAAGCAGCGGCGCCTGCTGCTGTTTGCCGATGGCGCGGCGCAGCCCCTCATCCAGCGCCGCCCGGTGCTGCACGCGGGCCGCGTTCGTGGCAAAGCGGACATCAGAAGACAGCTCAGGAATCCCGAGCACCTCACAAAGCGCGGCGAACTGCCGATCGGTGCCGACGGCCAGGATGACCTCGGTACCGTCTGCCGTGGGGTAGGGCGTGCCGTACGGCGCGATGTTCGGATGGGCTGAGCCCATACGCTCGGGCACGTGGCCAGCCACCAGGTAGTTCGTCGCCTGGTTGGCCAATCCGCTCACGGCCGCCTGCATCAGCGAAACCGGGAAATAGCCGCCACGGCCTGTTGTCGTGCGCTGCAGCAACCCCACCAACAAGGCCTGCTTCAGCTGATGCGCCGCCAGCACATCCATCAACGCGACGGGCAGCTTCGTCGGCGGGCCGTCCGGCGCCCCGTTCATGGCCATGAACCCGCTCTCGGCCTGAATCACCGCGTCGTAGCCCGCCCGCGGGTTGTCGGGGCCATACCCCGTGATGTGGCCGTAGAGCAGCGCTGGGTTCAGCGTGGACAGGGTGGAGGCGTCAGCGCCCAACTTCTCAGCCGTGCCCGGACGGTAACTCGCGATCACGACATCGGCCTTTGCCACAAGGGTATGCAGCACCTCCTGCCCGGCCTCGGTGGTAAGGTCCAGCGCCAGCGACTGCTTGCCATAGTTGCAGCAGCAGAAATAGGCCGAGCGATCGTCGGTAGTGTTCTCGTTGGGGAGGATCCAACGCCGCGTCACGTCGCCCCGGGTCCGCGGATTCTCGACTTTGATCACCGTAGCGCCCAGCTCGGCAAAAAACTGTCCTACGCTCGGTCCGGCAAGGACGCTGGCCAGTTCGAGGACCACGAGATCAGAAAGCATAGGGGCGCCAGCAGGTGAGGGTCCCAGGTTACGCCGACGGCGGCGCAGGTATTGAGGGTGCCTCCACCGGGCCCTCACCGCGGATTTCGGCGCGGACGCGCGGTAGGGCATCGGGGTAGTGCGCCTGAATGTACGCCACAATCTTCTCGCGCACCTCGCAGCGCAGCTCCCACAGCTCGGGCGCGCTTTTCGCACTCATCAAGAGGCGCATCTCTACCGTGCGCTCCGACGTGTTCGTGACGTGCAGGCGCCAAACCCGGCCGTCGTAATACTCCGATGCTTCCACAATACGGCCTACCGCCTCCCGCACGTCGGTGAACGGCACGCGGTGATCCACATAAAGAAACACGGTGCCGAGCAAGTCCGAGGTCTCGCGGGTCCAGTTTTGGAAGGGCGTCTCGATGAAGTGCGTGATCGGCACAATGATGCGCCGCTGATCCCATACGCGCACCACGGCATACGTCAGCGTGATCTCCTCAATCCAGCCAAAGTCACCTTCCACGATCACCACGTCGTCTACCCGAATGGGCTGCGTGAAGGCAATCTGGAAGCCCGCGATGATGGTCCCGATCGTACGCTGCGCCGCCAGCCCCACCACGATCCCGATGATGCCAGCGGAGGCCAAGATGCCCGTGCCCAGGCTACGGAACGCCTCATACTCAAAGAGCATCACGCCTACCGCCAGAATGCCAATGATGATGATGGCAATGCGGCGCAGGATGCGGGTCTGCGTCACCACCTTTCGCGCGCGCAGGTTGTCCGCTTCGTCTATCGAAAACTGCTGGCTGATCGTCTCCTCGGCGGCCATCACGAGCGCAATGAGCAGCCAGGCTACGCTGAAGACGACACCCACATGCAGCAGGCTCCCCAGGGGCGTCTCCGCGCCCGGCACAAACTCCGGCGCGGCTACAGAGACGGCCCCAGCGGCCAGCAGCAGCGGTATCAGCAACTGGAGGGGCCGGTAGATGCGGGCGAGGACCTCTTTGCGGACGGGCTCGCCGCGCCCGACGCGCTTGCTCACGCCGCGCACCACGTAAAACGCGACCGCATGCACAAGTAGACCGACAATGACCGCACCGGACAGGGCCAGCACCAGATATAACCAGGCTTCCGCTTCCGCAACGAGGGGGTCCATGCGAGACGTAAGTTCAGAAAAGGCTCAGCGAACGAGCACGCGCAGCGGCGGCATCACTCGTCTTCCAGCACGATCTGCTTTCGCAGGCGCGCTACGGGAATGCTTAGCTGTTCACGATACTTGGTTACAGTGCGCCGGGCGATCTTAAAGCCGCGCTCCTCCAGCTTGTCGGCAATCTTTTGATCCGAGAGGGGCTTCGACTTGTCTTCGTTGGCCACAATGCCCTCAATAATCGCCCGCACCTCCTTGTTGGAGATCTCTTCCCCGCTCTCCGTCTCCAGCCCTTCTGAGAAGAAGTACTTCAGCTCGTAGACGCCAAACTCCGTCTGCACGTATTTGCCGTTCACCACGCGGCTGACCGTGGAGATGTCCATGTCGATGATCTCGGCAATGTCCTTCAAAATCATCGGCTTGAGATGGCCCTCGCCGTACTTGAAGAAGTCCTCCTGCAGCTGGATGATGGCGTGCATCACCTTCGTCATGGTGTGACGCCGCTGGTTGATGGAGTTGATGAACCAGCGGGCGGACTCATACTTGTTCTTGAGGAACTGCCGCGTGTCGTCGTCGATACCGTTGGGCTTGGCCTTCGCCTTTTCCTCTTCCTCCTTCTTCTTTTTCTTCTGAGCGGAGAGCTTCTCCAGCATCTTGCGGTAGTGGCTCGAGATGCGCAGGTCCGGCGCGTTGCGCCCGTTGAGCGTGACGATAAACTCGCCGTCCACGTAGCGCACGTTGAAATCCGGCGTGATGTAGTTCTGCTGCGCGGTGAACTCGCCTTCGCCGGGCTTGGGATCCAGGCGCTGCACGAGCTCAAAGACCTCCTTCAGCTCCTCATCGCTCAGGTTGAGCTTCTTCTTGAGCTTGCCAAAGTGCTTCATGGTAAAGGACTTGTACTCATCCTCGATCATCTCGATGGCCGTCTCGCGATAATCGACCGCGTCCGGCATATTCTTGAGCTGGATGAGAAGGCACTCCTGCAAGTCGCGTGCGCCGATGCCGACGGGGTCGAGCGTCTGCACAATCTGCAGGACCTCCTCTACGTCGTCCTCGTCGAGGTCGAGCCCGTGGTTGAACATGATGTCGTCCACCACCGATTCAAGCGGGCGGCGCAGGTAGCCGTCGGCGTCGATGGAGCCGATGAGCTGCTCCGCGATGAGCTCTTCGCGCTCGCTGAGATCGAGGTAGGTGAGCTGCTGGCGAAGATCCTCCGCGATGGAGCCTTTGGCCGGCATGGGCCGGTCGCGCTCCTCCTCTTCCTTGCTGTGGTCAACGCGGGCCTTATAGCCGTAGAGGTCGTCGGAGCTGTTGAGCAGCTCGTCCCAGTCGTAGTCGTCTTCGGTGGCCTCGGGCTCGCGCTCGGCGTCCTCTTCCATCGTTGCGCGTTCGTCGTCTACGCGCGGCTCTTCGTTGAGCGGCTGCTCGTCCTCAAACAGATCGTCTTCCTCCTCGCCCTCTTCGAGCAGGGGGTTTTCCTCCAGCTCCGACTTGATGCGCTGCTCCAGCGACATCGTGGGTAGCTGCAGCAGTTTGATGTACTGGATCTGCTGCGGGGAGAGCTTTTGCTGCTGCTTTTGCTGCTGGTTGAGGTTTAGCATGGCGTCTCCGGGGCGCGTGAGGAAGAAGAATCAGCCTGGCGCCGCGCGGTCCAGGCGTCGTGAAAGGCGTCGTACCAGTCCGCGCCATAGGCCCGGATGAGGGGCGCGCGCAGTACGTCGGCCAGTTGGGCACCGGTGCGCTGGCCTTCGGCACGGGCGGGTGCGCAGATGGAGAGGTGTTGCACATTGAGCACCTCGTGCGGACCCACCTGCTCGATGCGGATGGGAAAGAGGTGACACGAGAGGGGCTTGATGAAGTCGGTGCGGCCTTCCTGATGGGCGCGGTGAAGCGCACAGGTGGCCACGGGGCCGTCGAACGTAGCGAAAACGCACGCACCATCGTCGGTGCACGGGACGGCGTGGTCGTCGTACGGGGTGGCTTCCCACACGCCCTGCTCCTTGATGACGGCCTGGGCGTCGGGCCGCAGGTCGTCCCACACGTCGGGCAAAGCAGCTTCCAGCGCCGGGACTTCGTCGGCCCGCAGCGGCGCACCAGCGTCGCCCTGCACGCAGCAGGCGCCATGGCATGCGCCAAGGACGCACACGAAGGGCGCGTCCAGTACCGCATCGGAAATGAGGATGTCGTCGACAGCAAACATAGTGCCTGAAACGTACCACCCCAGGACGGGTTTGTCAACACGAAACGCCCGGTACCGCTGATTTCGTTTCGTGATTATGGCAGGCGCGGGTCGTCCGTGCTGCCGCGCTCCCTCCCTTCCTCTCGCATTTTACCCTTCGCATGGCCGACCGTCCCGACGCCATTAGCCCACTGCCTTCGTCTGCCACGGAGGAAGACCTCGAAAAGCTGCTGCGGCCGCAATCGCTGGACGACTTCATTGGGCAGGAGAAGATCAAGCGCAACCTGCAGGTGTTTATGACGGCGGCGCTGCAACGGGGCGAGACGCTCGACCACGTGCTGCTCTCCGGGCCGCCCGGCCTGGGCAAGACGACCCTTGCCCACATCATCGCAGAAGAGATGGGCGCCAAGATCACCACCACCAGCGGCCCGGTGCTGGAAAAGCCCGCCAACATCGCCGGCGTGCTCACCAACCTGCAAGAGGGCGATGTCCTCTTCATCGACGAGATTCACCGGCTGAGCTCGGTGGTGGAAGAGTACCTCTACTCGGCGATGGAGGACTACCACATCGACATCGTGATCGACTCCGGGCCCAACGCCCGCAGCGTGCAGATCACGCTGCCACCGTTCACCCTCGTGGGGGCCACCACCCGGAAGGGGCTGCTCACGGCGCCGCTGCGTGCCCGGTTTGGCATCGACTTTCGGTATGACTACTACACGGCCGACTTGCTGCAGCGCATTGTGGAGCGCTCGGCGCGCATCCTGCAGGTGGACACCACCGAGGAAGGCGCCCACGAGATCGCCCGCCGCAGCCGGGGCACGCCCCGCGTGGCCAACCGCCTCCTCCGCCGCACCCGCGACTTTGCGCAGGTGGAGGGCGATGGCCGCGTGACGCAGGCCGTGGCGGACCATGCGCTCAACGCGCTGGACGTGGATGAAGAAGGCCTCGACGACATGGATACCCGCATCCTGCTGACGCTTATCGAGAAGTTTGGCGGCGGCCCGACGGGGCTCTCCAACCTGGCCGTCTCGGTAGGCGAGAATGCGGGCACCATCGAAGAGGTCTACGAGCCCTACCTCATACAGGAAGGCTTCATGGAGCGCACCCCCCGCGGCCGCATTGCCAGCGCCCGCGCCTACAAGCACTTCGGGCACGCGATTCCGGGCAACCTCAAAGGCTTGTTTGATGGCGAGTGAGGGGAGGCGGCAGCCGGCCATTCTGCAGCGCCTGTACCCCACGGACGCGCCACCTACCGCATATCCCGCCGGAGGGCCTGCCGGTACTCCGCCATCACCCAGTCGACGTGGTTGATGACGGCTTCGCTGAGCGCGTCGTCGGAGAGCCGAAAGAGCCGCAGCCCGGAGAAGTCCTGACGGCGTTTTTCCCCGGGGAAGAAGGCCCACAGCGGCTCGTCGGGGGCCTCGGGATCGAGCAGGGCAATATCGGCATCGATAAAGGCTGTAGCGCCGTCGGTAAAACTGTGGGTGAGCAGGCCATAGTCGAGCACGCGTACGTCCACGAGCACGTCCGCGGCGTCGGGGTCGCTCACCACCTCCATTCCCAACGTGTTGGCCGTAACCGCTCCAGCGCGGCGCGCCACGCTATCTGCAATGGCAACCTCCGCCAGCACCTCCCGGAGCCGTTCCGTCAGCTGCTCCGCGCGCTCGACCTCCGTCTCCTCATACCCCTCCGGGGGGCGCCCCTCCTCCGCAAAGGGCGCCACGCCGGCCTGGGCCAACCGGGCGTGGAATACAAAGGGCGGCGGTGCCGGAGCCGTCACCACGGCCAGCGTGCGCCCTTCGAAGTCCGCCTGCTGCAACGTCCCCGGTGGCGCACAGCTGGTCAACCCGAAGGCCAGCAGGCCACTGGCACACAGCAGGACGAGCGCGACGGTGAGGCGAGACCAAGGAAAGGGACGCATGGCGGTGGGCATGGGATAGCGCAACAAAACAGAAAGCACGAAACATCCGGCGGAGCCGTCCGCCCGGGTACCCGCGCGTGCACGATCTACGACAGGGACCGTCTACCACGGTAGACAGGCGGCGCTCGTAAGGCTTCTACGACGCGTCGCGCTGCAGGCGCCGGGTGATGCGGGCGGCTACTTCGTCGGTATAGTCGAGCAAGCGCCCGCCCAGTTCCTCAACCGTCATCCGCCCAATCGCGGGATGCCGAATATCGGGCCGGGAGGTACGCTCGCGGTCGTACGTGTACGTCCACAGCGTCCGGTCGTTGGCCTGGTCGATCAGCGCCACGTCGGCATCCAGGAAGAAGGCGACGCCCGCCCGCCAGGACGGCATGGTGAGGCCATAGCCCAGCACTTGCACATCCAGCACCACATCGGCGGCCGCGGGGTCGGAAACGAGTTCCATCCCCCAGGCCTCCGCGGTGGCCTTCCCAAGCTGCGCAGCAAGGGCGCGGACCGGCTGCACATCGTCTGCAGCGGCCTGCAGGACGACCTCTACCCGTTGCGCCTGCCGGGCTTCCTGCACGGCCGTACCCCGGGGGCGGTCGCCATAGGGGGCGTAGGGCCGCACGTTTAGGGCCGCCAGCCCGGTGTGGTACACGATGGGCGGCTCCGGCACCGCCGCTGTTACGGCCAGCGTGCGCCCCTGTAGCCCCTCGGTCGAAAGGGCCTGACTGGTGCCGCACGCCGTCAGCCCAACCGTTGCCACGAGTCCAACACACACGAGGAAAAACGAACGCCAGAAATCAGAACCCATGGATCTATGGTCAGTGAAGGAAGGGCGGAGAACGTAAACGTCACATCCAAGCCACGTACGGCCTCCACCAACCCGGAACGGAGGGTTCGACGGGGGCTAAGATACCGCACACGTAACATGCTGTCTTATCTGAACAAGATCTATTCCCTTCTCCATATGCCGTACGTCGTCGCCGAGCCCTGTATCAATTGCAAGCACACCGACTGCGTAGAGGTGTGCCCCGTGGACTGCTTTTACGAAGGCCCAAACTTCCTCGCCATCCAGCCGGACGAATGCATCGACTGCAATGCGTGCGTGCCCGTCTGCCCGGTGGAGGCCATCTACCCCGATGACGAGTTGCCTGACGTGTGGGCACACTACACGGAATGGAATGAGTACCTGGCCAACCAGTGGCGTGAGCTGGGCTATAACCTTACCGAGAAGAAGGACCCGATGCCTGACGCCGAGGAATGGACCGAACGGGACAAGAATGAGACGGACATCCTGACCTGGGATGTATGAAGCAGCACACATACATAACACTAATGGCAGATGTAACGCGGGCCGTCGAACACACCTGGCACTACCCTTTGCCCGAGGCTGCACGGTGGCCCACCGGTCTCAGTTCTCCGTTACATGCGTGCCGCAGCTCATTCGGGAGCCGACGGTAGGGGCGTATCACCGGCGGCCTTGGCACGCTCACGGCGGCGCTTGGCGCAGCCGGCTTGGATGAGGCGCTCGCGAATCGCGACGGCTCCTTCACAGTGTTCGCTCCAAGCAACGACGCCTTTAGCGCGTACGACGTGGACATGCTGCTTGCCGACACAGAGCTGCTCGCAGATGTCCTGCAATACCACGTGATTGATGGCCAGGAGCTCGGCTCTGGCGACCTTCAGGACGGCCCGGTAGCCACACTGCAAGGTGATAACGTCACGGTGACGGTCGACGAGGAAGATGGCGTGCTCGTCAACAACGCCTCCGTAACCACGGCCGACATCCCCGCTGTCAACGGCGTGCTGCACATCATCGACGACGTGCTCCTTGAGAACCGCACGCTGGCCACCCGCCTCAACGTGACGCTTGCCACGCAGACGCTGAAAGAGCGCCTCCGCGAAGCGGAACTGGCCGGGGCCTTCGAAGATGAAACGCTGACCTGGACGGTCTTTGCGCCGACCAACGATGCCTTCGATGCGGCCAACTTCAACCAGTTCACCTTCTCCGAGCGGGAATCCATCCTACAGTACCACGTCCTCACGGAGGCGGTTGACTCTGGAGTGCTTGTTGATGCCCTCACCGATGAAGAAGCTGAGCTCAGTGTCGAAACGCTGCAAGGCGAGGAGATGACCTTCACCGGTACGTTCGATGATGACGGCAACCTCACCGGCATCAACATCAACGGTGACCAGGCCAGCATCGACCTCGGCAACGTGGACATCGAAGCGCTGGACAGCTTCATCCACCTGATCGATGGCGTGCTGCTGCCCCCGAGCTTCACCGATGAGAACGGTGATAATGGAGATAACGGCGACGTATAAGCGCCTTATCAAACCAGCACTACCTGCATAGCGGAGTTCGCTTCGCAGCAGTTCAACGAGCCGACCGGGTCTATCCCGGTCGGCTTTTTTGTTGATTCTCGTTTTCGGTCGAAATCGCTGTTTGGGCAGGGGACAAGCGCTCTCTGTAGCCGCCCCGTAACGCTTGTAACCTTCGTGTTATAGCCGTTTAGATTAACATCTCCGTTGAGGTGTATCCAATCCTGCTGTGTATGAGAAAGTAGACACGCTACACTCACCACGCTACTTCCCTCTCGCTCGCACACTCCCCATTTTACACGCAGGCGTATCGCAATGACCACTTCCACTTTTTCCCACGCCCACCGGCTTCTGGCCGTGGTGCTTATTGGCGCACTCGGCTTCTTGGCCGCGTGCGATAGCGAAACTACGGTAGAGCCCGAACCTCCACCTCCCTTAGAAGACGACGGCACAATCGCCGACATTGTCGCTGACAACGAAAACTTTTCCACGCTACTGAGCCTACTGCAAGACGAAGGCTTGGCGGACGCGTTGGGCGATGAGGATGCCACCTTCACCGTGTTTGCTCCCACCAACACGGCCTTCGAGCCGTTCAATCTGGATGCCATCGGCGCCGCTGACGCAGCCGGCGACATCCTCCGCTACCACGTAGTAGAGGGAGCAGCCGTGGCCGCTGGTGATCTGGAAGACGGGCAAACGATCGAGACCCTGGCGGGCGACGAACTCACCGTCTCCCTCCGCGATGGGGACGTCTTTATCGACGGCTCGCAGGTGAGCCAGGCCGACCTTGAGGCCGACAACGGCATCATCCATGTGATCGACCGCACGCTGATCGGCAATCAGAATCTGGCTAACGTCACCTGGTTCGTCAACCAGACGCAGGCACTCTACAACGCGGTTTTAGACGCTGAGCTGGGCGAGGCGTTTGCCGAAGCCGAGGAATGGACGGTGTTCGGACCCAACAACGGGGCCTTTGACGACGCTGACTTGAGCGCATTCAGCGAGGAGGAGATCGCTGAGATTCTACAGTATCACGCGATTGCCGGTCAGACCACCACCTCTACTGAGCTCCTGAGCCTTCTGGAATCGGAGGGGGAAGTAGAGCTTGAAACCCTCCTTGAAGGCGAAACCATCACGGCTGCGCTGGACGGCGAGGAGGTCGTCTTTAATAATGGCCAGGCATCGCTTGATGTCGTGAACCTTGACTACTTTGCCTCCAATGGTATTCTGCATGTGATCGATGGCATCTTGCTGCCACCGGACCTCGCCCCCGCTGAGGTTGAGTTGCAGACGCAGGCACTGGACTTCACCGCAGACGATTCTGAGCTGCTCGTCACAGGCATCACCGCCACGGCTGGGCAGACGGTCGTTATCACTACAGATGACGGCGACGGCGACTTCACCAACGAAGACGTTGTGGGCAGCCTTGAGCTGACGGAAAACCTGCAAGATGGCAGCGTACTGGTAGACGTAGCCGGCGCTGACCCCGTAGACCACGCCGCGCACATCTCGACGGACGGTACCGTGGAGGGCGTCACGGCCACCAGCGAAACGGCCGCGGTTTACGCGCTGGCACAGTTCACGTGGAACGATGAGTCGTACGATGAGCCGACAAACACGGTGACCGTTGACGTCATCGAAATCCTGTACAACGGTACCATCGGCGAGGACCTCGTTTCCATCGACCTCCACGCGGTGAATGACGGAGAGATCGGTGCTTTCGTGGGCATCTCACAGGAGGACTTGGCCATCAACACCGTGCACAACGATGTGACGATCGACGTACTGGAGCCGCGCGGCGGTGGCGATGATTCGCCCCGCGAGGAGTCGACGATTGATCAGACGGCCGAGTTCTTTGCCATGACGCACCTCGGACCCGCCGGCACCGATGCCAATGGCGAGCGCATCCCTGCGCAGGCCCCGGCACTGCTCACCACGGCTAACGGCAACTTAGCGCCACTCGTCGGTGACTTTGCAACGGTGGAAATCCTTGGCGAGGCGACGGTCACGATCGCTGACATCGTAGCCGAGAATGAGGACTTCTCCACGCTGCTTACTGCGCTGCAGGAAGCCGACCTGGTAGATCCGCTCGCGGATGAGGACGCGACCTTCACGGTCTTTGCGCCCAACAACGCTGCGTTTGGCCCCATCAACGTTGACGTGCTCATTCAGCAGCCTGCGCTCGCTGATGTACTGGGCTATCACGTAGTTTCTGGCCAGGCGATTGCAGCAGGCGACCTGCAAGAGGGTGAGAATACCGTCACCACGCTTGCGGGCGATGAGCTCACTGTGGTTCGCGATGGTGACGATGTCTTCATCGAGGGCTCACAGGTCATTCAGGCCGACATCGAGACCGACAACGGCATTATCCACGTGATCGACCGCACGCTGCTGGGCAACCAGAATCTGGCGAACGTCGCATGGTTCGTGGATGAAACGTTTGAGCTCTACAACGCCGTGGTCGACTTCGATCTGGCCGACGCGTTTGTAAATGCAGACGACTGGACGGTCTTTGGACCGAACAACGCCACCTTTGACGAGGCGGACCTAAGCGGCTTCTCTCAAGAGGAAGTACAGGAGGTGCTGCAGTACCACGTGTTCGCTGACGACGCGGTTGACTCTGCCAGCTTGCTGGCGCTTCTTGACGACCAAGGCGGCGAGATCACGCTCGGTACAGCCCAGGGCGAAGACCTCACCATCGCCCTTGACAGCGAGCAGGTGGTCTTCAACGACGGGCAAGCCACCCTCGACGTGGCCAATCTCGACTACTTCGCCTCGAACGGTATCCTACATGTGATCGACGGGCTGCTGCTGCCGCCCTCGTTCACCGCAGATGATGCCGCTGTGACCATCACGCTTGACAATGATGGTGCCAGCGCCTACTTCGCGACAGCCGTGGACGGTGCTGACGCTGCATCCGTGGTTGAACTGAACGAAAACAACGCGACGATTACGCTTAGCGTGGGCACGCGCTACACGTTTGATATCGTGAACGGTGGGCCGCATCCGTTTGCCGTTGAGGACGGTGAGGGCAACGATCTGCTGACCCACGATGGCGCTGGCACGTTCGCCACGGATGAGGATGTCAACCTCGAAACGGACGGCGCGGGTGGCTTCTCCTTCACGCTCACGCAAGAACTGGCCGAGGACTTGGCCGAGTACTACTGCGCAGTCCACACAGGCAGCATGCGCGGTTCGTTTACCATTCAGTAACGCGTCTATGTAGTAGCTGACGCAGCGAACAGCGCCAAAGCGGCGGCTTCTTTACCGGAGGCCGCCGTTTTCTTTTTTCCTAACAGATACAGCAACGCCCCACCTCCCGCAAAGGAGATGGGGCGTTTGCGGTTTAGATTGAGCGCGTGCTATGAGCGGTAGAGCGCATAGACTACCGCCAATGGCAGCGCGTACATCAGGTGCCCGATGAGGCTCATGATGGTGCCCACACCAAGGTTCGGGAACGGCGGCGCCATCGCGAAGCCGGTAGCTTGCAGCCAGAGCGGCATCACCAGCACAGCCAGGATCAGCGTCGTTACCACGCCCCAGATCATGCCGTGGGTAAGGGCGCCCGGTAGGGTGCGCGCGTCCAGCCAGCTCCGAATAGCCGGCAGCTCGGCGTAGGCCACATAGGCCAGCCCCAGCATCACGCCATGAAACTGATGGAAGAACCAGCCGGCCAGGTGGGCCGGTGCATCGGGGGTTGCCGGGATCCCGTACATGTTGGGAATGACGACTTCGAGCAGGGGTGAGGGCATCACAAACGCCATCAGGAGCCCAAAGCCCATGCTACCGATAAAGCCCCCCAGCGCGCCACGCATCCAGTCCCAGGGCGAGATGGTGCGGTCGGTCGTCTGTGTCTTTGTCGGACGTTGCATTGTGGTCGTATTCATACCGTGCCTCGTTGTAGCAATTAAGGGGAAGAAGGGAGGCAACATCCCCAGCACATACACGCTGGGGCCCTCCCTAATCTGCACCCCCTCTGTGCGTGCGCTGTTGTAGCCGTTACAGGTGAGGAGGACGCACCCTTCTTCTTCCTGCGGCGTATAGTACATAGTCAGCCTCGAGGCGCGCGCTTCGCCGCGAACGGCTGGACTGCCTCGCGTCCTCCTCACCTTGAGCGGCCGAATCGTTATGTCTACCGATGCGCTGGTCCACTTCGTCGAGCCCTGGCCCTCGCAGTACACGGAGGCCGTACGCGACGCTGTTGCCCAAGTTGAAGCCTCGCCTGGGGGCGCACGCGGGTCAGCGACGGCTGCACCGTGGGTAATGTCCCACTATGCCGTGAATGGCTTGGAGCTGTTCGTGGCCCAGCGTCGCCATCGGACCTGTGCCACAACGGCCCGCTCGGTAAGCGAGCTCTGCCGCAACCTCCATCGCATGCGCGACTGCGAGCAGCATGCTGGACCGCTATTCCAGCTGATGTACGTCAGCAAGGCCGTCGAACCGATGACGGAACAGGAGCTCACGGCGTTGCTCGTGCAGGCCCGCCAGCGCAACAGCAAGCTCGGCATCACAGGGGTGCTCATGTACAGGCAGCAGCGCTTCCTGCAGCTACTCGAGGGCTTAGCGTCCGCCGTGCACGAGGTCTTCACCGCCATCGCTCAGGATCCCCGTCACGAGCAGATCCAGACGCTGTTCACCTCCCCCATCGAGCGGCGCACCTTTCCTGACTGGCAGATGGGCTTTGTGGCCTGTGAGGAAACGAGCGGCGGTTCTACGGCCGACGATCCTGCTGAGGCCGTGACCGCGTCAGTGGGCGAAGACCTCTGCATCGGCACGCCCCTGGTGGGCAACGTCTCTGAGGTCCTGCAGCACTTCCGCCATCGCCGCCGCGCGTAGCGCCCTGCACCAATCCCAGCCATCGCAAGCGGTAGCGGCCGGCCCAACACCGGGCGCCATAGCACAAAAACAAAAAACGCTGCGCCGAGCATGTGCCCAGCGCAGCGTGATGTTCATCGAAACAACCGGCAGCAACCTGACGCCTGTACGAGGCCTCAGGTGCCGGCGGAGTAGTCCGTGGCGTAGTACTCTTGCTCTTCGGTGAGGCTATCGATGTCGATGCCCATCGTTTCGAGCTTGATCTGGGCGATCTCTTGGTCGAGCTCCACCGGCAGGTCAATCACCGTGTTCTCGTAGGCGTCGCCCGCTTCATCCTTCTGCACGAGGCTGAGGTGCGCCATGAACTGGTTGGCAAAGCTCATGTCCATCACCTCGGACGGGTGCCCTTCGGCAGCCGCGAGGTTGACGAGGCGGCCGTCGGCCAGCACGTAGATGGTCTTGCCGTTCTCCAGCGTGTACTCGCGGTTGTCCTGGCGCACCGTGCGCGCGTCCACCGCCAGCTCGGCCAGCTCCTTCAGGTTCAGTTCCACGTCGTAGTGGCCGGTGTTGGAGACAATCGCGCCTTCCTTCATCTTGAGGAAGTGGCGTCCGCGGATCACGTCCTTCATGCCGGTCGCCGTAACGAAGATATCGCCGATGGCAGCGGCTTCGTCCATCGTCATCACGCGGTGGCCGTCCAGCGTAGCCTTCAGGGCAGCCGTGGGCTTCACCTCAGTGACGATGACGTTGGCGCCCATACCGGCAGCCCGCATCGCGACACCGCGGCCGCAGTGGCCGTAGCCCGCCACGACGAAGTTCTTGCCCGCCACGAGCACGGATGTGGCGCGCAGGATACCGTCCAGCGTAGACTGCCCGGTGCCGTACACGTTATCGAAGTCCCACTTGGTCTCCGCATCGTTTACCGCAAAGACAGGGTAGAGCAGCTTGCCGTCGTCGGCCATCGCGCGCAGGCGATGCACGCCCGTGGTGGTCTCTTCCGAGCCGCCGATGATGTGGTCCGCCATCTCCGGGTGCTTGTGGTGCACCGTAAAGATGAGGTCCGCGCCGTCATCCAGCGTAAGGTGCGGCGGCGTGTCGATGGTGCGCTCGATGCTCCAGTAAAATTCGTCTGTATTCTGGCCATACCAGGCGTAAATCTCGGTGCCACCGGCGGCGAGCGCTGCTGCTACCTCATCGTTGGTCGAAAGCGGGTTGCAGCCGCTCCAGGCCACTTCCGCGCCACAGGCAGCGAGCGTCTCTACCAGCACCGCGGTTTCCTTCGTCACGTGCAGGCAACCCGACAGCTTATAGCCCTTGAACGGCTTGGTCTGGGCGTACTCTTCGCGCAGGCGCATGAGCACCGGCATCCGGCTCTCGGCCCATTCGATTTTTTTGCGGCCCTCGTCCGCCAAACTCAGGTCGCGTACTTTGTATGCCCCCTCTTTATGATCCATGCTCCGTGCCTCAATACTGTTGATATGGTAATGTAATCACATGAGATACAGAGGGCCATCGGTAGAGTTTTGGCGTTGGGGTAAATTTCATTACCGTTGCAGTACGCCACAGATGGACATGAAAAAAGCACCCCCTGAGGTAGAGGGTGCTTTGGTGCTACTGGTTACAGGGAGTAGGCTCAGTCGTCCGAAGCCTTGCTGAGGTTCACCGTGTAGTACTTGTAGTTCTCGGCCGGAATCAGCGTATTGCTCTCCTGGAGCTCCAGAATGAGCGTCACCGATTCGCCCGGGGCAAGGCCGCCCGGCAGGGCGGTTACCTCGATATGACTGAAGGAAGGGCAGGCCGTTGTGTGCGGGTAGGCACCGCACTCCACACCATCGGGGAAGACGGCGCGACCGTCAGACGGATTGAGCGAAAAGTGCACCCCTTCGACCGCGGAAGCAGTGGCCACGACGTCCCCGTCGAAGTCTACTTCTTCATCTGCGGCAACGAAGTTGATGTCAACATCTGTGCCCTGGTGCGGCCCGATCAGGTTCAGGCGAAGGGCAAACGTGGTTGGGTCTTCAGCATCTGCACCGAAGCCAACGTTAGCGGTGTAGTTATTACTACCCGAGAAGGGCTGGTTGTACTGCTCGAATTCCACTTGCGGTTCACCGTCAAACGTGTTGACAATGTCTTCGAAGCAGCCCGTCAGCAGCAGCACTGAGGCGAGCAGTCCGGCGGTTAGTAGCGAACGTAATCGCATAAGTCAGAGAGATCTATAAGATAGGATAATAGCGAAGCAGGGGTGCCAGACGCCGGCGAGCTCGTGCTCGCCGGCGGGCACCGGTGGGCTTAGTAGCCCGGGTTTTGGACCAGGTCTGCATTGAGTGACACTTCACCGGTCGGAATCCGCGCCAGCGTCTGGGGTACACCGTACTCCAGCGTCGGCAGGTTAAGCTCAGCGGGCTTCTCGATGTCCATGCCCCGGCGCTTCATGTCGTGCCAGCGGTGACCTTCAAAGGCCAGTTCGCGGCGGCGCTCTTCGAGGATTTCACCGATCAGGTCCGCAGGCATTGCATCGAACGCCTCCAGGCCACGGTTTTCGCGCAGCAGGTTCAGGTCTGCCAGCGCATCTGCTTCGCTCCCAGGTTGCTCGGCCCGCGCCTCAGCCCGGGTAAGGAGCATCTCAGCGTAGCGCAGGACGGGAATGTTGTCCGTGTAGGTCGCTACGGATTGATTGAACTTGTTGACCATGGTATGCCCTGTGGCATCGCTCTCATATTCTTCGAGGTCTTCGTCGAAGGGGTAAAGCGCCGATCGGGTATCTTCCTCTGCGATGATAGCCAAAAGCTCCGCTGAGGGGAGGACGTCGTAGTGCCCCGGGGGCGTCAGGAGGGATGAGATTGAGTTGTTCACGCCAAGCCCTTCCGTTTGACGGAAGCGCACCTCAAAAATCGACTCTACCGTTGGGTCAGAGGCGTTGTTGAACATGGTGGCCACCTCGTCAGGGGTGGCAAGCCGCGCGCTGGAGTTGTCCATAGCGCGGGTGGCGTACGTCTCTGCACCGGACCAATTCTCGGCATACAGGTACACCCGAGCCAGCAGCGCTTCTGCCGCAGCCAGCGTACCAAAGAACGGGTTGCCTCGGTCTTCCTGGCTTAGCAGGCTAATAGCCTCAAGCAGATCAGCTTCGATCAGGTCGTATACGTCCTGCACGGTAGCCCGTGGGCGAAAATCTGCCTGGTCAACGGTTTCAGTAGGCTCGGTGCGAATAATCACCCCGAGGTCAAAGCCGTCCACGATCTGGTTCGGCTCGTACGCATAGACCTTCATCAGGTCATGGTACGCTAACGCCCGGAGGAAGTGCATCTCCCCCTGTATACGTGTACGCTCAGCGTCGGGCATACCGTCAACGGTGGAGGCGTACTTAAGCGCGTAGTTGATCTCATTGATCTGCGTGTAGCGGCCCCAGCCACCGACGCCGGTGCCCAGTTGGTTTTGGGGTTCACTCACATAGCGGCCGGAGGTCGTGGGATGACCTACGGCGTTATCGGCGAGTACGTCGCCCGCCATCATGAGGCGCTGCCCGTAGTAGGAACTGCCGGTCAGCCGGTTATAGGTGCTGTGATAAAGGGCACGGATACCTTCAGGACTCGACGTCCCGACGGTGGTATCCACGGACTGTTGGGGCTCCGTATCGAGCAAGCCATCACATCCTGTAAGTAACACCAGGAGGGTAGCCAGCATAAGAGCCGGTAGGGTGCGAAAGGTCATAGATCTATCGTAATAGAGTGGGTGGTCTACGTCAGTGGAGTTAAAGCTCATGTTAGAAGTTGAGCTCTATACCCGTCGTAAAGATGCGCGACTGCGGGTAGATGGCATTGTTTGACCCCAAAACCTCCGGATCAATCCCCGGGTAGTTCGTCAGTGTCAGCAGGTTGGTACCCTGCACATAGACTGCGGCACCCTGGAAGCCAATACGCTGCGTCAGGTTGACGGGCAGCGCATACGTCAGTTGCACGTTCTTCAGGCGCACATACGAGGCATCCTGCAGGAAGCGCGTGGACCCGGTAAAGCCACTGGTGCGTCCCGGGTACGAGCTATTGCGATAGGCCCGCTCAACGCGGGTAATCTGCCCCGGCTCGGTCCAGCGGTTGCGTGTATCCGCGATGAGACCACCCTGACGGAAGAACGCGCCATCGGTGAAGGAGCCCTGGAAGCTATCGTACGTCAACTGACCGAAGTTGAACTGCACCAGCGCATCCAGTGTGAAGTTACCCACGGTAACGCGGTTGTTCCAACCACCCAGCGAGGACGGCAGAGCCGTACCCACGAACTCACGGTCATCCGTTTCCAGATCGCCCGTCAAGGACGGCGTGTAGGTAATGTTGCCGTTGCGGTCGTAGAACATCGGCATGCCTGTAGCCGGATTGGCCCCTGCATAGCGACGGAGGTAGTAGGAACTCAGAGAGCGGCCCACGACAATCGACGTGCCCAGGCGATCTTCCCCATCAGCCAGTGCGAGCACTTCATTGCGCAGCCAGGTGATGTTGAAGTCGGAGGTCCAGCGTACGGTGTTCGTATTGACAAGCACCGCGCCAAGCTCCAGCTCAATGCCTTCGTTGCGCACGCCACCCACGTTCTCGGTCAGCGAGCCAAAGCCACTATCCGAGGGCAGGTCGCGGCCCAGGAGCAGGCGATCGGTATCCCGCCGGTAGACCTCGGCGACACCATACACGCGGCCCCGGAGGATACTCCAGTCGATCCCAAGGTTGAGGGTTTGTGCGGATTCCCAGGTGAGCACGTTGTTACCCAGGCCGCCCGGGCGAAGCGCCGGCTGGCCGTCATACGTGCCTCCTGAAACGAAGAGGGTCCGCGGGGCAAAGTTGCTGATGCCCGACTGGTTACCCGTCGTACCAAAGCTGGCACGCAGCTTCAGGTCGTCCAGCCAGTTGTTGCTGAAGTCCATGAAGGACTCATCAGACATGACCCAGGCAATCGCGCCCGAGCCGAAGAGGCCCCAGCGACGGTCGGCCCCAAAGCGGGAGGACCCGTCGTAGCGAGCCGTAGCCGAGAAGAGGTAACGGTCCAGGAAGTCATACTGCGCCTGCCCGAAAAAGCCGGCCGTTTTGTACTCTGAGCCAAAGCCCGTCACACCCGTCGGCTCGGCCGCATTCTGCATCGTGCGGAAAAGCCCACTCGGGAAGCCTTCGCCGCTCATGGACGTCGTCCAGCGGTCTTCATGGCGATACTCAAAGCCCGCAATCCCGCGGAAAGCATTGCCTGCCACGTCTGCGTTGTAGTTGAAGACCTGGTTAGTGGTGAAGTTGGTCACCTGGCGATCGGCCTGGAAGAGCGAGCCTCCGGGCGGTCCGGCCGTCGATTCTGGGCTTGAGTAATTTAGATCCCGCGTGTTGCGGTAGTCCAGCCCATAGAAGCTGCGGAAGGTCAGCCCGTCGATCAGATTCAACCGAACGCCCGCATTGAGCAACATCTGGTTGATCCGGTTTTCCCGATCATCCAGCACGTTTACTTCCACTGCGTTGTAGTTGTTGAAGGTCCGCTGGTTGAAGGAGCCATCTTCATTGAAGATGGGGTCCGTCGGGCGGTTACGCTGCCCGGCGTAGAAGGGGCTCCCCAGGAAGAAGCCGTTGGACAACGCACCTGTCGCACGAGACGTCGACAAGTTAATGTTCGTCTCAAGTGTCAGAAAGTCCGATGCATCGTGCTCAATGTTGGAACGCAGATTGAGCCGCTCAAAGTCGGTGTTGATGCCCGTGCCTTCTTCGAAGTTGTATCCACCCGACACGAAGAAGCGCGTGGAAGACGTACCACCGCGGGCGGAAAGATCGACCCGGCGATTCACGCCTGTGCGCATCAGTGCATCCTGCCAGTCGTGATGCTCTACCGTCTCAGGGGTAAGGCCAAGATCGCTCATCGCCCGCGCCTCGCCGGCTTCGCGCGTCAGACCGTTGAATTCGTACCACCAGGCGTAGGCCTCCATCTGGAGGTCGAGCCACTCCGGCCCTTCAATGATGTCATGGCGATCAATCTCACCCACGCGCCCGACGCTGGACGAGACGGTAAACCGCGTTGGGCCTTCGACGCCGCGCTTCGTGGTTACGAGTACTACACCGTTGGATGCCTGCGCGCCATAAATGGAGGCCGCCGCCGCATCTTTCAGAACCTCAATCGACTCGATGTCGCGCGGGTTGATGCCCGCCAATGGGTTGGAGGAGGCCTGGCTGGACTGATCGGTGAAGGAGATCGGTACGCCATCCACCACATACAGCGGGGCGTTCCCACCAGAGATGGAGCCGAGGCCACGGATGCGCACGTGCACCCCACCGCCCGGCTGGCCGCTGGTGTTGGTTACCCGCACACCGGGCAGGCGGCCCTGCATGGCCTGGTCAACGGACTGCACATCCAACCGGTTGACGTCGCGGCCGCGAATGGAGGCAATGGAACCCGTGATGTTGCGCTTGGGCACCTCGCCGTAGCCCGTCACGATGACATCATCGAGCCCGACAAGGTCGAGCTGCATGGCCACGTCCAGCGTGGTGGTTTCACCGGCGCTGATGGTGACGCGTTCAATGCGCGTTTGGAAGCCGACGTACGTAAACCGCACGTCGTACTCTCCAGCGGCCAGCTCAAGGCTGTATTCGCCGTCGATATTAGTGGATGTACCGGACTGTAGCGCGCTGACAAACACCGTCGCGCCGGGCAACGGCTCGCCTGTATCGGCCCCGGTAATCGTGCCTTCCAGCATGCCGTCTTGCGCAAACACCAGCGCCGGCAGCCCAAAGGCCATCATAAAGGTTAGTAGTAACGATCGAAGTCTCATATAATGACCTCTGTAAAGTTTCTTCGTGGAAGTGGTGGATGCTGATCACAATCCTATCACAGAACACTGCATCCCTTGGCCGACAGATTGGAAAGCACGCAACACACGGACACGCGCGTCGGGCATAGGCAACCCATGGCATTCACGTGGGGCGCAAGGACCAAAGCAGTGTAACAGAGATGTGACGGTGGGATGTAACACGAGCGTAATATGCAGAACCCAACCGACAATCACACAACCATCAACGCGTATTCACTCTTTCTTTACACTATGGATGTAACACCAGCAAAACAGAGCTAACGCGTTGGTTTTGCCCAGCTTGCATCCGCTTTGCTTTGCAGCAAAAACACGGGCACGCTACCGAGGCGCTTCCACCGGATCCACCCCATGGATCGTCGTTGTACCACACCGGCCGAGGTGCCGCCGGATCAGTTGATGGACAGCACGTAGATGGCGCCATCTTCATGGTCTAACCCCCATCGCGCGGACGCCGCGTTGCCATCAATGTAACGTATGGATTCGACAGCGCTTATGGGAATATTGCGGAGTTGCCCCACGCCGCCCACCCGGCTGTCGTTGACATACACCTGCACCCGGGAGCTTCCACGGAAGCTGCTCTGCCCTCGCGAACGCAACCAGCGCGGCCGCAGGGACTCTATTGCCGCATACGCGGTTCGGTAGGAGGCCGTACCAAAATCCTCCTGGGTCAGCACGCTGCGATCTGAGCTCCTGTTTGTGGCCTGATCCGCACTGTAACACCCGCTTAGCAGAACGAGAACGGCGGTGAACAACGAGAGCAGTAAGGAATGACGCATGAATCGTACAGGCTTGAGAGCGACAGGGCTGTTACAGGACCAACATCCAAAGTATACGTAC
>LKNB01000106.1 GCA_001564055.1 Rhodothermaceae bacterium Tc-Br11_B2g6_7
CCGCAGAACATGCGGCCGGTGTTTCTCTCGCGCGGCCTGGGCCTGGCGCGACCGCCCCGCGCCGTAGGGCGAGACGACGCCCACCTCAAGCTCACCGTGCAGCCGACGCCCGATACGCGCGGCCCGACCATGGACGTGATCGGCTTTGGCCTGGGCGATGCGTTGCCGGATCTGCAACAAGGGTTTGCCGAGGGACAGCCGCTCGACCTCGTCTACAGCATCGAGGAAAACACCTTTCGTGGCGTGACCAAGCTGCAACTCAAGGCGAAGGATGTCCGTCTATCCTCCACCTCTGCCGAAGCGGCCCGTGCCGACACGGCCGAGGTCGCGTAGCTGCCGTCTTCTCTACCCTTTGCCCGCTTTGCTCCCCGCGCTCTACGTTCTCGCCGCCACTGCCGTCGATGTGCCCGACGTGACGATGGGCATGCTGGTGGTGTTTGCGATCATTCTCGTGGGCCTGCTTCTGTTCGTCACCGAGGTCATTCCCATTGACCTGACAGCCATCGGCCTTATGGTGGCGGTGATCCTGTTGGAGCCGTGGACCGAGGTTGGCGTGGAGGGCGGTCTTTCGGGGTTTGCCAGCACAGCCACTATTACCGTGCTGGCGATGTTTATCCTGAGTGAGGGCATCCGGCGGACGGGCCTGCTACAGCTCATCGGCGATCGGATCATCACCCTCACGCAGGGCAAACCGAAGCGCCAGCTCGCGGCCCTGGTGGGCCTTTCTGGGGGCACGGCGGGGTTTATCAACAACACCCCGGTGGTGGCGATGATGATTCCCATGGTGGTAAACATCGCGAAAAAGACCAACACGTCGCCATCGAAGTACCTGATCCCGGTGTCCTTTGCGTCCATGATCGGGGGGATGCTGACGCTCATCGGCACGTCCACCAACCTGCTGGCGAGCGATGTGTCCGCGCGCCTGCTCGACCGGCCGTTCAGCATGTTCGAGTTTACGCACCTGGGTGCGCTGTTGCTGCTGGTAGGGGCTGCCTACCTGCTCCTCATTGGATGGCGGCTGACGCCGGCGCGGATTGAGCCGGAAGAGGACCCGATGGAGACGTTCGAGATGGCCGCATACCTGACCGAGGTGATCGTGCTGCAGGGCTCTCCGCTGATCGGGCAGTCAGTGGCGGAAGCGACGGAGCAGCTGGATCTCGACATCGAAATCGTGCGGATGCGCCGGGATGGCGAAACCTTCACCGGGCCGCTGGGCAGCAAGGAGCTGCGCCCCAGCGATGTGCTGCTGGTGCGTACGGACCGGGAAACCCTGATCGAGATTATGGGGATGCAAGGGCTGGGCGTGGCCACGCAGCGGGAGATGAAGAAGCGAGACATTGACGCGGAGGAGCCGGGTCGGGCGCTCATTGAGGTGGTGGTGCTCTCCGAAACGGAGGTGGTGGGGCGCACCCTGGCTAAAGCCGGCCTTGGGGCACAGGCTGAGGCCACCGTGCTGGCCATCCGGCGGGGCAGCGGCATCATCCACAAAAGCCTGCAAGAGGTACAGCTGGAAGGCGGCGACACGCTGCTGGTGCAGGCGTCCGACGACGCCATCCAGCGGCTCAGCACCGATCGCAACTTCATCGTGACGCAGGAGGTGGACCCCCCTGACTTTCGGTCGGACAAGGTGCCAATGGCGCTGGGCATCGTCGCCGGGGTGGTGATCGCCGCTGCAACGGGCCTCATGCCCATCGTGGTGTCGTCCCTCATTGGCGTGGTGCTGATGGTGGCCACCGGCTGCCTCCGCCCCAACGAGGTGTATCCGGCCGTGGACTGGAACGTGATCTTTCTGCTGGCCGGCGTGATTCCGCTGGGCATTGCGCTGGAGCGGACCGGTGGCGCCGAGTGGCTGGCGCAGCTGACGATCTACTACGCCGTCGACTGGCCGCCGGTCGTGCTGCTGTTTGTGTTTTACCTGTTCACCGCCCTCATCACCAACATCATCAGCAACAACGCCAGCGTGGTGCTGATGATACCCGTGGCCGTGAGCGCGGCCGGCCTGATCGACGCCAACGCGTTTGCCTTTGTGCTGGCCGTGACGTTTGCCTCCAGCACCGCCATGCTGACGCCCGTGGGGTACCAGACCAACCTGATGGTGTACGGCCCGGGCGGCTACCGCTTTGGTGATTTCTTCCGCGTTGGGGCGCTGCTGCAACTGTTGCTGGCGGTGGTCACCGCTGTCGGTATCTATGCCTTCTGGGGCGTGTAGCTGTTGGTCGGCTGGAACGTTTCCCAATCTGGGTCATCTGCAGGGAGAGCCATCGTGTTCGATTCTGTTGCTACACCAACCCACCCCGCGCCTTCCAATGCCCGACCGCCTGGTGGCGTGGCTCCAAGAGGCTTTTCCCATTGCCGCATGGCTGCCGTCCTACGAAACGGCGGACCTGGCCAGTGACCTCCGTGCCGGCCTCACAGTGGGCATCATGCTCATCCCGCAGGGCATGGCCTATGCGGTAATCGCCGGGGTGCCGCCCATCTATGGGCTGTATGCGTCGCTGGTGCCGCTGCTCATCTACCCGCTGCTGGGAACCTCGCGGCAGCTGGCGGTTGGCCCCATCGCCATCGACATGCTCATCATTGCGGCGGGGGTGGGCGTCATCGCCGAAATGGGCACGGAGCGCTTCATCGGGCTGGCCATTTTGCTGGCGGCTATGGTGGGCCTCATCCAGATTGGCATGGGGGTGATGCGGCTGGGCTTTCTGGTAGGCTTTTTGGCCCGGCCGGTGGTGACGGGATTTGCCAGTGCCGCTGCGCTCATCATCGCGTTCAGTCAGTTGGGGACGCTGTTGGGGATAGAGTTGGGGCACACGCAGTACATCGTGCTGCTGCTGTGGGAGGCCGGTGGGCGGCTGGGCGAGGTGCACGCGCTGACGCTGCTCATTGGCCTCAGTACGGTGTTTGTGTTGCTGGTGCTGGACCGCTGGCCAACCGTCATTCCAGGGGCGCTGGTCGTCGTCATCGGTGGCATCCTCGTAGCCTACGTTATGGAGCTGGACCAGCAAGACGTGGCGATCGTGGGCGACGTCCCGGAGGGCCTCCCGCCGATCGCGCTGCCGGCATTCGGCTTTGAGGATATGCGGGTGCTGCTGCCCACGGCCATCACGCTGGCGCTCGTGCAGTTCATGAATGTGGCCTCGCTGGGGCGCCTCTACGCCTCGCGTTACAAGTACTCGATTGATGCCAACCACGAGCTGGTGGCGGTGGGCGCCTCCAATCTGCTGGGGAGCCTTTTCCGCGCCATCCCCATCTCGGGTAGCTTCTCCCGCACGGCCGTGAACGACCGGGCTGGCGCCAAGAGCCCGCTCTCGAACGTATTTGCCGCCGTGCTTGTGGGGCTGACCCTCCTCTTCCTCACGCCACTCTTCTTCTACCTGCCCATGGCCGTGCTGGCCGCTATCATCATCGTGGCGGCGGCCGGGCTGGTGGATATCAAGGAGCTGCGCTACCTCTTCCGGGCCAAGCAGCGGGATGGGTACATCGCCCTGTTTACCTTCTTCACGACGCTGCTTGTAGGTATCCAAGAAGGCATCCTGCTGGGCATTGGCGCCTCTACGCTTGCGGTAATGTACCGCTACGGCCGGCCCAATGTGGTGGAGCTGGGTCATCTGCCGGGCACCCGGTCCTTTCGCGACATGGAGCGCACGGACAAAGCCGAGGCCATTCAGTCGATCTTGATGATGCGCGTGGATGCGTCGTTCTCCTTCATCAACGCTGATTTCTTCAAGAAGCGCATCCTGGAGCGGCAGGAGGCGCAAGACCGGCAGATCCGCGCGGTGATTGTAGACGGCATGAGCATCAACGACCTGGATACCACCGCCGTGGAGTCGCTGGAGGAGATCGCGCGCGAGCTGCGGAAGTCGGACATTGCGCTGCACCTGACGGGCCTCATCGGGCCGGTGCGCGATGTGGTAAAACGGTCGGGGCTGTACGAAGAGTTGGGCGAAGACCACTTCCATCGGAGTCCCCACCAGGCCGTGGAGTACATCCTGAAGCAGTGGGATAAGGTGGACGACGAGCACCGCCTGGAGATCTATCGGGCGGATGTGCGCCATCAAGAGCCCGAGGCGCCGGAGAAGAAGTACCCGCGCTACAAGTGAGCCCGGGGCGCGTGCGATCTGCCGAACCTCGCTGAGGTGTGTCCGTGTGCATACCCCTGCCGTTTCTTCCCATCGACTTCGGCGTTGCTTTGTCTACTCCCACCGCCCTCCGCGCCCACGTCGCCGACCTTTTACAATGGCGTAAGGCCCACGCCACGTTCGATGACGTGGTGGAAGGCCTTCCCGCCGAGGCCTACGGGCAGGTGCCCGACGGCCTGCCGTACTCGCTCTGGCACCTGCTGGAGCATATGCGCCGCTCCCAGCGCGACATTCTCGACTACTGCCGCGAGCCCGACTACACGGCCGGCGCCTGGCCGGATGATTATTGGCCGGATGCCGCCGCGCCCGACACGCAGATGGCTTGGGCCGATAGCGTCATTGCCTTCCGCCGCGACCTCAGCGCGATGGTGGCCCTCGTAGAGAACCCCGACATCGACCTCCTCGCCGAGATCCCGCACGCCTCTAACGGGCACACCTTCCTCCGCGAGGCGCTGCTGGTCGCCGACCACAACGCCTACCACGTCGGCCAGATGATCGCCGTGCGCCGCCTGCTGGGGCTGTGGGAGGAGGGGTGAACGCGGCCTGAAGGGTTCCGCCGGTTCACCGTAGCGTTGACCGGCCGGTCAACGCTACGGACCTATGCCATCGCCGAACGTCATTCCCGCTCATACACTACGCGCCCACCCAGAATGGTGACGTCCACCTGGGCGTTTGGGATGTCTTCGGCGTCGATGGACAGGATGTCATCGGAGAGCACGACGATGTCGGCGAGCTTGCCGGGGGTGAGGGAGCCCTTGATGTCGTCCTCGAAGACGGCCACGGCGTTGTTGATGGTGTAGGTCCGCAGCGCCTCCTCGCGGGTGAGGGCCTGCTCCTCGAAGAAGTTCGTGCTGTCGGCCATGTGGCGGGTGACGGTGGCGTAGTAGCTCTGGATTGGGTCGATGTCTTCTACCGGGGCGTCGGTGCCGTTGGTGACGAGCGCGCCGCTGTCCAGGAGCGAGCGCCAGACGTACGCGCCCTCGCGGGCCCGCTCCTCGCCCACGCGCTGCGGCACCCAGGGGCCGTCGGAGGTGGCGTGGATGCCCTGCATGGAGGCGGTCACACCGAGCTCAGCAAACCGTGCGATGTCATCCGGGTGCAGGTGCTGCGCGTGCTCGATGCGCCAGCGGAGCTCCCCACCGTCAACGTCCTCTTCGCCGAAGAGCCGCTCGTAGAGGTCCAGCG
>LKNB01000107.1 GCA_001564055.1 Rhodothermaceae bacterium Tc-Br11_B2g6_7
AGTCAAACGAACGGATCTCGTTGGCCGGATCCTCCACGCGGCGGTTTAGCACCATCGTGATGGCCGCCGTCAATGTCGTCTTCCCGTGATCCACGTGGCCAATCGTGCCTATGTTTACGTGCGGCTTTGTGCGCTCAAACGTCTGCTTCGCCATGGGTGCGTTGGGGAAAGGCTGTTAAGGTTTTGAGGGACTGAGGACCCGGCGGCGCCCTTCAGGGCAAACCACAAGCGAGGTCGGTATGTGCGGCGGAAGCGTCGACGGGGCGCGTCGTGCCCGGCGCCGCGCTACGATACCGCGGGTGCTGCGTGAGCCGCCTCCCGGATTTGAACCGGGGACCCCTTCCTTACCATGGAAGTGCTCTACCACTGAGCTAAGGCGGCCAAGCGAAGCGCGGCCCAGAGGCCCGCGCGAAGCTGCATCGGTGTGGATGCTATGCTGCTGCTACAGAGCGGGAGACGGGATTCGAACCCGCGACCCTCAGCTTGGAAGGCTGATGCTCTACCAACTGAGCTACTCCCGCTTCAACAGCGCTGGTACTGTGTTGGTACTATGCAACCAGCCAAGGCTGGCGTCCTGCACTGCTTCATTCGACGCCATCAGTAATTGAAGAGTGACATCGAATGTGTGGGCCGGGGAGGATTCGAACCTCCGAAGGCTAAGCCAGCAGATTTACAGTCTGCCCCGGTTGACCGCTTCGGTACCGACCCGTATGTGGCATTCGTCTTAAAGTATGTGCCCCTGCGTAGGTGCCCCGCGCAGCATAGAATTTTGGTGAAGAGACGTCTGCTGTGCTACAGGGGACGGTAGATAGCAAACAGACGCCTTTTCCGCAAGGGATCTGGCACCGGTAGCTCGTGAAGAAATAGTGGGCTTAGCGGAGATCCCCCGCCCCTAACTACCAAGACCCGACTGCCCCATCGCGGCACGGGACAAATGCAAGTAGCCTCTAAGCGCCGCAGGGCGCCGAGGACCAGAACAAGAGAGCTGACGAAGGGACTCGAACCCCCAACCTGCGCTTTACAAGAGCGCTGCTCTACCAATTGAGCTACGTCAGCATGTTGTGCTACAGCATGCGAAGATACGACCATCGCACGCCGGTGTCAATGCCGCGTCTTGCAAATCGGCAGTGAAGAGTTCTCACGAAGATGCCTCACGGGGCGTTCCGCCAGAGGTACATCCGGGCGATCCAAACCCCGAGGCCCACCACGATCAGTGCCGCGATAACCGCGCTGTAGCGTTCCAGGTAGACCGCTACGACCTGCCAATTTTGCCCAACATAGTACCCGAGCACTACCATGAGTGCGCACCACAGCAATGCGCTAATGGTGGCATATACGGCCACCCAGAAGGGCCGCATGCCGGCGATGCCCACAGCAATCGAGATCACGGATCGTGCGCCGGTAAGAAAACGGTTGGCTGCGATGGCTCCGTACCCCCAACGGTGAAGCCACACGCGGGCCTTTCGCATCTGGCGCTTCGGGAGCCAGCGGAACCGCCGTTTGTCGAAGACGGCCTCTCCCATGTGCCGCCCCAGCGCGTACACGCACATGAACCCAGCCGCGCCACCCACGGTAGCCAACAAAATGACGGGCGCCATCTGCAGTTGCCCAAGGCCCACCAGATAACCGCCGAAGACAACAACCAGGTCGCCGGGGATGGGCGGAAAAACATTTTCAAGCCAGGCTACCACCAGGATCACAGCGTAAGCCCACACCGGCGGGATGGCTGTCATCCACTCAACAAACGCAATAAACCATTCTCCCATAGGCTAAGCAGGTACAGCGTGTCACCGGGCGCGCAAGCCATAAGGCCTCAGCCGCCTGTACGCTGTTGCGCAACGCATGACGAGCCTACTGAATCAACATTGCATCCCCAAAAGAGAAGAAGCGATAGTCTTCCCGCTGGGCTTCTTCGTAAGCTTCAAACATGAAGTCGTAGCCCGAGAACGCCGCAACCAACATCAGCAACGTGCTCTTCGGCATGTGGAAGTTGGTGATGAGCCGCTCGGTCACCTGAAACTCATACGATGGGTAGATAAACTTGTCGGTCCACCCCTGCCCCTCCTTCAGCAGGTTGGTGGCCGTCAGGCTTGACTCAATAGCCCGGACCACGGTGGTGCCCAGCGCCGTCACGGTATTTGTGTCTGACTGCAGGGCGCGGTTGACGGCGTCGGCCGTTTCCTTCGGGATGTAGTAATTCTCTGAGTGCATGCGGTGCTTGGTGAGGTCCTCCACGCTTACCGGGCGAAACGTGCCCATGCCTACGTGCAGCGTCACGGGGACGATCTCCACGCCTTTATCCTCCAACTGCTGCAGAAGCTCTGGCGTGAAGTGCAGACCGGCTGTTGGTGCGGCGACGGCGCCTCGCTTCTCTGCGAAGACCGTCTGGTACCGTTCAGCATCGCCTTCTTCCACGTCGCGCTTAATGTACGGCGGCAGAGGCGTCTCCCCGATGCGATCGATTTTAGCGTAGAGCTCCTCGTTGGTGCCATCAAACGAAAACCGGATGGTGCGTCCCCGCGAGGTGGTGTTGTCCAACACCTCGGCCTGCAGGTCCTCTTCAAAGTACAGCTTATTGCCGATCCGGATTTTTCGGGCCGGGTCCACCATCACATCCCACAGACGGCTCTCGGGGTTGAGTTCGCGGAGCAGGAATACTTCAATATTAGCACCGGTCTTCTCCTTATTCCCATGCAGGCGCGCCGGGTATACCTTGGTGTCGTTGATGACCATCACATCGCCTTCGTTGAAGTATTCCGTGATGTCCCGGAAAATCCGATGCTCAATGGTCTTGTCCTTTCGGTCCAGCACCATCAGTCGTGCACTATCCCGCGGCTCGGCAGGATATTTGGCAATAATGTCCTTGTCGTAGTCGTACTTAAAGTCCGTGAGCTTCATAGGGCCTCTTGGTAACAGCGTACATCAGAAGGGGGCGAAACGCGCGTCCGTTTGGACCGCAGTGCCAGGCGTATGGTCGGGGAATAAAGCGCATGACGGTGGTTACACCATGCGGATGTGCGACGTACGATACAGCAATGCGTTAACGATGATACGCGGCACCATGAGGGATATCGCATGGGCGCGGTGGTGTGTCGCACGGGCTACGCATACCTCTCGGCAGGGCTGCGTAATCGCAGCGGGCGTCAATGATCCGGCCTGCAGATGGGTTCCATGCGAATGCGCTGCGCCTGTCGGATACTGTGTTGAATAGTACTGTGTAGGGCGCCGCATCTATCGGGCTATACGCTGGGCGCTGGTTCAGACGCTGGATCGGTGGCCGGCGCGAGCACTGTCAGTTCCCATGAGGCCACCGGCGCAACATCGAGACCGGCATCGGGGGCGACGGCTGACGCGAACACGTGCGGATGAAGCGCAGCCATCAGCAGCTCGATGGCCCGGTACAGGCGAGGGCCGGGACGGTTGAAGTAGGCGTTGCCATCGAGCAGGGCTACCCGGCCCGCCTGTACCGCTGAAAGCTCGCTCCAGCCGGGCCGGCCGGTGAGGTACGAAAGGTCGCGGCGTGTCTCATCCAGCCCAAAACCGCAGGGCATCACCGCAATCACGTCCGGGTCGGCGGATCGCACGTCATCCCAGTCGATGTATCTCGACCGCGCGCCGCTCTCCGTAAGCACAGCGGTGCCTCCCGCCTGCTGCACCAGGTCAGCCGTCCAGTGGCCGGCCACCATCAGCGGCTCCAGCCATTCGATGCACAGAACTTGTGGCCCGGGCGCATCCCCTTTCGGATCGATGCCCATGGCCTGCTGCACGTTCCGCAGATGCGCCTCCCGCGCGGCAAGGCGTTGCATCGCCACTGTAGTGCGGTTGAGCTGGCGGCCCAGCTGCAGCGGGATGGTGAGCGCCTCTTTGAGCGTGCGGGGCTGCATCGAGAACACATTCACCGACGTGTCAAGAACTTCGGCCAGGGCTGCCTCCACTTGCGGCAACGTGGTAGCGCAGACGGCACATTGATCCTGCGTCAGTACCAGGTCGGGTGCTACGGCACGCAAGCGGTCCATCCGGACTTCGTAGAGACTGAGCCCCTGCCGCACCTGCTCCTGCACCGCCGCGTCAATAGCCGCCGAGTCG
Source organism: Rhodothermaceae bacterium Tc-Br11_B2g6_7 (assembly GCA_001564055.1). Taxonomy (GTDB): domain Bacteria; phylum Bacteroidota; class Rhodothermia; order Rhodothermales; family Salinibacteraceae; genus Tc-Br11-B2g6-7. The sequence continues at coordinate 4,087 of LKNB01000107.1, forward strand.
GTATCCGACCCGAACGTGGCCTCGGTGAGGACAGGAAGCGAATCTATGGCGGCGGGGTAATCACACTGGTGGGAGCGGCCCACGAGCTGGTCGGCCGCGTCGAGAAACGACACCCATTCGGTAGCTGCCGGCAGCAACGAAGCAATACGCATAGCGCTTTTTGATCTCAGTTAGAGCGTTTGGCAACGGTACTTTGTGGGGAAACGGAGGGTCCGCCTGTTCTGGTAATGACCGGCTCCTGATATGCGGATAACCCGACACGCATACAAGCCAAACATACCATCGGTGTCTACAATCCATGGTTTATATTGGTTGTGCCGAGAAGCAAAGCAGGTATGAGAAGCAAAGCAGGTCGTGTGTCCCCTTCGCTGGGCACAGCTGCACGGGCGGCAACATCCGTCCGCCTCTCTGGTAAACTCTGTAAGGTGTTATTTTTCGCTGGATTTCTCCGCCAGTCTCCATTTTCTGATGCCTACTACATTTAAAAACACCACGGACCGGAAGCGCTTCCAACCTAAGACGCAGGTACATGCGCCGGTGCTTTTCGTCGGCCGAGAGGGCCTCATCCAGGAGGCCACACCGGCAGCTGCACGGCTTTTAGAGTATCCGGCCAACGCCAAGCTCAGCTCATGCTTTTATTCCCTCGTTAACCGGCGCAACATGGCGCAAGTAACGCGGGATTTGGAGGATATGGTAAAGCGCCGGAAAAGCAAGGCCGAGTGGCTCTTGCGCCTGTGGACGGGCCGCAACCGCTGGCGTTGGTACAAGGCTTCTGCCTATACCAAATCTCCCTTCACGATGCCGGACGGCGCAGACGAGAAGCCGGTCGTCGCCATTCATCTGCGGGACGTGCATGCGTGGTAGCCATCGCCTGTGAAGGCGCAAGCCGCAACGCTCGTGTGCTATCCTTTTCCTTCATCGCTTCAAACCGCGAACGCGGCATACGTCATACTCCGCACCCGAATCGTGTGGCTGCTTTCCTGCATCAAAAATAAACGGGCACTGGTGGCTCGGTGGCGTGGCGGGCCCAGGCCGAGACGCGGTCAGATATACATCCGCAGGGATAGCACATGCATGGTGCCGACGTTGTAGGGCTCGAGCAGAAACGCATACGTCATGCGCAGGGTGAGCTCGCCGAGCACCTGCTGTAGGGCAAAGCCGGCGGTGGGCGTCGCGCTCCGTAGCCCATCGACGCCCAGCCG
>LKNB01000108.1 GCA_001564055.1 Rhodothermaceae bacterium Tc-Br11_B2g6_7
AGATGAACCTCTCGTCCACCAAGAGCATGATTGGTCACCTGCTGGGAGCTGCCGGCGCGGTGGAAGCCATTGCCACCATCCTGGCCGTGCGCAACAACCGCGTGCCGCCGACCATCAATTTCGAAACGGCGGATCCGGACTGCGACCTGAACTACACGTTCAACGAGCCGGAAGACCGGACGGTAGATGTGGCCATCAGCAACGCCTTTGGCTTTGGCGGCCACAACACGTCGGTGGCGTTCCGCAAGTTTGAAGAGTGACGAACCGCTCGTGCGCTACAGTAATTGAATGCCCGATGCGCGTTGCCGCGTCGGGCATTTTTGGTTTGGCCCGGATGCCTCCTGAAGCCCCTCCCTGCGCTTACCGAAACACGATCTCCTGCACGATGTCGCGCCCGAGCTCGTCGTTTACGCGGCGGAGCCACTCGTTACGGCGGAGGTGCAGCTCGTGCCGCCAGGCCGCCGACCGGATGCGGACGTAGAGCTTCCCCTTGCGGTACCAGGCGTTATCCGTTACGGCGTTAACTTGCGGCCCCGCCACAAATGCCCAGGCCTCCACCACCCGCGCGCCGTCGATGCGATGCTGCAGGCCCATCTTTTCAATGAGCTCTTGCAGGACGTCGCCAAGAGGCTGGGGTTTATCGCCAAAGGCCATAGCGGCGGCCTATACGTGATGAGAAGAGCCGAAGGAAGCACCAGCAGGGCGCTGGCATGACCTTGGCACCCTTGGCCGCCGTGGTCGTTCCACGCCACCCTCCACCGGCCTATCCGCCACGTAAGGCGCTGTCGCGCGCCGTTACCCTGCGGTGGCCGCTCGCGGCTTCCTCAACGCCGGTGCTGCCCGCTCTATTTCGCTTTTTTGCCTCGACGCACCCGTCCCCTCCGTTCATGCGCCTCGCTCACACCGCCCTCCTCCTTCCGCTCGTCCTGCTTCTTGTGGCCTGGAGCGCGCCTGTTGATCGCGCCCAACCGGCCACCGCCAGTGCGGCCACCGACACCCTCCGGTTCGACCTGAACGCTGCCATCCTGCAGTCCCTGGAGGCCAGCCCCGAGGTGGGCATCGTGGCCTCTGACCGCGACCGCGCCGAGGCCCGCAGCAGCCTCGCCCGGGCCAGCCGCTTCGGTACGGTCTTCAACGCCCAGACCGCCCACGCTATTGCGCCGGGGATCGATAACCCCAACAACACCGGGACAGATACGCTTTACCTCGATCCGGACGTGCGCAACGACTGGACCGACATCCGACCGTTTAACCAGGTGGAGGTGGAGCTGCTCCAGCCCATTTACACCTGGGGCGAACTGGGCGGTAACGTGCGCGCGGCCCGGCACGGCGTAGACGTGGAAGCCGCCCGCGTCCGCGGCGAAGAGGTGCAGGTGGCCTTCCGCACGGCCGAGCTGTACTACGCGATCCTCCTTACCAACGAGCTGGCCCGCGTGGCGGACGAGGCTGAGGACGTGCTGCGGCAGGCCCGCACCGAGGTCGAGCGTCTGCTGGACGAAGGTGACCCGGATGTGGATAGCGCTGACGAATATAAGCTGGCCCTCAGCGAGCAAGAGCTCAAGCGCCAGCGGGCGGAGGTGCAACAGCAACAGCAGACACTGCGCTCGGCATTTGCCCGCCAACTGGGCCTGCCCGGGCCCGGCGCGGTGCTCCCCGACCAGGAGTTTCTGGAGGCCCTCGCGTTTGTACCCCAAGATATGGACACCTACGCGGCCGACGCCATCGACGCACGGCCGGAGCTCCGGCAGGCCCGCGCCGGCCGCGAGGCTCGGCAGGAGCAAGTGACCGTTGCCCGCTCCGATTATTTCCCCAAGCTCTTTGCCGGCGTGCAGGCCAACTACCGGTTTGCACAGGGCCGCTTCCGGCAGCCCAACCCGTTCGTGAGCGACTCCTTCGACGGCCGCTCCCTCCGCGCTGGGCTTGGCCTGCAGTTCAACGTAAACATCTTTCAGACCCGCGCCCGCGTGGAGCAAGCCCGGGCTGATGCGCGCAAGGTCGACTTTCAGCTGGAAGCTGCCGAGCAGCTGACCCTGTTTGAGGTGGAGGAAGCCTACCGCTCGCTGCAGTCTGCCACTGTAGCGCTGGAGGCTGAAGAAGAGGCCCTGGCGATTAGCCGGCGCTGGCTGCGGGAAGAGCAGATTAACTTCGACCTCGACTTTGGCGACACGAGCAACCTCATCGAGGCCGTCGAAACCAACCTTGAACAACGTATTCGATACAACGAAGCGGTGCGCAGCTACAATATGGCCATCCTCCGCCTGCACCGCGCTTCCGGCACCCTCGTCGACCGCACACGAAGCGGCACGCTTGTTGACTAATGCTGTGTGTGTACGGAGCGGCGAACCCCGCCCACGCCACATGCACCATCCTCCACTTACGGATTGCTTACCATACGTCCCTGTCTGCTATGTTGAACAAAGGAATCATGAACCGCTCACTTGTTGCCGCTGTCGCCCTGCTGCTGTTGGTTAGTGGGCTGGCCGTCCCGGCGCTCGCTCATGCGCAGGATGAAGCCCAGGAGATCCGCGAGATGCTGGAGGAGCGCGACCGCCAGATCAAGGACATCCTGGGCGACCGTGACTCGTTTACCCAGGAACAGCGCGATGAACTGATGGACCTCGTGAACGGGGTCATCAACTTCCGCGAGATGGGTCAGCAAGCCCTCGGGCCCCACTGGAACGACCTTTCGGATACACAGCGCGACCAGTTCGTCGACGTCTTTAGCGACATCGTGCGGCTACAGTCCCTCTCCGACCTGGAAGTGTACAATTCCGAGGTGACCTACGAGGGCATCACGGTGGAGGGCGACAGCGCGTACGTCAACACCAACACCATCTATCAGGGTACGCCGACGCGCGTCGAGTACTACATGGGGAAGCACAATGGGGAATGGCTCGTGCACGACATCGTGCTGGATGACGTCAGCACCGTGGGCGGCTACGAGCGCTCCTTCCGCCGCATCATTAACCGGCGCGGGTTTGACGCCTTGATGAACAGCCTCGAAAACCGCCGCGAGCGCGCCCGTCAGGAAGCTGAGGAGGTCGCGCAGTAGCACACCGCCCTATATGGCTCCAGGTCTACCCCCCGGCCCTGCCTCTCGCATGAGGTGGGGCCGGGGTGTTTCTGGGCTATCGCCGCCTGAACCTACCTCAATACGATGCCGCGTACGGGCATCCTCTATGGGGACCGGCACCGCCATGGTGACGCCCCTGCTGGAGACTACGCCCTACAAACGTTTAGTCACCCTAAGTAGGAGGCCCGCCTGCTCCACCGTGGATCCCGCACGCTGGACGGGGGCGACACCTCAGAGCGGGCCTTCCAGTAAGAGCCGCGCGACGAACAGAAGCTCTGTACGGTAGAAAAGGCTGAGCGCCCCCGACACGACCACGGGCAGGAATGGACTCAGCAAAAAGGCCAACCCAAAGCGCTGGGGCGTCAGCGTGGTGATCTGGAGAAAAGATTGCAGCGTGCGAGCGGTGCGCAGCAGCCACACCACGACCCAGAGGCCTACCAGCGTCAACACGCCGTACGGCGTCCACCGCGCGGGAAGCGCCAGCACCACGAGGCTCGCTCCGAAGAGCGCCCCCACGGCCCAGCGCGGCCAGACCACCAGCGTGAGGGCTTGCGCCGGCCGCAACGGACGCCCCTCCCGGCCCAGCCCCCACAATACGCCGCTCCAGAGCACCGCACTCAGCGCACTGCCCGCCGCCGCTACAGCGGTCACCGCTACGGGCTGCTGTAGCAGCACATCGGCGCCGCTCTCGGCCAGCACACCCCAGCGGAGCGCCACCGTGGAGGCCAGCGGCGAGGCGAGCAGCATCGTCAGCGCCGCCGCCAGCAGTCCAGCCGAGCCCGCCGTCAGCATCAGCGCTACGCCATACACATCGGCCCCGAGCTCGCGTCCCTCCCGCACCGACTCGTAAAAGAAGCGGGGCGTGAAAAAGTACCGCGCGAGCAGTTGCCGGAACGGCAGCGAAAACCGATACACGACGCCCAGCACGCCCAACAGCACCCACAAAGCTATGATGAGCCCGTAGGGTGGGCCCGACCTGCCGGGTGGCGGAGGATCGAAGGCGAACACCTGCTGCTGCCCGGTGAAAAACCCGGTCACGACCCGGAGCGCGGGGCGCGCGGTGCCGTCGGCCCCATGGAGGCCATAAGCGCCTGCACTCACCACCTGACGTGGCAGCAGGCCGTCCTGCGTGCTTGGCCCCTCCGCCGCCGAATCGTGCCAGCGGTGCACAAACACGGCCGCGTGCGGCATCACGGCTACGCTCCGTAAGGCTTCTTCCAGCGCGTCGGCCTGGGCTTCGTCGACCATGGATTCGGCGTCGCCACCTGCGGCACGGGGGAAGCCAACGACTACCCCGACCGGGGTTTCATGCGCGGCCTGCCAGCGCGCAAGTCGGGGGGCGGGCGCTATCGCGCGGGCGTCCAGCAGCACGTGATCTACGAGGGGATGACATCGATCGCTCTCCAACAGGGCCGTCGTGTAGAAGAGCGTGAGGTCGGCTCCTGCCGTAACCTCATCCTGTGCCCGTAGTGCCGACACCAGGGGCTCAAGCGCCGCGCAGGTGGCCCGTGCGCCGGTATCGACGGTGTGCGCCAGCCCGATGTACCGCGCCGACGGATGTGCGGCCGCACGCTCCCGGACACCCGGCACGACGTTCTCCACCACGGCACCTACCCGCCCCCGCAGTTGCCGAGCCGACAGGCCGTGCAGGGGTAGCTGCTGATAAAACACCAGCCCGAGCGTATCCGCCTGCGCAAGCAGCTGCGTGTCTGTGATGATGCCCGTGTGCACGGCCGTAGCGCCTGTAGCCGCGATGGCGCGTAGCTCTGTAGCCGCCACCGACGGATCCGCAGGCACCGCCCACGTCACCCCCCGCATGGGCGCCAGCTCCTCCGCTGAAGCACCCGGCACCTCGACGGTGCAGACGACAAGCAGGAGCACGAGCAGGAGACGCATAAGCAACGGCGTACGTGAGATCATAACGGCGATCCATGCAGAATGCAGGACACAGCGTGTCCGGATACGCCCAGGGCTTTCGCATGAAAGGAATGACGCGGATGCCTCACGGCAACCCGTTTTCGTTTCCCTTTACAAGTCTACGCAATGTTTCCCACATGAAAAAACTACTCACCATCGCTACACTCGCTTTTCTTCTCATAAGCGTCTCCACCGTCGAGGCTCAAGAC
>LKNB01000109.1 GCA_001564055.1 Rhodothermaceae bacterium Tc-Br11_B2g6_7
AACGCACGGTGAAGCCAGCGCGTTCAGGCCGATGTAACACGAACCGGCGTTCGGCCCACAGAGCACATGCAAGCTGGCTATTCTCCGTGCTCATTAGAAGCTCTCTGTTACGTCATGATTCCTCCCCTTCACCGCTGGCTCCCGTCGGTCTTCATGCTGTTGCTTGCCCTCGTGGTCGGATGTGCGCAGGCGCAACAATCCCCGTCCGACCTCGACTGCGATAACCCGTTTGCTGAAGTCGGTGGCAATCCCAACTTCGACACCTCGCACTGGAGCACGAATTTTTGCGAGCACAGCGTACCCTACAGCGAGATTATCTCGGGTGGTCCGCCGCCCGATGGCATACCGCCTATTGACGATCCAATATACACGGACATCGGTTCTGCGAACGACTGGATCGGCGACGATGAGCCTGTCATTGCGCTCGACGTGAACGGCGACGCACGGGCCTATCCGCTGCAGATCCTGACGTGGCACGAGATCGTGAACGACACGATGGGCGACACCCCCGTGGCGGTCACCTTCTGCCCGCTCTGCTACGCCGCTGTCACGTTTATCCGGCCCGAGGTCGACGGTGAGCGCCTCACCTTCGGCACCACCGGCAACCTGCGCCATAGCGATATGGTGATGTGGGACCGACAGACGGAGTCGTGGTGGCAGCAGTTTACGGGGGAAGGCATTGTCGGGGACCTGACCGGCGAAAAGCTTGAGACCGTTCCCGCGCCGATGATTTCGTGGGCCAAGTTCAAAGAGACGCACCCCGACGGAAAAGTGCTCTCGCGGGATACGGGCCACAACAGACGCTACGGCGAAAACCCGTACGTGGGCTACGACGACATCAACGAAACACCCTTTCTGTACCGCGGGGAAGTAGGCGACCAGTTACCGCCCATGGCGCGCGTGGTGGGGATTGAGCAGGGCGACGGCCGCGCGTATGCATTTCAGGACCTGGAGGACCGGCGCGTGATCAACGACACCGTGGCTGACCGGCCCGTCGCTGTCTTCTGGGCGCCCGGTACCGCCTCCGCGATGGACCGGCAACAGATTACCGGCAGCCGTGATGTGGGCGCCGTCGGTACCTTCGATCGGCGCGTGGACGGCCAGACGCTCACTTTCCAGCCCGCCGACGAGGATACCTTCACCGATGAAGAAACCGGGACCACGTGGAATCTCCTCGGCGAAGCCATCGACGGCCCCCTGAAAGGGCAGCGGCTTGATGCCATCGTGCACCACCACATCTTCTGGTTCGTGTGGTCGGCCTTTCAGCCGGAAGGCGACCTGTACGCTGCCGCAGACTAACCCTCACCACACCATAGGCTGGTCAGGCGATCCGTGGTGCGGCGCGTGTAGCTTGACCCCAAGCACCGGCCATCCGTCGCTGGTACGCACAGCGCACTAACACCGAGTGGCTGAAGGACGGCAAGGAGTGGCACACCGCTCAACCTCTTCGGGCGCACAGCGCACCGCATCTTCTGGAAGGTATCGTGATGCGCCTTCCGGAGGTGCAATGCGTGAGGGCGTTTGGAGTCACGCCTCACGGGTCACGATTTACGTCGATTTACAGCGAGCGCTGCTTCCGATTTGCGGCGTCACTGCTCCCATCACGCATCGGCAAACTCCTCGAGCAGCACCGCCGTCTCGGGGAATTTCTGCACCAGCCGCTTATCGCCCGACACGAGTTTCAGGCCGAGGTTTTGTGCCAGCGCGACGTATTCGCAGTCGTAGGATGAATGATGCGTTTGATCGACGAGACTTAAGATTGCACTGGAAGAGACAGATACGGTCCGCGGGCCAAGATCCTGCTCAGCCCGCCGCATAATCGTGATTGCATGATTTAGAGCGAGGCCCTCATTCATCATAAACCTCCGCAACACACTTCGAAATTCTGCACGCCAAATCGTAGGCGCCCACCAATCGGGATCTATTTCTCGAACGCGGCGGGCGTACACGTCGCGCTGTGTTTCCACATCAATCCAGAAGTAGCTGAGAACGTCATTATCGACAACGATCATGTTCTCCCCTCCTGTTTGGCTTCGTTAACAACATCAGGGAAGGTGACACCAATCCGCCGGTTGACCTCTTCCGCCTCGGCGATCACGTCTTCGGCCGAGCGCGTACTGGGGGTGAGCACATCTTCCAGGATCTTGATGACCTCGTTGTTCATGCTGCGGCGATTCCGCTCCGCGCGCTTCTTCAGCCGCTCGTGAAGTTCGTCCGGCAGTCGTTTGATGGTCAGCGTAGCCATGGCTATGTACGGTTTGGTGTGCATCCATTATGGTACCATTTCTACTCCCTACAACCACGAGCCGTTTCGGGGGGCGCTCATCGGTACCGTAAGGCGATGGAAAGAGGTGGCACCGCATTCGGTAGCATCCGAACGGTGGGGTCCCTATTCTGTAGTGACTACTCCGTAGTAAATTGCGTCGCAGATCCGGCTTTCAGCGAAGCCGCCGGACGCCCCTGTTCCTTTGACTCAGCTCCCGATCTCATGCGTATTGAACAGCTTTCCTATCTTGCGGCCGCTGCCTTCTTGCTGATGTGCGCACTGCCGCAGAACGCCCTCGCCCAGTCGGCCGACCCCACGTGGACGGCCGAGCTGGCGATGCAGTACCACGGGATCACGCAGACCGCGATGTCACCGGGCGGCAAACACGTGGCCTACGTGGTCCGCAAGGCCGTGATGGATGGGGGGACCTCCGAATTCCGGCAGCACATCCGGGTCGTGCGGGCCGATGGCTCTTCCGATGTGCAGTACACCCGCGGCGAGCATTCCAACTACAGCCCCCGCTGGTCGCCGGGTGGGGAGCATCTGGCGTTCATCAGCACGCGCACCGACCGTCCACAGGTGCACTTGATGCGCGTGGACGGGGGCGAGGCCTATGCCGTTACCTCGGCCGAGGAGGGCGTCAGCAGTTTTGCATGGTCGCCGGATGAGCAGCGGATCGCCTACACCATGACGGATCCGAAATCGGAAGAACAACAGCAGCGGGAGCAAGAACGGCGCGATGTGGAGGTGGTCGGTGAAGAACACCGCTACACCCATCTGTACGTGACCGACGTAGCCGAGGCGGACGACGAGAACCGCTCCGTCCAGCGCCTCACCGGCGGCCCGTTTCACATCCGGAGCTTCGACTGGTCGCCGGACGGTGAGCAGATCGTCTTTGCCCACCAGCCGACGCCCGACATCAACGACGGCTTTCTGCAGGCCGACATCTCGCTGGTCCCCGCCGATAGCGGCGCGGTGACTACGCTGGTGGAGCGTCCCGGCGTAGACGACTCGCCACACTTCTCCCCGGATGGCATGCAGATCGCTTTTGCCAGCCACGGCGGTCAGCCCGAGCCGATCGGTCTGCGCGACGTGTTCGTGGTGCCTGCTGAGGGCGGGACCCCAGAGAAACTCGCCGATACCCCGGACCGCAACGCCTCCCTGCTTGGCTGGATGGAAGGTGTGGTGCTTGTGGCCGAGCCCGTCGGCACCTCCTCGCACGTCATCGCGGTGCCGGCTGATGGGAGCGACGCGCGGCTCGTGACAGAAGGCGACGGCCTCCACGGTGCGCCCTCCTTCTCAGCTGACGCCGACATGATGGCCTTCACCTACGAAAACACCGACACCCCGCACGAGGTGCACGTCTCCCCCACCTCCAGTTTCGAGAGGAGCCGTATCTCATCGCTGCATGCGAACGTGCCGCTGCCGCCCATGGGCACAACGGAGGTCATCACGTGGACGGCGCCCGACGGAATGGAGATTGAAGGGCTCATCACGTATCCCGTGGGTTATGAGGAAGGCCAGCAGGTGCCACTCGTCCTGAGCGTGCACGGCGGACCGGCGGGGGTCTACAACCGCAACTTCACCGGCGGGCCGGGTATCTACAAAACGCAGGTCTTCGCCCAAGCCGGCTACGCGGTGCTGCGCCCCAACTTCCGCGGTAGCACCGGCTACGGTAAGGAGTTTCGCTATGCCAACGTCGAGGACTGGGGGTTTGGCGACTATGACGATCTGATGGCAGGCGTAGACCTGATGATTGAGGAGGGGGTGGCCCACCCCGACAGCCTCGCACTTATGGGCTGGAGCTACGGCGGCTATATGACGTCGTGGGCCGTCACGCAGACGGATCGCTTCAAAGCCGCCAGCATGGGCGCCGGCCTCTCTAACCTCATCAGCATGGTCGGCACCACGGATATCCCGGACTACCTGGTCGGGCATATGGGCGGCGAGTTCTGGGAGCGCTACGATACCTACGAACGCCACTCGGCGATCTACGAGATCGCGAACGTGACCACGCCCACGCAGGTGCTCCACGGCGTGCACGACGACCGCGTGCCGCTGGGCCAGGGCCAGGAATTCTACCGCGCGCTCAAGCGCCAGGACGTCTCCACAGAGCTCGCCCTCTACCCCCGCACCCCGCATAGCCCACAGGAGCCCCGGCTGCTGATGGACGTGACTCCACGCATCATCGCCTGGTTCGACCGACACCTCGGGCGGGGTTCAGGGATGGATGCGGAGGACCTGGAGGCAGCACGGTAGATGGTAGATAAGGGCTTTCTGTGGTGGAGGAGGTGGTAGTGGAGGTGGAGGTGGAGGTGGAGACGTATCATGATACGTCTTTACTGGGGTATGGCTTTACTGGGGTATGGCTTTACTGGGGTATGGCTTTACTGGGGTATGGCTTTACTGGGGTATGGCTTTACTGGGGTATGGCCTTTTTCTCTGGCCGTACCCCAACCAATCACGGTGCAGCCGGGATACGACGTACGGGTGCGTGACCTCACCCGCCCGCGCTGCGGCTTCTCCTGTAGACTCAACCATCAAGCACAGACGGCTATGCGACGTGCACACCTACTATCACTCGTGCTCCTGCTCCTATCTGTGGGATGCACCTCGCCACCCGCGCCTGATCTTAACGAGACGCCGGCATCGGACGACCGCCACGCAATGGCTGTGGCGTATTCGGCAGAGAAGGCCGGCGATGCGATCATCATTTACGAAAAGGGGGAGGTGGTGCTCTCCGAAGGGCAAAATGGGTATCCGCTGGATCGGCCGCATATGCTGGCGAGCGGCACCAAGTCGTTTTCCGGGCTATTGGCATGGGCTGCTGCTACGGATGGCCTCGTAGACCTGCACGCCCCTATCGCCGATGTCGTCCCG
>LKNB01000014.1 GCA_001564055.1 Rhodothermaceae bacterium Tc-Br11_B2g6_7
AAATCGGAAGCCGAAAAAAGTTTGAGTCGCACCGCGTGGCTTGCAGGATCCTCCCTGCGAAGCCGTATCAGATGCGCTACCTAAACTTCGGGGGTTGGGCCATGCGTATGCGGTGCCCCATCCTCGCCGGGTGCGTACACGGGGAACTGCAGGTGGGCTGAGAAAATGACGCACACATACAGAAAGGCCCGGTATACCCACCACAGATACCGGGCCTTTTCCATAGGTATAATGGCACCGGGAATACCGATGCTGCAGTGCGTGTATGGAGACCCACACTGCGCTTGCAAAACGTGAGGCGAAGGGTGATTATTATAGCCGCGCACCAGAAAAAGATGGATGTTACAACTGTGAATCCGTCTTTACACAGAACGGCCCACCGGAGGCACCGTAAAGGTGCAGGACGCATCAACCGGTTTTGTACACAAAAAACGAGCGAAGTGCATGGCACGAAAAGGACTGGTTCTCTCAGGTGGCGCGGGCACGCGGTTGTATCCGCTCACGCGCGGGATTAGCAAGCAGTTGCTGCCGGTGTACGACAAGCCAATGATTTACTACCCGCTTTCGGTGATGATGCTCGCCGGCATCCGCGACCTGTGTATCATCACCACGCCCCGGGACGAGGAGCGGTTTGCTGACGTGCTGGGCGATGGGTCGCAATGGGGCATCGCGCTATCCTATCAGGTGCAGGAGCGCCCTGCTGGCATTGCCCAGGCGCTTACCCTTGGCCGGTCGTTCATTGACGGGCACCCCGTCGCGCTGATCTTGGGGGATAACGTCTTTTACGGTCATCGCCTGACGCACCTGCTGCGGCGTGCCCAGGAGCGCACGACCGGAGCCACTATCTTCGGTTACCATGTGCGCGACCCGCGCCGGTATGGGGTGGTGGAAGTTGATGACGACCACCGGGCCTTGAGCATCGAGGAGAAGCCGGACGCCCCCCGCTCCAACTATGCAGTGACAGGCCTGTACTTCTACGATACGCAGGCCGCTGACATCGCCGCGAACCTGACGCCCTCCGACCGCGGCGAGTTGGAGATTACCGACGTGAACCGCCACTACCTCGCGGCCGGCGCGCTGCATGTGGAGCTGATGGGGCGGGGGATGGCGTGGCTGGATATGGGCACCCACGAGTCCCTGTTGCAGGCCTCCACCTTCATCCAGACGGTAGAGGAGCGCCAGGGGCTCAAGATTGCGTGCCTTGAGGAGATTGCTTACCGCGCAGGCTGGATCGACGCCGAGCAGGTGCTCCGGCAGGCCCATGCGCTGGCCGGCAACCAGTACGGGGCGTACCTCCAGTCCCTGATCGACAACCCTGCTCCTTCCTCATCCCGCTCATCCCCGCTCACATGATTATCCAACCGCTGGCTTTGCCGGAAGTACGCCTGCTCTCGCTGGAGGCGTATGCGGACGACCGTGGCCACTTCATGGAGCTCTGGCGTGCTGACACCTACGCCGACGCAGGTTTCGACGTCTCCTTTGTGCAAGACAACCTGTCCGTCTCGGCCCGGCACGTCCTCCGCGGGCTGCACTTCCAGTATCCGCAGGGGCAGGCCAAGCTCGTCACCGTGCTGCAGGGGCGTGTGTTTGACGTCGTGGTGGACGTCCGCCGCGGCAGTCCGCGCTTCGGGCAGTGGGTTAGCGCCGAGCTCTCCGCCGAGACCCCACAACAATTGTTCGTACCGGCGGGCTTTGCACACGGCTTCATGGCGCTTACCGACGAGGTGCACTTTCACTACAAGTGTAGCCGCACCTATGCACCGGCACACGAGCGGAGCATCCGCTGGGATGACCCGCGGCTGGGGATTGACTGGCCGGTGGAGGCGCCTACACTCTCCGCAAAAGACGCAGCGGCGCCTATGCTCAACGCCGTGCCCGCCAGCGACCTGCCACGGTACGACGCTTCGCCGGACCACAACGAATAGGATGGCGGCGGCTGAGAGAGCTTACGCCTCCGCCGTTTCCCGCTTGGCGATCTGCTCCTCAAAGTACGATAGCGTCTTGCGCAGCCCCTCCGCCCGGTCGTACGAGGGCGTCCAGCCCAGCACCTCCTTTGCCCGGCTGATGTCCGGCTGACGCACCTGCGGGTCATCCTTCGGCAGCGGCTTAAACACAATCTCGCTGCTGCTGTCTGTAAGTTCGATGATTTCCTTGGCGAAATCCAGAATCGAGATCTCGTCCGGATTGCCCACATTGACGGGCTCCGGCTCGTCGCTCAGCAGCAGGCGGTAGATGCCCTCCACGAGGTCGTCCACGTAGCAGAAGCTACGCGTCTGGCTGCCATCCCCAAACACCGTAATCGGATCGCCCATCAGGGCTTGCTTCATAAAGGTGGGGAGGGCGCGGCCGTCGTCCAGGCGCATACGTGGGCCGTACGTGTTGAAGATCCGGACGATGCGCGTTTCCACCTCGTGGTACCGGTGGTAGGCCATGGTCATGGCTTCGGCAAAGCGTTTGGCTTCGTCGTACACCCCCCGCATGCCTACGGGATTGACGTTGCCCCAGTAGCTCTCCTTCTGCGGGTGGGTGAGTGGGTCGCCGTACACCTCGCTGGTGGAGGCCAGCAACAGCCGTGCGTTCTTCTCCTTGGCCAGGCCGAGGGCCTTGTGCGTCCCCAGCGCCCCCACCTTGAGCGTCTGGATGGGCAGCTTCAGGTAGTCGATGGGCGAGGCGGGGCTGGCGAAGTGCAGCACATAGTCGAGCTCGCCCTGGACGTAAATGAAGGTGGTCACGTCCAGCTTGACGAATTCGAAGCGCTCGTGGCCCATCAGGTGGGCGATGTTATTGGCCGACCCCGTGATGAGGTTATCCATGCAGATGACGTGATGGCCTTCAGCCAGAAAGCGTTCGCATAGATGCGAACCGAGAAAGCCGGCGCCACCGGTAATGAGCGTGCGAGGAGTTGCGGAAGACATGGCAGAGTAGGAGAACAGGTGGGAGCAACAGAAAAATGCCCGGCCTCCTATGGGGAAGCCGGGCGGAGCGCGCTATGCGGGCTGCTCGTTGGACACGTCCACGTCCATGAGCGAAGCGGCCGGCTCTTTGGTGGGCGCAAAGTGGGGCCGCCCAATGGAGTAGTATTCGAAGCCAAGCTCCGCCATGCGCTCGGGATGGTAGACGTTGCGGCCATCGAAGACCAGCGGCTGCTTCATGCGCCGATGCATCTTCATGAAGTCAGGCCGGCGGAATTCGTGCCATTCGGTGCAGATGACGAGGGCGTCAACCTCATCGAGAGCCGAGTAGGCGTCGGCCGCGTAGATGATGGTATCGCCCAGCACCTCGCGCGTCGTGCCCATTGCTTCGGGGTCGAAGGCTTGCACCTTGGCGCCGTGCTCCTGTAGATGACGGATGATGATATGCGAGGGCGCCTCTCGGATGTCGTCCGTGTTGGGCTTGAAGGCCAGTCCCCAAACGCCAATGCGCTTGCCCTCAAGGTCACCATCGAAATGAGCGACCACATCTTCTGCAAGGCGCACCCGCTGCCGGTCGTTGACAGCCAGGACGGCATCCAGCACCTTGAAGTCGTAATCATTGGCGCGGGCCGTGCGGTGCAGGGCCTGTACGTCCTTCGGGAAGCAACTCCCGCCAAATCCGATCCCCGAGTAGAGAAAGCGTTTGCCGATGCGGCTGTCTTGCCCAATCCCAATGCGGACGTCGTCCACGTTGGCGCCGACGCGCTCACAGACGTTCGCAATTTCGTTCATGAAAGAAATCCGCGTCGCCAGTAGCGAGTTAGCGGCGTACTTCGTCATCTCGGCTGAGCGGGCGTCCATGGTGAGAATCGCGTTGCCCTGCCGCACGAACGGCTCGTAGAGCTGCGTCATGATGTCGGAGGCCTGTTCGCTATCCGTACCGATCACCACACGCTCGGGCTTCATGAAGTCGTCGACCGCCACGCCTTCCCGCAGAAATTCGGGGTTGGAAACGACGTCGAAGTGCTCGCCCCGGGAGAGGCCGGCGCTTTCCATCACCTCCGTCACCTTGTCGGCGGTGCCAACAGGTACGGTGCTTTTGTCGACGATGACCTTGTACCCGATGGCCGGGTCGGCGGCTTGCATCTCCGCAATTTGCTGCGCCACGCCCATCACGTAGGAGAGGTCGGCCGAGCCATCTTCGCTGGGCGGGGTAGGCAGCGCCAGAAAAATCACGTCGCCGTGCTTTACGCCCTCCTCAAGCGAGGTGGTAAACGTGAGGCGCTCATCTTTCAGGTTGCGCTCAAAGAAGAGCTCCAGCCCCGGCTCATAGATGGGGAGTTGCCCGGCGCGCATCTGATCGACCTTGGCCTCGTCGATGTCGATGCACACCACGTTGTTACCCATCTCAGCGAAACACGTCCCGGATACCAGGCCCACATAGCCCGTGCCTACAATCGTTACTTTCATACCCCAGTCCCTTAACTGTACAGTGATAAAAAACGTTCAGCGGTTGCTTGTGCGGCGCTTACACACGCATCAATTCAGGCGCTGTTGCCGCCTTGCCGATGAGGTATCGGCGAACAGCGTGCAAAGTTAGGCGCGTACGGCCGATTTTGTTGCTTCTATAGCTAAAGCTTGGGTAGCTTTTGGCTTAGGCCATGCCCACCTTTCGGAGAAAGCACGCAGGGGTTGCTTGAAGAGACGGCATTGGTAGCCGCGCGACGCGCTTGTGAGCCAACCTTCACCGCACCAACGTGACCTTGCGTGTGTGGCTGCTACCGGCGGCGGTGAGGCGTACCAGGTAGACGCCTGCACTGAGGCGCCGGTCGGGCTGCCACGTGATGGTGTGGCGTCCGGCGGTTTTGGGGCCATCGACGAGGGTGGCTACGGGGCGCCCGAGGACATCGTACACGCGCACCCGCAGATCCGTCGCTTCGGGAAGCTCAACGTCCACGTTGATTTCGAACTGCGCGGGGTTGGGGTACAGCGGGTTCAGGGCTACCACCTCAGGTGCGGCTTCGAGCTGGTGCACCGGGTCCAGATCCAGCACGGCACCACAGGTGTTGGTTGCCCGCACGAAGTACGCTACCTCCGGCTCGTCCGGGTTCTCCTTTGTCAACGTCAGGGCCGCTTCCGTGAGTGGTGTCGACAGCACCGGATCGTCGCTTTCTTCATCAAAAAGAACGCTCCACCAGAGCCCGTCGGTGGTGACGAGGCGATCGGAATCGCTGCTCGCGATCAGGTTTTGCAGGGCCGGCTTGCTATCCGGATCCACGAAGGCAATCGTCTGCAGGCCCTCCGGATCGGTTATCGTCAAGGTGATGGTTTCTCCGTCAACCGTTTCCGTGATGTCGGGGACGGCGCAGTCGCCGGCTACTGGCGGAGGCGGGGTGGTGCTGGCAAACATCCCCAGCTTGTAGATCCCGTTCGGCACAAACGTGCCTTCCTCCTGAAGATAAGTCGCTTCAGCGGTGAAGGTAATCGCCACCTGTTCATCACCCAGGGGCGCCTCGAGGCCGTCTGTCCACACCTCAAAGCGTAGAGGATCGTTGACCTCAAAGCCGGGCAGCGTGGTGCCGTTGGGCAATTCATCCCGCCCGTAGAGCGTGAGGCCCAGGCTATTGCCATCCCAGATGCCTATGCCAGCGCAGAGTCCCTCCGGCGTGACGGCCGCGATCTCGGTGCCTTCGGGCAGCGGCTGGCCGTCGAGTGAGGGGGCCGTATCGGCAGGTAGAATAACCGTCGCAGTGACACTGGAACTCGTCGCACAGGACGTGAAATGGGTCTGCGCGTGAGCCGGGAGCCCCCATGTAGCGCTGATGAGTAGCCACAGAGGGAGCGCGTAGATGAGACGCACCATAGCCGGTAGGAAACGAATGGAAGGCGGGAACGAACGCCATCCCGTATTTCAACTTCCATACCGTCGGGAGGCGAGCGCTCATGGAGCGGTACCCCCGCGTGGGTAACATGCCCTACTCACCCGTCGTGTGAGAGGGCGACCTCCAGGCGCTTCACCACATAGATCGCGTCGGGCGTGTAGGTAGAGGCTGAGCGGTAGTGCGGCCGCTCGTCCGAGAGCTGGAGGGCAATCGCCGCCTGGTCATCGTCCAGGATGCGTCCGAGCGTATGGCTCCAGATGCGCAAGCTGAAGGGCTCGCCCAACTGCAGCCCGTCGACGCTCTGGGTCATTCCATCGTTGCCCCAGAGCGTTAAAGCGATGTTTTCGCCGGTCCACGACGTGGCTCCGACGCACAGCCCGTCCGGCGTGAAGGCTGCGATGGAGTCGCCAGGTTGGAGGGCAAAGCCCCCCTTCGTATGCACAACGTCGGCGGGCACCACCAGCGTTGCATTGTTGCCCGTCTGTGCAGCACGCGGTGTGCACAGCGCGTCGGCATCGGCAACCTGGCCCGCCACAGGTAATACGCCAAGGACCCAGAGCAGTACGGCAGGGAGAAAAAATCCCCACCCGCATGCTGCATCCCATACGTTCCGTGCAGAAGACATTTGGTAAATCCGCCGGGTACTTTCGTAATCTTGGTAGACCGTAAAGTACCAGGCCATTACCGGTTCCGCAAGGGCTGGCAAAAGCAGCATGGGGCGGGGGTTCTTGCCTTAGATTACCGCGGGCCCATACGGATGGCGCCGTCGAGGCGAATCACTTCACCGTTCAGCATCGGGTTGGTAATGATGGCACCGGCCAGCTGGGCAAACTCCGCCGGGTCGCCGAGGCGGGAGGGGAAGGGGACCTGCTGGCCCAGCGATGCGCGCGCCTCATCCGGCAGGCTGGCCATCATGGGCGTATCAAAGATGCCCGGCGCCACGGCCATCACACGAATCCCGTTCTGTGCCAGGTCGCGGGCCAGGGGGAGCGTCATGCTTACAATGCCCCCTTTGGACGCCGCGTAGGCGGCCTGCCCGATCTGCCCGTCGAAAGCCGCAATGGAGGCAACGTTCACCAGCACGCCGCGCTCGCCCTCGTCGTTGGGCTCATTTTCAGCCAGGACGGGCGCCATCAGGCGGGCCACGTTGAAGGTGCCGATGAGGTTGATCTGGACCACGCGCGAGAAGCTCTCCAGGTCGTGCGCGCCATGCTTGCTCAGGGTACGGCGGGCCAGCACCACGCCTGCGCAGCTAAGCGCACCGTTCAACCCGCCAAAGGCCTCCACGCCAATGTCGATGGCCTGCTGCACCTGGTCGGCGTCAGTGACATCAGTCTCCACGAAGATGGCCTGTTCGCCCAGGGCCTTCGCGTGCGCTTTGCCGTCGTCGGTGTTTACGTCCGCGAGCACCACGGAGGCGCCCTGTTCAATAAGATGGGTAGCGGCGGCGGCTCCAAGTCCGGAAGCGCCACCGGTGATAAGAAATGCTGCGCCGTTAATGATCATGAAGATAGAGGCAATGGTATGCGGTAAACGTCAGAAAGGCGCCGTTTCAAGAAGAAAAGGCGCGCCGCGAAGATAGTAGATGGAGCGCGGAATTGCAGGCGCTCCGCCGTGGTGGACGTCGAACGCACGGAAACTTACGGAAGCGCGTTAGGTGCGGCTGGCTGACGGCCTACGAGGCAGAAGGCTGCGTCTTCGTAAACAGGCGGTTGAGCGCTGCTTCCTTGC
The DNA here is from genome assembly GCA_001564055.1 of Rhodothermaceae bacterium Tc-Br11_B2g6_7. Lineage (GTDB taxonomy): Bacteria > Bacteroidota > Rhodothermia > Rhodothermales > Salinibacteraceae > Tc-Br11-B2g6-7. Next base: position 7,526 of record LKNB01000014.1, read on the forward strand.
GTGCTTGCGCCTCCCGCTCGCGGTGGAGCGTGGGCGGGGCGGCACGCTCCGTACAGGCTTCGGGTGGGAGGGGGCAGCGCTCGCAGGTCAGGTTCACCTCCCGATCTTGCAAGCCCGGGTCGTTCCAGAACCGGACCGTCTTTTTGAACGTCGCGTCGACGCGCAGGCCAATGGACACGCACGAATGGGTGTCGGGCGTTAGTGAAAGCGGCCGGGCCATTGAGAGCACAAAGTAATCGGCATTCTGCTCCATAAAGTGCGAGCGCTGTGCCCGAGCTTCCGGAGGTGGGGTCTCCATGCCGTTCGAGCGGTAGGCGCGCAGGTCGCGCAACAGCTGTAGCCCCGGCCAGCGGCGGCAGTGGTGCTCGTCCATGCCCAGCCCGTACGGGATGGGGACGGGCGACAAGTTGAGCGCCTTGTTCATCACCGTGTAGTCGGTGTGTGATTCGTTGAAGAACCGCATGAAGAAGATATCCTCCAGGGCGAACCGCTCTGGCAGCAGTTCCGTGAGGCGGTAGAAGATCATCTCTGGCGTGGCCTGATGCCGGTCCACGAGCGCGCTCAAGCGATCAGGCTGCCAGGTCTTGGCTGCGAACAGGTCCGCCACGTCCGCCACGAACGTTTCTTGGTCGATGAGCAGCGCACCGGCAAAATAAGAGGCCTTAAAATTGTTGAGGACCTGGTCAAACGATTCGGCTCGGATCTGCGAGGAGGTCGTCGGGCGCTCCTGTAAACCCAATGCCTGAAACCCAATCTCTCGTGCAAACACAAAGGCCTGTTGCGCGGGCAGCAACTGGCTGTTTACGTACAGCACCGGCCGCCCATTTGTGCGGTACACCGACCGGAAACTGGCCAGGTCGGGATCGGCCGCAAGGGCGTCCATGTCGATCTGATAGTCGTAGGCATCGATGAGGTACTGCCGCAGCGTTTGTACGGATGTAGGCGTTCCCGACCAGTCACGGGCTTCGCGGAAGGCGGTGGCTGCAGCTTCCAGGTCTTCAAAATAGTTGCTGTGGAGCTGCTGATACGAGCGCAAGGCGGCAAACAGAAAATGCTCAACCGTCACGTTATACATTTGGCCGATCTCCAGGAACGTCTGCATCAGCGCCCCGGCCTTCTGAGGTTCTTCGGTGATCAGCCCAAACACGTCTTGTTGCTCCAGCCCGAACATCTCAAACGGAAACTCCTGAATCAGAGGAGAACTGAAGAGCTGCTTGAGCGGGTCGAGCGTAGGGCCTACGCGCAAGGAGATGAGGTCATCGAACGGGACGTCAAGGGCACGCGCCAGGTCCAGCACTTTATCTGTTTTGGGATACTTTCGTCCTTTTTCGATCTCACTGAGATAGGAGATCGACAGGCCTGCTTCCTCGGCCACCTGTTTTAGCGAGAGGCCCCGGTCAAGGCGCTCATGTTTGAGTTTGAGCCCCAGAATGAAGCGCAGGTGGTCGGCAGTGGTAGCCATAAAGAGATAAATAGATGGAGGGGTAGGGTGATGCTTCTTTCAAAGCTACGCCAGCTTTTTGTGATTGTTTAGTTAATCTGACGGATAACGTGTGCTGTCAGCGAAATTTCGCTTGCGCAAGTATTTCGCCTGCGGTATGTTGCCACTGTTATCATCCCAGTCACCTGATCGCTGCCGCTTATGTCTACCTCCCCTCCAACCGCCCCGCCGCAGGACGCCGTCTCGTGGACGGACCTGGCGCCGGGCGTCGAAATCAACAAGGCGGCCTGGACGCCGAAGGCCAAGCAGGTCCTCACGCCAGACGCGCTGTCGATCCTGGCCAAGGTGCACCGTGCCCTGGAGCCGCGCCGGCAGGAACTGTTGGCCGCACGGCGCGAGCGTCAGGCCGCCTACGATGCCGGTGAGTTACCTGACTTCCTGCCCGCTGACGAGCACCCGGATGCCCATGGCGACTGGCAGGTGGCTCCGCTGCCGGACGACCTCTTGCAGCGCCGTGTGGAGATCACCGGGCCGGTCAACAACCCGAAGATGGTCATCAATATGCTTAGCCGCACGGACGATGGGGCCCGAGCCGATGCGGCCATGCTGGACTTCGAGGACTCAATGAAGCCGGCCTGGGGCAATGTGATGCAGGGCGTGCAGAACGTCGCCGAGGCTGCTGCCGGTACGCTCACCTTCAGCAAGACGACGTCCAACGGGGATACCAAGCACTATGCGCTCGATCCTGACGACATGCCGCTTTTGATGGTGCGCATCCGCGGGCTGCATCTCAACGAAACCAACCTGCGCGTGGACGGCACGCCCATCAGCGGTGCTGTGCTGGACTTCGTGCTGAGCATGGTGCATACGGCGCGGACGCTCATGGAGCAGGACAAGACGCCCAAGTACTACGTGCCGAAGGTTGAGCATTACTTGGAAGCCCGCTGGTTCAATCAACTTTTTTTAGAAGCACAAAAAGCGCTTTCAATCCCGGAAGGCACCGTTAAGGCCACCTTTCTGATTGAGACGCTGCCCGCCGCCTTCCAGATGGAAGAGATCCTCTACGAGTACCGTCAGCATGCGGCGGGGCTCAATGGCGGCCGCTGGGATAAGATCTTCAGCGACATCAAGGTGCTGATGGAGCATGAGGACTACATCATGGCGGACCGCGGCAGCATTGGCATGAACCGGTACTGGATGCGCAACTATGCCGAGCTGCTCATCAAGATCTGCCACCGCCACGGCGCCTTCGGCATGGGCGGCATGGCGGCCTTTACGCCGGGCAATACGCCCGAATTGCGCGAGGAGCAGACCCGCAAGGTGGTGGAGGACAAAGAGTTTGAGTCGTCCATTGGCCACGACGGCTGCTGGGTTTCGCATCCCTACTTCATCGAACCCGCGATGGCGCCGTTCACGGAGAAGAACCAGCTGGACGTGATCCCGGACATTGACGATCAGCCCGACCTCCTGCCCGATTCTTCCGGTGAGAAGACCATGGCGGGCCTGCGTAAAAACGTGCGCGTAGGCATCGGCTACATGAAGGGCTGGAACGAGGACATCGGATGTGTAGCGTGGGATAATCTGATGGAAGACCTCGCCACGCTCGAAATCTCCCGCGCGCAGATCTGGCAATGGCTCTATCACAACATCTCGCTCGATGATGGCCCCACCGTGACGCGGGAGCTGGTCCGGCAGGTGTTTGCAGAGGAGCTGGAGACCATCGAAGCAGAGGTGCATGAGGTGATGGAGGGGCAGCGCGATGACGCCATTGAAGAGCAGCTCCGGCGTTTCCGCAACGCCGCGGAGGATGCCGCTGCCATTTTCACCGAAGACACCTTTCGTCCCTTCCTCACCCTTCACTCTGAACCCGCTGGCGTGGCGCGTGCCGACCTTCGCTCGGCCCTTCGCGCTGCTACCGCTTAAGGCCACACTACCCGTACGTTCTCATCCTTTTACGCTGAGAGGTCCCCTATGGAAGCCCGTTCAAATGGAACCCCCCGCACCGATGCCGAGCGCATCGCCGATCTGGAATCACGCTGGAGCACCGACCCGCGCTGGGCGCAGGTCGAGCGTCCCTACGACGCAGCCGAAGTCGTGCGTCTACAACAAACCTTTCCGATAGAATACACCCTGGCCCAACGAGGCGCCGAGCGCCTCTGGAAGCTTCTGCACGAGGAGGATTACATTCCCGCCCTTGGCGCGCTCACGGGCGGACAAGCCCTGCAGCAGGTGAAGGCCGGGCTGAAAGCCATCTACCTGAGTGGCTGGCAGGTGGCGGCCGATGCCAACCTGGCCGGGCAGATGTACCCCGATCAAAGCCTGTATCCGGCCGACAGCGTGCCGTCGGTGGTGCGCCGCATCAACAATACGCTGCTCCGCGCCGACCAGATCGCCCACACGGAGGGCGATACGGACACGTACTGGATGGCGCCCATCATGGCGGATGCAGAGGCCGGCTTTGGCGGTGTGCTGAACGCCTTTGAGCTCATGAAGGCGATGATCGATGCTGGAGCGGCTGGGGTCCACTATGAAGACCAGCTCGCAGCTGAGAAAAAGTGCGGCCACCTCGGGGGCAAGGTGCTGGTGCCCACCGACCAGTTCATCAGTGTGCTGACCGCCGCGCGCCTGGCCGCCGACGTGATGGACGTGCCCACCCTGCTCGTGGCGCGCACCGACGCCGACAGCGCGACGCTGCTCACCAGCAATATTGACGAGCGCGACCATCCGTTCATCGCCAGCGAGGAGCGGACAGCAGAGGGTTTCTACCATATCGATAATGGCATGGACTACTGCATTGCCCGCAGCCTGGCCTATGCGCCGTATGCTGACCTCCTATGGATGGAGACCTCCAACCCGAATCTGGAGCAGGCCAAGACGTTTGCCGAGGCGATTCACAAAGAGTATCCGGACCAGATGCTGGCCTACAACTGCTCCCCCTCGTTCAACTGGAAGCAGCACCTGGACGACGCGACCCTCAAGAAATTCCAGCGTGAGCTGGGTGCCATGGGGTATGCGTTCCAGTTCGTCACGCTCGCCGGATTCCATGCACTCAACCACAGCATGTTTACGCTCGCCAGAGGGTACCGCGACGAGGGCATGGCGGCCTACTCGGAGCTCCAGCAAGCGGAGTTTGCGCTGGAGTCCGAAGGCTACACGGCCACCAAGCACCAGCGCGAAGTAGGCACGGGATACTTTGACGCCGTGCGCGATGTGATCACCGGCGGTACGTCCAGCACGGGCGCCATGGAGGGCTCTACCGAAATGGCGCAGTTTGAATAGAGCGCTTCGGCGCACAAACAGGGAAATAGCAACGGTTTGTGGCAAATAATCGCGACGGGCTGCAACCCTGGTTCAACTCATCGTTACAAAGAAATCGTTGTAATAGGGAAAGCTGCGGTACGGAGCCCCTCACAGGGTTTCGCGCCGCAGCTTTTATTTTGGGCTCCGCTTTGGGTGGTGCGCCGTTGCCCGGTTCTTGTGCCGAGGCTGTTTAATGTGGACGGCAGCGGGTTAGTGCATTGCCTCAGCTGTAGCCGCGTGGGGCAGGGGGGTATCCATCGCCAGGGCCTGCGTGGCCGGGCGATCGCGCTGTCGGTGAAGATGGTTCAGGCCCTCGGCGGCGAGGCGCTGCGCAGCGGTTGCGGCCCGGGCATCGCCGTCGTGGTCCAGGCGCCACTGGGCATGCCGGGCCAGCAGCGCCGCCTCCAGCGCGTGCCCCAGCGTAAGGGCAAAGCGGCGCGCCCCGGCCTGTAGCGTACCCGAACCGGCCTGCTGCGCCTCCGCGAGCCAGTCAGCTGCCGCAGCGAACGCCTCCGTCGCCGCTTCCATACAGGGCGTTAGCTCGGGGCTGGTGACGGCTGCGCGGCAGCGCTGCAGCTCGTCCTGCAGCGGCGCCAGCCCGTTGGTGTGCTGCAGCGCCCGCAGCACGTCCAGCGACAGCACGTTCGTGGTGCCTTCCCAGATGGACAGCACCTGCATGTCGCGGAGCAGCGGGGGGATGCCCGTGTCTTCCACATAGCCGTTGCCGCCAAACGCTTCCACAATCTCACTGGCTACAGCCACCCCCTGACGTGCGGTGGTAAGCTTGCTCAGGGGCGTAAGCAGCCGCAGTAGCGGGGCGACTGCGGCAGTGCCGTGCTCTTCAGCTCCCAGCAACTCGACTGTGCGAAACGTCAGATGAAACGCGCCCTCGTAGGTGGCCTGCAGCCCGGCTAACGTGTCGGCGTGCAGGGGCAACTCGGCCAGCGGATGCCCAAACGCCTGCCGCTTGCTGGCGTAGTCACGTGCCAACGCCAGCCCGCGGCGCATGAGGGCCACCGCCGTCACCGCGTTCCATGTGCGCGTTATGTTGAGCATCGGCGCGATGGCACGCACCCCTCCGGTGAGTCCCGCCACCGGCGTCGCGCGCAGGCCGTCGAGCGTAAGCTCCGCAGTGGGCAATTTACGCGTGCCGAGCTTCTCTTTGAGGCGGTTAACGGTTAGGCCCTGCAGCCGCCCGTCAGCATCGCGGAGCTCCACGTAGAAGAGGGCGAGGCCGTTGCTATTGTCGTCGTTACCTTCCGGGCGGGCCAGTGCCAGCGCCATCTGCGAGGTGACGGCCGAGGTAAACCACTTGCGCCCGTAGAGGCGCCAGGTGCCGTCGGCATCTTGCCGGGCCACGGTTTCCGTGCGGCTTACATCAGAGCCCCCCGGGAGCTCCGTCATCCACTGCCCACTTGTCCAAAACGTGGCTGGGTCGCGGCTGATGAGGTGGGGCACCGCGCAGTCGATAAGGGCCTTGTTTCCCGAGGCCAACAGCGCACGCGCCGCGCCATCCGTCATGGCCAGCGGACAGCCAAAGATGTCGGTCGAGGGGATGAAGAGGTACGCCAGCGCCATCTGCTCGACGCGGGCGTGCGCATCGGCATCCGCGGCGTAGGCCCGGCCCACGAGGCCGTGCGTAGCAGCCAACGGCTCGGCTTCCTGCCAGACGCGCGTCACGTCAATACGGTCGATGCGCTCGCCCCACGGACTGTAGCGGGTGAGGGTGGGCTCGGCGGCATAGTCTTTAAGCTGCAAATCGTACAACCAGCCCCCGGCGGCTTCCCCGAGCGTCATCAGGGCTGGTGTGAGGGCCTTCTGGCGCTCCTCGGGCAGCATGCGCTGCAGGTAGGCCTGCAACACGCGATCGTCCGTGTACTGATGGCCAAGGGCAGGAGGCGGTTGTCGAAAGGGGTTCATGGCGTGCAGGACGTAAGGTCAGAAGAACACCGGTCGTGCGTCTGATCGCACCATCGGCCAGAGGGAAACCACGACCCGTGCGCCAACAGACACGCACAGAATCGTAGCGCCTTGGTTTACACTGTTAAGTTAAATCCGTACGTTTGTTGCTGAAGCGCTTCCATCCCCCGTTTATGCTGCGCCCATAATGTCCTTTGCTTCTGAGGTGTTGTCGCTGGACCAATCGGATCACGTGGCCACGGTCACGCTGGATCGCCCCGCGCGGAAAAACGCCTTTGGCCCGGCGTTCTGGGCCGACTTCCCAGAGGTGATGCAGCAGTGCACCACCGATGCTGACACCCGCGTGGTGATCCTGGTTGCCGCTGGGGCGGTCTTCAGCGCGGGGTTGGATCTGCAGGAGATGGCCCCCCTCTTGCTTGGTGCTGGGGCAGATCCGACGGCCGCCCCGCCGCCTCCTTCGGCTGCCGAGCGGCAGCGCCTCCTGCAGCAGATCGAGCGCATGCAGGAAGCGTTCACTGCGGTGGCTGACTGCCCGAAGCCCGTTATTGCAGCAGTTCATGGCCCTTGTATTGGGGCCGGCGTCGACCTCATTACGGCTTGCGACCTGCGCCTGGCTGCGGCCGACGCCGTGTTCTCGGTGCGCGAAACCCGCATGGCGATGGTGCCCGACCTCGGGACCCTGCAGCGCCTGCGCGGCATCATCCCAGAAGGCCACGTGGCCGAGCTTGTGTACACGGGGCGCGACATTGATGCGGCACAGGCGCAGACGATCGGGCTCATAAACGACGTGTTTGACGACCGGGCCGCGCTGCAGGTCGGGGCGAAGGCCCTGGCGGACCGCATCGCCGCCAATGCACCACAGGCTGTCCAAGGCGCCAAAAAGATGCTTCGCGCCGCGCGCCGCGCCGATGAACAGGAGGGGCTGGAGCGCGTGGCCCTGCACAATGCGGCCTTTCTGCCCTCTGATGACCTGCGCGAAGCGCTCACCGCCTTTTTCGAGAAGCGCCCGCCCACCTTCACCGGCTCCTGACCCTTTCCCTCTCTTTTTAGATCTTCTTATGGCTGACCTTAACGGCAAGACCCTCTTCATCACCGGCGCGAGCCGCGGCATTGGAAAAGCTATTGCGCTCCGCGCCGCTGCCGATGGTGCCAACATTGTTATCGCGGCTAAAACCACCGAGCCGCATCCCGATCTCCCCGGTACCATCTACACCACCGCCGAAGCTGTGGAGGAGGCGGGCGGGCAAAGCCTGGCGTGTAAGGTAGATATCCGGTTTGAAGAGCAGATTGAAGAAGCCGTTGCCGAAGCCGTTGACACGTTTGGGGGCATCGACATTTGCATCAACAATGCCAGTGCCATCTACCTGGCCGGCACGCTCGATACGCCGATGAAGCGGTACGACCTCATGCAGGAGGTGAACACGCGGGGCACGTTTGCCACGTCCCGGGCGTGCCTGCCGCATTTGCTGGAGGCCGAAAATCCGCACATCCTGACGATGTCGCCGCCCCTCAACATGGAGCCGCGCTGGTTTGGGCAGCATGTGGCGTACACGATCTCCAAGTACGGCATGAGCATGTGCGTGATGGGCATGGCGGCCGAGTTCAAGGATGCGGGGGTCGCCGTAAACGCCCTCTGGCCGAAGACGACGATCGCCACGGCTGCGGTGCGCAATCTGCTCGGGGGAGAGGCGATGGTGCAGGCGTCACGCCAACCGGCCATTGTAGCCGACGCGGCCTACGAGATCCTGCGCCAGCCGAGCACGGACGCCACCGGGCAGTTCTTTATCGACGAAGAGGTGCTGCGTGAGGCGGGCATCACCGACCTGACGAGTTACGCCGTCAACCCGGACAATGAGCTCCAGCCGGACCTCTTTCTGTAGGGTAGCCACATGGGCAGGTGCTGGAATAGCGGCCTCCTGTCGCCGCTGCTACGAGGTGGTGCGCTGGTACCACGTCACAGCCGAGAATGCGAGATAGAGGCCATAGACGGGCAGTGCGCCGACAGCGATCCAGCCCCAGATGGTGGGGTCCGCCTCGCCGTGCACGAAGGTGAAGTACTCCTCCGGTAGCGCAAACCACAGATCACAAAACAGGTTGGGCCCGCCACCGACCACACACGGCAGAGCGGGCATGATGAGGGGGATGCTGAACGCGCACAGACCCGTCACGACCCAGCGCCACCCCCGATACACGGCCCGGAGGCGCGAGGCGCCAGGTAGGCGACTATCCGGCGGATGATAGATAGCATCCCCCATCCAGACGGCGGCCGGGATGAACAGCAGCGCCAGAAATCCTGTGAGGTACCCTACGGCAAGTTCTGCGCTCAACAGGTACACCGTGATGGCCAGCAGTGAGGAGACCCGCCAGTACACCAGCATCCGCCGTGCGACGGTGGCATCCCGCAGGGCCACCCCCAGGAAGACCAACGGAAATAAGATCAGCACCACGACCGCCACCATCACATCCAGGCGGATCAGCCATTCGATGATCGTTTCCATAAGCGGCAGGCGACCGATGAGCAGGGGAAGGTACCAGGAGGTAGGATATCAGATAGTAGGGCTCCCATCGCCGGCATGCAAGCGACGGGCTTCATCCATACACTGATGTGCTGCACCGCAAAGGCGCAGGCACAGAGGCGGTGGTACGCCGAACGCGTGGTGCCCTATGCGTCTTCTTCGTGACCCCAGGGGGCGGGCGGAGGGTCATCCATCGGGTCGGAGAGGTCAAAGTCTACCCGCCAGCTCCAGTTTACATCGCGCACCGTGCCGTAGGTGTAGCGGTCCCCGGCCTCTACCTCCAGGCGCCAGCCGCGCCAGATGCCGGTTTCCTCGGTGCGTTCCTGCGACAGAAACTCCTGCCGTTCAGCCGAGCCGGGACCGGTGGTAAAGCCGCCATACATGGTCACCTCATCGTCCGAGCCATCGGGCTTGCGGTGGTCGTGCCGGAGCTCCAGGCGGTCGTCGTGCCGGGTCAGGATCCACGTGCGGGAGCGGTCCCAGCCGTCGTCGGTTTCGATGTGGAATGGGATTTCCATCCGATCCTCCTCGCAGACGCGGAAGTGGGCAATGAGGAGCTCGTCGCCATCCAGCATCTCATCACCCTCGGGCTCCAGCGTCAACCCGCCCGGGTAGGCGTTGCCGCAGTGCGCCTGCATCGTCGCCCACCAGTCGTCGGCCGGACGCTCGTCTGTCGGTTCGTCGGTAGCGTCAGCGGTAGTGCTGGTGTCGTCGGGAGCGTCTGGTTCACAGCCTGTCAGCAAGAGGGCGGAAAGGAGCAGGAGGCCAACAAACGAGAGGCCGCGCGAGGGCATGGAGCGATGAAGCATAGGGGGAAGGCAGATGATGGGAGCGTGCAGTGATGGGACCGTAAGCATACGGGATGCCCAGCAAAAAAGCGTAGTGCCGCGCCGCCGGGTGTCCTCTTGTATGCGCCCGTGGTGGTCTCATGTGGGGATAGTTGTCATGCCAGATAGGACCAAACGTGTTGCGGCTGGTTGCATCCTTGGGGGATACATAGTATGCTACACATGCTGTGTGCCATCCCCCCTGTTTCCCTCCCGCACCTCACCATCTTGCATGTATACAAGCATTCCAGAAGTCCTCTCGTCGTATGAGGAAAACTTTGACCCCAACAAAGCGGCCGGACTTGATGGCACCGTACAGTTGAGCCTCGGTGGCGATGGCGGTGGAGAGTACGCCATCACCATTCGTGACCAAGACCTTGCTGTAGAGGAAGGCAGGCACGAGAACCCCGACGTGGTCGTGAAAACCACCGCCGCTCACTGGCTGGCCGTCAACAATGGAAAGGCCAACCCCATGATGCTGATGATGCAGGGTAAGCTCAAGATCAAGGGCTCTATGGCCATGGCCACGAAATTCCAGGCCCTCATCAACTGAGGTGTTTGGCGCCCGAGGACGTTGGGGAGCCAGCGCATGAAGGTGCGGGCTCACGCGGTGGCCGGGGAAGTACGGGGTTGCGATTGTACCCTGCGGCGGTAGAGGTGGGCGGCGCGGCTACGTAGCGTTTGATGGTAGTGCGCCGGGGCCAACCGCTTCCACCACCAGAAGAGCCGGGATGACCGTGGATAGCAGATATGAAGCGGCGCGTGCGCGGCTTCGCGCAGGAGGTGGGCGGCGACGTCCGCGGCGCTGCTGCCGGATTCATTGACCAGCTTGTGCGTTAGATCCTGTGCCTGAACGGATCCGCGGGCGCCGTCAGCAAGCGCCGAGCGAAAAAACGCGGGCAGTACCACTGACACATCCACGCCCTGTGGTCCGAGCTCGTGGTAAAGCGTCTCGGAGAGGGATCGCACGCCTGCTTTTGAGACGTTGTAGGCGGACATCATCGGGGCGTTTGCGACGGCGGCCAGGCTGGCGATGTTGATGAGGTGCCCCTGTCCCTGGCGCAGGAGGGGCGCGACGAACGACTGGCACCCATGCAGCACCCCGCGCAGGTTGACGTCCAGCGTGGCTTCCCAGTCTGCGAGCGACGTTTCGTCGAACCAGCCGCCCGTGGCAATCCCGGCATTGTTGATGACCAGATCGACGCCGTCGTGGGCCGTTACAAAAGTTTGGGCCGTCTCGTGAAACGCCGCGGCGTCGGTTACGTCAAGCAGGTACGGCGTGGCATTGCCGCCCAGGGCCCGCACCTGCAGGGCTGCACGCTGCAACCGATGCTCCTGCACATCGGCCAACCCGATGCGCCATCCATCGCGCGCGAGTTCTTCGGCGAGAGCCAGCCCCAGCCCAGAGGCGGCGCCAGTAATAAATGCACGGCGGCGGGGGTAGCGGGCGGTGAGCGCAAGCATAAGGGAGGGCTGCAGGCGAAGGATGAAAACAAACGGTGACCAATATCAATAATCGGATACGCAAAGTCCATGGCCGCAACTGACCTTCAACAGAACACCCCGAGCACCCGGCAGACACCGCTGCTCATATACGGCGCGTATGGCTACACAGGGCAACTCATCGTAGAGGAGTGCCTAACGCGCGGCTGGCGCCCTGTGCTGGGCGGGCGGGATGCGAGCAAGCTGGCGGCCGTAGCCGAGCCGCACAACCTGCCCCACGTGGCCTTCACCCTGGGCGACCGCGCCGCGCTTGACGCCACCCTCGGGCAGGTCTCGGCCGTGCTTCATTGCGCGGGGCCGTTCATCCATACCGCGCAGCGCATGCTGGAAGGATGCCTGCGTACCGGCACGCACTACCTCGACATCACGGGCGAGATCCAGGTGTTTCAGGCGCTGGCTGCCCAATCAGCGCTGGCCAGGGAGGCCGGCATCATGGTAGTGCCCGGCGTGGGCTTCGACGTGGTACCTACGGACTGCCTTGCGCGGTGGTTGAAGGAGCAGCAGCCGCGGGCTACGGAGCTGGAGCTTGCGTTTGAAGGCCTCGGGGGCGTATCGCAGGGGACCGCCCACACCGCCGTGGAGCAGGCCGGCGAGGGCGGGGCGGTCCGGCGCGATGGGTACATCCAACGCGTGCCGCCGGCCCATCGTACGCGCCAGGTAGACTTTGGCGACGGGCCGGTTACGGTGGCCTCCATTCCATGGGGCGACGTAGCCACCGCGTACTACAGCACCGGTATCCCCAATATCACCACCTACGCACGGCTGCCGCAGCAGACCATCCGCGCTATGAAGGGGCTCCGGTTGGCCGCGCCCCTTGCCCGCCAGCGCTCGGTGAAGCGCCTGCTGCACTGGTGGGTAGACCGCCAGCCCGCGGGGCCTGACGAAGAGACGCGCACCACCGGCCGCACCCGCGTCTGGGGCTGCGCAACGGCGGACGACGGCACGTTTGCCGAGGGCCTGCTCTACGGGCCGGAGGGGTATGCCTTCACCGCAGCGGCCGCCACGGAAGCGGCCGGGCGCACGCTGGATGGCGTTGGTACGCCAGGCTTCCAGACGCCCGCCACGGCCTTCGGCGCCGACCTCGTGCTGTCGATCCCGGGCGTAGAGCGGTTCCTCATTTCCGCCCCACCGAGGCCCGTCTACCCGTCCTGATGCCTCCTTCATTCGTCCGTTTGCGCTCTTTTTGCCATGGCCACCGATTCCTATTTCTGGGTTGATCTGCAGTATCAGCAGACGCCCCATCTGATTGCCACAGCCGTCCTTCCAACAGCGGAGGGGCTGCTGCTTGTCGACCCCGGGCCGACCACAGCGATTGATGGGCTGCTGGATGGCCTGGCCGCGCATGGCTACACGCTGGGCGATGTGCACGCGGTGCTGCTGACCCACATCCACCTGGATCATGCCGGGGCGACCGGCACGCTCGTGAAGCAGCACCCCGGGCTTCAGGTGGTGGTCCACCGGATCGGTGCGCCTCATGTGCACGATCCGTCGCGTCTGCTGAGGAGCGCCCGCCGCATCTACGGGGCCGACATGGACCGCCTCTGGGGCGCTGTAGAGGGCGTACCGGAAGATAATCTGAACGTGGTCCGTGGCGGGGAGACGCTTACGCTCGCCGACCGGACGCTGGATGTCGCATATACACCGGGCCACGCCGTGCATCATGTCAGCTACTTCGACCGGTTGAGCCGGACGGCCTTCGTGGGCGATGTGGCCGGGATGCGTATTCCGGAGGCGGGGTACATCATGCCCGTTACCCCACCACCTGATGTGGATGTGCCCCGGTGGATGGACAGCATCGCCACGGTGCGCGGGTGGCGCCCAGAGGCTCTTTTCCTCACCCATTGCGGCCCCGCTCCAGATCCGCCGACGCACCTGGAGGTCATGGCCGAGCGGCTGCAGGCCTGGGCTGCGGAGGTGCAGGAAGCGGTGACCGCGTCTGCAGAGGGACCCGCACGCACCGCTGCCCATGCAGCGGATCCGGCCGCGGCCTTTGTGGAAGAGAAACTGCAGCAGATGCGGAGCGCCGTTCCCGCGCCGTATCAGGAGGCCTATGCCCAGTTTGGCGATCCGCACGGCAGCTGGGCGGGGCTGGCCCGGTACTGGCGAAAGCAAGACAAGCGCTGAGGCTGCCTCCAATCTTCGCACGGCCATTCGCTGTTCATCCTCCACGCAATATCCTATATTGCGCCCACGCCCCACGCGCGTTTTCCCACTTTCCCTTTACCCATGCGCCTTACGCCCTCCCCGCTGGTGCCGCCCGTTGTGCGCCAACAGTTCTTCGACGTACAGGGCCATCGCCTTGCCGCGCTCTGCGCCAATGAGTCGTCACTGGACGCCCCGATTGTGCTCTTGCACGGCATTACGCAGGCCCACACGTTCTGGACGCCCGCGCTGCCCCCGTCGATCCGGCGGCAGCGCCGGTGGTACGCCGTCACGCTACCCGGGCACTTCCCAGCGGTCATGCCAGCCTCCCCCAAAGCGCCGCTGACAGCACAGTTGCTGGCCGACCTGCTGGCGGGCACGTTGGAGCAACTGGTGGGGGAGGAGCCCGTCATCCTGATGGGGTACTCCACGGGCGGTTTCGCGGCGCTGAACCTGGCGGCACACTATCCCGAGCGTGTGCGGGCGGTGGCCAGCATCTGTGGTTTCGCCCGAGGCACCTGGCAGGGCATGCTGGGGCTGATGCAGATGCTGGCGCGGCTGGGGCCCCCAGGGCAGTTCCTGTTTCGCAAATTGATCCAACTGAGCACGTTCAGCCGGCCCCTGTTTGGGATGCTGCTGGCCTCGTATGCTGAGGAGCCCGTGCGCGCCCGCGTGTCGCCGATCATGAAGGAGGTCGTGCAGGCTATCTACCCCTACGTGCTGCGCCACGACCTCTTTGCGCTGCAGCGGCTTTTTGCTGATCTTCGCGCCATGGACATCCGGCCGATGCTCTCCAATCTGGACCGGCCCACGCTGCTGCTCGGCGGGGCAGAGGACCCCGTCATTCGCCCGTCTGACCAGCTGGAGATGAACCGCCTACTGCCTGATGCCGAGCTCCATCTCCTTGAAAATGTGGGACATCTCCCGTTCGTCGAACGTACCCCGATGTACTACCGCATTCTGAATGACTGGCTGCAACGCAGCGAAGCACGCAACGTCCTTGCCTGACCCGTCGCGGCCTTAGCTCTTCACCAACCCACGATCGCACGCATGCCTACGTCCGCACCCGCCCGGGTCTGCATTATCGGCGCCGGCTGCTCCGGCATTGCCGCGGCCAAGGTCCTGGCGGATCGAGGCGTGCCGTTTGATTGCTTTGAAATGGGCTCAGGCATCGGGGGCAACTGGCGCTTTCGGAACGACAACGGCCTGTCGGCGGCCTACGCATCGCTCCACATCAACACCTCCAAGGAGCGCATGGCCTACGCGGATTTTCCGATGCCGGGCCACTACCCCGACTATCTACACCACACGCAGGTGCTGGACTACTTCGAGGCGTACGTAGACCACTTTGGCCTTCGGGATACCATCACCCTGCGCACGGAAGTGACGCACGTGGCCCCGGCGGAGGAGGGGACGTACGATGTCTCGACGCGCCACTGCGATACAGGCGAGACGCAGACGCAGCGCTATGGCGCCGTGCTGGTGGCCAATGGGCATCACTGGGACCCCAACTGGCCCCACTTCCCCGGAACGTTTGCGGGCGAGGCAATGCACTCCCATGACTACCGAACAGCCGACCAGCTGCGGGGCCGTCGTGTGCTCGTCGTAGGGGTGGGCAACTCGGGGCTTGACATCGCCTGCGAGGCGGCCCGGCACGCCAAACGCGCCGTGCTGTCGACCCGGCGCGGGGCCCACATCATGCCCAAGTATATGCTGGGCCGGCCGTCAGATCACTGGCTGAGCCCGCTTACAAGCAGCCTGCCGCTGCCCCTGCAACGCGCGGGGATGCGCCTCCTGCTATGGCTCACGCGGGGCGATCAAGAGGCCTACGGCTTTCCCCGGCCGCCGCATCCGCTGGGGGCCGAACATCCGTCCATCTCCAGTGAGGTCCTCAACCTGGTCGGCCACGGGCGCCTAACGGTCCGGCCCAACATTCAGCGCCTTGAAGAAGACACGGTGCGGTTTATGGACGGGACGCAGGAAGCGTTTGACCTCATCGTTTATGCGACGGGGTACAACATAAGCTTCCCGTTCTTTGCTGATGATTTCTTGTCGGTTGACGGCAACCGGGTGCGCTTCTATCGCCATGTGGTGCCCCCGCGGCGGCCCAATCTGTACTTCATCGGCCTGATTCAGCCGCTG
The DNA here is from genome assembly GCA_001564055.1 of Rhodothermaceae bacterium Tc-Br11_B2g6_7. Lineage (GTDB taxonomy): Bacteria > Bacteroidota > Rhodothermia > Rhodothermales > Salinibacteraceae > Tc-Br11-B2g6-7. Next base: position 23,317 of record LKNB01000014.1, read on the forward strand.
GGGGCGGTGATGCCCATCTCGGAGCGGCAGGCGAAGTGGGTGGCTGATCTGCTGGAAGGCACCGCGGGACTGCCGTCGATAGCAGCGATGGAGCAGGCGATTGCGAAGACGCACGCGGACATGCAGAAGCGGTATACGCGCTCGAAGCGGCACACCATCCAGGTGGATTTCCATCCCTACATGGCGCAGCTTGCGCGTGAGCGCACCGCTGGGCGCCACCGCCCGAAGGTGCAGCAGCTGCCCGCCACCGTCCCGGTATCCGTGCCCGTATGAGTGCTTTTGCTGGACAGTCGGTGGTCATCACGGGAGCAGCCCGCGGCATTGGGCATGCCCTGGCCGTTGCCCTGGCCGATGCCGGCGCCGACGTGATTGGCGTAGATCTGAACACCGAACCGCTGGCCGACACGGCAGCCGCGGTGCAGGCCGCCGGGCGGGCATTTTATGGCTATGCCTGCGACGTAAGCGATGGCTCCGCCGTGCAGGCTTTCGCGGATCGGCTCCGGGCCGAGGGCCAGCCGGTGGATGTGCTCATTGCTAACGCAGGTGTGCTTTCCAGTGGTCGGTTCATCGAAGCGCCGATGGCCCACTGGCAGCGCCTCATCGAGGTGAATCTGCTTGGGGTCATGCACTGCTGCCACGCGCTGCTACCGCTCCTGGCCGCAGAGGGCGGCGGACGCATCCTCGCCATGGCCAGCGTAGCAGGGAAGGTAGGCACGCCGGGCATGACCGCTTACGCCGCATCGAAGCATGGCGTGGTGGGGTTTTGTGAGGCGCTGCGCTCTGAGCTGCAGCTCACCCAAACACCCGTCACGGTCCAATGGGTGTGCCCGGCCATGGTGCAGACCCAGATGACCACCGGCGTGGAGCGATCCGCCCTGGTACCCCTTGCTACATCCGAAGCCACAGCGGCCGCCGTCCTGCGCACGCTGCAGACCGACCGCGCCGAGACGTTCATCCCCCGCTGGACGGCCCTGCTCTTTCGCATCCTGCCGGGGCTTTTTCCCAGTCTGACGCGCCGCCTGAGCCGCAGCGACCGCACCACCCAGGGCTGGCTGGACGCCTGCAAGCGCTACCCCGACCCCTCGTGAGGCCGTCCGCTGCAGCCGAAGTGTACGCGGCTCATCCTTTTGCCCGCTTCAGCGTTTACCGTTAGTACATCCTTTTATCATAACCACTGCTTCTCCATGACGACCGAAGGCAACTGGCGCTCCCCTCTCGCACGCGCCCTGCATCAGAGCAACCGCGCCCCCGCCCGCCACCTGCAGTTGGCCACCGTCACCCCGGAAGGCCACCCCGCGAACCGCACCCTGCTGTTTCGGGAGTTCCGGGAGCATCCGGAGGGCGACCAACTGTGCGTGCATTCCGACCGCCGGGCCAGTAAGATCGACGACCTCCAGGCGCATCCGTATGCGGAAGTGTGCTGGTGGCTCGACGAGACGCGCGACCAGTTTCGCATCGCCGGTTCTGTGCATCTCATTACCGCAGCTACTACCGGTGACGACGCGGCCTATCGCCAGGAGCAGTGGAAGGAGCTTGACGATCATGAGAAGGCGCTGTATATCTCGCCCGATCCCGGCGCGCCGCGTGCCGATGAGGAAGCCTTCGACAAGGCCTTCTCAACGACGCCGCCCGAAGATCCGCCGGACACATTCGTTGTCCTCTTGCTCAGCCCTACCCGCATCGACCACCTGTCGCTCAGCGGCCACCCCCACCGTCGCACCCGCTACACTCGGACTGACGAGAGATGGACGGAAGAGGAGCTCAATCCGTAAACCGGAACGGGGTGGGAAGCAATCAGCGCGGGGCCTGACATACCCCTGTCACGGTGTCCGTCGTAGCTTGTAAGCCCCACCACGTGCGAGCGCTTTGCACCCGCGTCGGAAACCATTTTTCCGACCCCCCAGCTGCGTGGTGTATATTGTCTCAGCCGCTGCTCGTCCCACGGCCCTCGGTAGTTCTTCCATTTTGCCATGCGTTCCTGCATTGACTTACGTCCTTCGCCAGCTCCAGACCCTCTGCACGTCTCATCCGGTAGCGCCCAAGATCCTGTTCGTCCCCAGCCGGCAGGCCGGCAGCACGGTGGTGGAGGCCCTGGCCCAGCGTGGCACCGCCTGGGTGAACCTCCGCCCGTTGGTGGTGACAGACCTCGCTGAGCAGCTTGCGGGGCCCGTACTTGCGGCGGAGGAGAGGAAGCGCCTCACCCCAGACCAATCGCATTTTCTGGTCGATGAGCTGCTGAACAACCAGATCCACGAGACGGACAGCCCGCTCGCCATCCTGAAACCCAGCCGCCGCAACACGGAGACGTTTCGTGGCACGTTGGACGCCCTCCGCAATGCCCGTGTGACACCTGGCGAACTGCGCGACCGCAATCGCGCTGATCTCGCAGGGTTGCTTGAAGCGTATGAGCAAAAGCTCAACGACGAGCCCAAGAAGTACGACAAGGCCGCCTTGTTGCAGCGTGCGATCGCACTGGTAGGCGCCGAGACCCTTCCCGGAGCCGTCTTCGCCGTGATGGACGAGACGCCGCTGAGCGTGCTGGAGGCGAAGCTGCTCCGCAAACTAACGGACGGGCGGACGCTGCATCGCATCGGGCGTCCGGCGTATGGCCTGGAGGCGCCAGCCCACGTGGCCGCGCACCTGTTCGCCGACGTCCCGCCGTTGTCGCCCACCGATGAAGGGGTGCATCCGGCCGGCGCGGTCCGCACGAGCGGCTTGAGACCGGACGATGCGGACCGGATAAGCCTGCACACCTGCTACGGGATAGAAGCCGAGGTGCGCGGGGTATTGCAGGACGTGCTGCGCCGCGGGCTGGCGTTCGACGAGGTGGAGATCGCCTACACGACCGCCACCCCGTACGTGCCGCAATTGGTGAGCGTCACCGAGGAGCTGGGCCTGCCGGTGCAGTTTGCCAGTGGCCTGCCGGTCACGTTCACTGTACCCGGGCAAGCCGTACTGGGACTGCTGGAGTGGCTCGCGACCGGGCAGCAGCTCCGCCCGCTCATCGACCTGCTCCGCACGGGTCGGATCTCGTTCAATCGCGTGGAGGACATCCCCGAAACGATCGGCCCGCAGCAGGTGGCAGCGGTGCTGGACCGGCTGCCGTCGGGGAGCCGGGTAGATGTGGAGCGGCTGGAGGATCGCGCTCGGGATTTGCGAGCCCGTCTGCTGGCCAATCCCGACCCGGATGTGCAACGCCAAATCGATGCCACCGAGGCGGCGGTAACCTTCGTCCAAGGACTGGAGGCCCCGGGCAGTTCACCCCAATTAAAGGACCTCGTAACGTACGCATTGGGCTTCCTTCAAACGTGGGCCCGAAAAACGCCGGTCTCCGCAGGGGATACGCCCAATACCGCCCTCGCCGATCTCCATGCCGATGCCCTCAATTCATTGCAGGAACGGCTGGAAGAGCTCGGTGAGATCGAAGAGAACGATGAGCGGAAAGGCCGGCCTTCAGTGGCGGCGCGGGCTGGGCGCGTGCGCGAGATGTTGATGGAGCACACGCTCGATGCCTCGGTGCCGCGTCCGGGGGCGCTGTACGTGGCGCCCATCGACCGTGCGGGGCATGCGGGCCGGAAGGCGCTCTATGTGGTGGGCATGGATGAGGCGTCGTTTCCGCCCTCACCCTCCGAGGACCCGATTCTGCTGGATGACGACCGCGCGGAGCTTACGCCGCGCCTTGAGCTGATGCGGGATAAACCCGCCGCCCAGACGTGGCACCTGGTGCGGCTGTTAGGTCAGGCAGCCGGTCACGTGACGCTCACTGCGGCGGTCACCACGCTGGCCGATGGCGCCGAGCGCTATCCGTCGTCGCTCTTTATGCAGCTCGCCCAGCAACTCTCCACGACCGACGAGCCGGACGACGCGCTGGGCGCCACCTGGACCCTCACCCGTGCGTCCGAGACGCCGCTGACCGACACGCAGTGGTTCTGGACCCACCGCGGCGCGCATGCACAGGCCATCGCCGCTCGAACGTACCCGGCGCTCCGGCAGGGCGGCGAGGCGCTCCGCCAGCGGGCCGGCGAGGTGTTCACGGCGTTCGACGGCGCGCTGGGGCAGGCGACGCCTGAGTTGGTGCCCGGCGCCGACGACACCGTCTTCTCCAGCTCCGGCCTCGAAACCCTCACCGGCTGTCCGTACCGCTTCTTCCTGCGCTACGTACTGGGCGTCGACGCGCCCCGCGAGCGCGAGGAGGACCCCGCCCGCTGGCTGGACGCGCTCGACTTTGGCTCGTTGCTGCACGAGATCCTACATGAGTTCATGTCGGATCTCGGCCGGCAGCCCTCTGCGCAGGATGAGGCGGATCTGCTGGCGCTGGTCAACAGCCGGGCGGAGCAGTGGCGCAAGGAGTACGTTGCGCCACCAAACGAGGTGGCCTACGAGGCCGATCTGAAGCGCCTCCGCGAGGCCGCACGTATCTTTCTGCGGGAAGAGGCCAGCCGCGAAAACGTGGAGCCGGTGGCGTTCGAGCTCTCCTTTGGCATGGGCGAGCGCGCTGGCGCCAACCACCCCGCACCCGTGGAGATTGCTCTCGGCAACGACCGCACGATCCAGCTGCGCGGGCAGATCGACCGCATCGACCGCACGCCCGACGGCTACGAGCTTTGGGATTACAAGTCGGGCAGCGACAGTCCGTACTCCGCCGGTGACCTTCTGGACGGCGGTCGCAAGCTGCAGTGGCTCCTGTATGCGTATGCGCTGCAGCAACTCATCGACCGCGACCCGGGGCTACAAGACGCGCCCGTCGCCCGCTCCGGCTACTTCTTCGTCAGCGAGAAAACGCAGGGGCGCCGCATTGCCCATCATCCGTTGCCGCCCGAAGCGCTGGCGCATGAGCTCCAGCCGCTCTTCGAGATGCTCTCGGCCGGGGGCTTCCCCAAGATCCACAAGAACGGCAGCGCCCCGTGCCACTTTTGCGAGTTTCAGCACGTCTGCGCCGATGAGTCCACCGGCGTTCGCGAGGCAAAGGCGCGCCTCGAATCCACCGCTGAGGCCGGCGCTCCCTTTGCCGCTCACGCCCTCGACTGGCTCGACAACTAAGTACTTCCCCTCACCGCAGCAGCCGTTTCTATGCCCGATACGCTCACCCTGCAAGATCAGCAACCACGTGATGTCATCGCCAACGACCTCGACACCAACCTCGTGGTACTCGCGGGCGCCGGTGCCGGGAAAACCTACGCGCTCGTGCAGCGCATGGTGAACGTTGTGAAGGCGGGCAAGGCGCCCGTCGGCAAGCTCGTCGCCATCACCTTCACCCGGAAGGCCGCGGGGGAGATGCGGGCGCGGTTCAACCTCTGGCTGCAAGACGAAGCGCGAAAGGCGACGGGCGCGGAGAAAAAGCGCCTCCAGCAGGCCCTGCAGCAGTCCGATCAGTGCTACATCGGCACCATTCACTCGTTCTGTGGACGCCTGCTGCGCGAGCGGCCCATCGACGCAGGGCTCTCGCCCGACTTTCAGGAGATGGACGACCGCGAGGAGCAGCAGCTCCGCCGCGCGGCGTGGGATCGCTACGTGCTGCAGGCGTATCGGGATGATGATTCCATCTTCGAAATCATCGACGAGGTAGGGCTGGAGATTGAGGACCTGTTTCCGTTCTACGAGCAACGCTGCCTGCTGAGTGATCTGCCCCTCAAGGAAACGCCGGCCGAGGCGCCGGATCTGGAAACGGCCATCGCGGAAGTGCAGAAGCTCTACGCTCAGGCCCGGACCTTTTCAGGAGAGATCGCGCAGACGCCCGATACCTTCTACAAGCAGATGGAGATGGCTGCCCGGTTTGAGCAAAATCGCGGCCTTGACTCCCTGGCCGATCAGGCTGCCTTTCTGGAAATCGCGGCCGATGGGCTGAAGGACGGCAAGCTCAAATACACGAAGTGGGGCAAGAACAACGCCGAGTGGAAGGCGCAGGCAAAGGAGCTGCGGGATGCGTTGGTGCCGGAGGTGCGCGATGCTCATGTGGTGCCTGCGCTCGAAGCGTGGCGCAACTACCTCTACGCCCGCGTCGCACCGTGGATTGAAGGCGTCGTGGCCGCGTTTCAGAGTGCCAAGGAAGAGGCCGGAAAGCTTGGCTTCAGCGACTTGCTGGAGCGCGCCACCGCGATGCTGCGGGACAGCCCCGACGCACGACGCTTTTTTCAGCAGCGCTACACCCACCTGTTTGTGGATGAATTTCAGGACACCGACCCCGTGCAGGCGCAGATGCTCTTCTACCTGACGGGCACCGATCGGCGCGAGATGAATTGGCGCACCCTCACCCCGCGTCCGGGCAGCCTGTTCATCGTGGGCGATGGGAAGCAGTCGATCTACCGTTTCCGCCGCGCGGACGTGGAGCTCTTTCGGGAGGTGTGCGATCTTGTGGTGGAGGCCGGGGGGAAGCAGCTCGTGCTTACGACCAGCTTCCGCTCCTACGGTGCGCTCTGCGGCTGGCTCAACCGGGCGTTCGAGCCGCTCTTTGCGGAAGACCGCGAGGCACATCAAGAAGCCCAGGCGCCCTTCGCACCGCTCATTCCGGTGAAGGGCGAGGGCGCGGATCCACATGGCGTGCGCACGATTGCCATTAACCGGGAGAAGGGCGAGCGCGCAGGCGATGTGCGGGCGCAAGAAGCCGATCGCGTCGCCACCACCATCGAGCGGTGCCTCGCGGGTACGTCTGCGCTGAACGGCACTGACGACGACGCCCCGGTGGACACCCCGGCCCGCCCGGGCGATTTCCTGATCCTCACCCGCCGCACCAAGAGCCTGGCGCCGTTCGCGCGCGCCCTTGAGCAGCGCGGCATTCCCTACGATGTGGTGGGCGGTGAAGCGCTCATCGAGGTGCCCACCGTGAAGGCGCTGCTGACGCTCCTGGAGGTGGCGTTTCAACCCGAGAACCCGGTGCACTACCTAAACTACCTGCGCGGCGCGCTGGTGGGGCTGAGCGATCCGGAACTGCTGGCGTTTGCGCAGGCGGAAGGGTCGTTTTCAATGGACGCCAGCGTGCCCGATGTGCTGCCGGAGGAGCTGCATGAACGGATCGCCGCGGCCCGGCAGACGGCGCTGGAGGCGCGGGAGCTGCTCTTCAACCATACGCCCTCGGCTGCGCTGGAGCGGCTCATCGACGGAACAGGCCTCGGCGCGTACCACGCGTTTGAGGAAAGCGGCACCACGCGGGCCGGCAGCCTCGCCCGCCTCACCTCGATGGTGCGGCAGTGGGAAGCCGACGGCTGGCACTGGGGCCGCATCGTGCGGGAGCTGCGCGCGCTGCGTGATGAGCAAGGCTACAAGCAGGACGGCATGACGCTCGACGCCGGCCGCGGCGACGTGGTGCGCCTCATGAATCTTCACCAGGTGAAAGGGCTGCAGGCCCGTGTGGTGTTTCTGGTCGATTGCTACGACAATTCCGGAGGTCGCCACTCGCCGGACTGGCACGTAGCGCGCACCGCAGAGCCGCCCTACGCGGCCATTCCGATCCGGAAGCAAACGAGTGCGTGGAGCACGAAAACCGTTGGCGAGCCCGCGGGCTGGCCAGAGGATGAAGCCCGCGAAGAGGCGTTCTTGGAGGCCGAAAAGCTACGCCTGGTGTACGTAGGGGCGACGCGCGCGGAAAACATGCTGATCGTGACGCAGTGCCCCGGCGCCACGCACCGCGGTCCGTGGAAGCGCCTGACCGGAGCGCTGGATGAGGTGCCGATGCTGGAGGCGCCCGCGGCCCCCGAACTGGCCCTGCGGTCGGGCGACGGAGCGGCGCCTGGCCTCGCTACGCTTGAAACGGTGCGCGCCAGCCGGCAGCAAGCCCTTGCTGCGGCACAGCGCCCGAGCTACACCCGCCGCGCAGCCGGCAGCGAGAAGCCCCGCGGACTACTGACGGACGCCACGGCGGGCAGTGGGCGAGGGCGCGACTACGGCACGCTGGTCCACGAGCTGTTCGAGGCCCGCATCGACGGGCACCTGCCTGACGACTGGAAGCCCCTTGTGACGAGTCGTTGCCAGGCGGCAGACCTGTCGGAAAAAGCCGCGGACGCTGCTGTGCGAGCACTTCAAATACTCGAAGCTTCCGCACTGTTCGCTGACCTGCAGGTGGCTGCTGCGGTCTACACGGAGATCCCCTTCGCCTCTGCGAGCGTCGCCGCAGATCTTCCGACGCTCACCAGCGGGATCATTGACCTTGCCTACCGCGACGCCGACGGCTGGCACCTCGTGGACTACAAAACGGACGTGACCACGGCTGATGAAGCCCGGCAGAAAGGCTATCTCGCTCAGCTCAACACTTACGCGACCTACTGGGAGGAGCTGACCGGAGAAGCCGTGGCTTCGCGGTCGGTCTATGCCACGCAGACGGGGGAGCGGGTGGTTGGGTGAGGCTGGTGGTATCTCCATCTGCTTCAATGTTGGGCGTACATGGTACAGCAGGTGCTCCCTGTTGCCGTAGCTAAAGTCGCAATTCGGACCACTCCTCGAGGTCATCCCCGAACCCACACGAGGCCATCGGCCGACTGACGTAGCGAAGCCGAGCTAATCGGGGATCCATACGGCGATCAAGCCATGCGCCGACGTTTGAATACCGGCATTTCCGCTCGCAGAAAGACGAGCCCCAGCGTAGCGTCCCACATCACCCAGCTCAATCGCGTGGCTACCAGCTATTCCTTCACACGGCGCCGAGACGGCGCCCCCGTGCGTCGCGCCCGAGACGGACGCGACGAGGTGGTGTGGGCATTGGGCTTTTCATGCGCGCATTCACCTCCGTGTGTAAAGACGTTTCATGAGACGACCGTATGGACACGAAGTAATCCATGCGACCGTAGAGTGACCCATCAGCGTCGGAATGCGGCAAAACCCACGGAGACGTCGTCGCGGTTTGCTCGCCACCGCCCCACCCAAGGGAGAAAGAACCCATTACCGGCGTAGACCCGCTGTCCTGAATATCTGTGGGCACCCCCGTTCATCGAACTGGCATCCGATCTACTTTGCTGAATCCTGACAATCACTCCGCCATCCTGCTTATCCACTGCCGGGACCGCAAGGGACTGGTGGCTACCGTCACCCGGTTCCTTGCCGAGCACAACGGCAATATTCTGGAGATCGACCAGCACGTCGACGAGCAGCATGGGGTGTTCTTCATGCGTGCCGAATGGGACCTGACCTCGTTCGAAATCCCCGATCAGGCCATCGCAGAGCGATTCAAAGAGGAGGTGGCGGAGCCGCTTAACCTGAGCTGGCAATTGTACTTCACCGGGCGGACGCCGCGGATGGCGGTGTTTGTATCAAAATATGCCCACTGCCTGCACGACGTGCTCGCGCGCTACAGTAGCGGGGAGTGGAAGGTGGAGATTCCGCTTATCGTAAGCAACCACGAAGATCTCCGTCCACTGGCCGAAAAGTATGATATTGATTACCACCATATTCCGGTGACACGGGACACCAAGCCCGAAGCCGAACACCAACAGCTGGCGCTACTGCGCGAGCACGACGTAGACTTCATCGTGCTGGCCCGCTACATGCAGATCCTCACCGGCAACTTTGTAGCACACTATCCGGCCGGTATCATCAACATCCATCACTCCTTTTTGCCGGCGTTTCCCGGCGCGCGGCCCTATCATTCCGCCTACCGGCGTGGGGTCAAGATCATCGGCGCGACGAGCCACTACGTCACCGAGGAGCTCGACCAGGGACCCATCATCGAGCAGGACGTGATCCACGTGAACCACCGCCATTCGGTGGATGACCTTATCCGGAAGGGACGAGATCTGGAGAAAATCGTGCTCTCCCGCGCGATCTGGCATCACCTACAGCGCAAAACGCTCGTGTTTGAGAACCGGACGATTGTGTTTCAATAGGTTGTAGGGTATTGGCACATGGACAGGAGGGACATTGCCTTGTGCCGTAAACGATTGCCAGATACCCCGTTTAACGGAATGCATCCAACGCACACGAGAACTCGTATAGGCTACCATGACGCCACAGAAAACACATACCTTATCCGCTCTCTCACCGGAGCATATTCAGGAGATCACCCGGCGAATCGTTGACCGTTTCAGCCCACGCCGCATCATCTTATTTGGTAGCCATGCCCGGGGAAACGCCGGGCCGGAGAGTGATCTGGATCTGTTTATCGAAATGGATTCGGAGCAGCCCCCGCCGGAGCGAGCGGCAGAAGTAGCAGAGATTTTTGGTCTGCGCAGCTGGCCCATGGATGTGGTCGTATACACGCCGGAGGAGGTAAGGCAAGTGCAGGGCGTGCATGGTACGCTACTCTCCATGATCGAACGTGAGGGGAAGGTACTTCATGAGCAAGGCTGAATCGAATTACCGCCGTTGGGTGCAGAAGGCCGAGAACGACCTTCTCAATATTGAGAACAACCTTGCCGCAAGCCGCACGCCCTGGGATACGGTCTGTTTTCACGCCCAGCAGGCAGCGGAGAAGATCCTGAAGGCCTTTCTTATTTATCACCATGAGCAGGTGCCCCACACACACGATCTAACTGCCCTTCTGGCCCGATGTGTGGAGATCAACCCTGGGCTCTCCGATCTGGAGGATGACAGCCGACGCCTAACCTATTACGCGGTCAGTGCACGGTATCCAGACGACCATTATGAGCCGGATGAACACGATGGTCCAGCGATGAATGGTGCTGCGCGACGTGTGGTTGCGCGCGTAATCAGGTTGTTGCCTGCGAACAAATAAATTTATTGCTGCGAAGTGCGGTGTTCCTGATTAGATACGGGTTGCCCTCAACACCTCAACCAGCCGTTCCCGAAACCCCTGAGGCAAATCCGACGACGGCTCTTCCACGCCGTCCAGCCGCAGCGCCTCTCGCATCGTTGTCATCTGCTCCGGGTCAAAGGAGCTGGCGCTGCCTGCCTCTTGTAGAAACGTGTTGACCGCGCGGGTGGCGGCGTGCATGTCGGTATCCACGTAGAGCGCAAGGTGGGCCATGATGAAGCCGTCGCGGACGGGATAGCGGGGGAGACCGCCGCGCCAGCGCTGGGCGGTGCTGGCGACGTTGCAGTGATGGGCTACACGGTTGAAGCGACCGTCACAGAAAATATACCGCTATAGTCACCACGTATCCTTGCACTACATTTACATGTTTGCGGTGGCTGTTTACCACGGGCTATGGTCGCTTTCTAAAGTAGGACGGCAAGAGCATCACTACGGAGCCAATTAGCAACATAAATCCTAAACGCCAGACATATCCGAAAAGCGAAAGATCCACGAGCGTTTCAGCTGGGACAAAAAGCCGAAGCATCAGAAGATGGATTAGGGCTACACTTCCGAAAATCACGAGCCCAGATACCCAGCTTTCTGCAAAGCTGCGGACGGCGATAAACCGAACCGCTACGCCATGCGCCACAATTATGAGCGCTAACACAAGCACAGGCGGAAGACCGTGTGTGAAGGCAGCACTTGCATACAACAGGGCACCGGAAAAGAAGAGTGTGGCAATGCCCGCGTATATCCATAACGTATGATTCATGGCGCCCTCCATGTTGTTGTGTTGTTAGTTGTTGTGCCCGCACTCGCCCAAAATTCCTCTTCTATGATCTGACGGGCAAGCCGCGTAGCCCTCTTGACATTCGCGATTGCCTCTGCGTAAATCTGGGCATTCACCACGGTGCGGTACACCCACTTCAGTCGATCCTCCGATAGATTTATGGCCATTTCGAGATGACTTCAAGATGTCGGAGGCACTTTTTAAAAGATACCTGAATTAAGTAAGGTTTGCCAACAGGCGATACCGATTGCGCTCTAAGGGAAATTACCCGCAGTCCATGTCAACCCTCGTCCGGCTCACGTGTACGAGCACGCCGACATTTCCCTTCCTGTCTACTTTTGCTCACCTTCTGCCCACTATGCGCTTCCTCCATACGGCCGACTGGCACCTCGGCCGCCTGCTCCACGGGGTCCATCTGACGGATGATCAGGCCCACCTGCTCGACCAATTTCTGACGCTCGTGCGCGATGTCCGCCCGGATGCAGTTATCGTAGCGGGTGATATCTACGACCGCGCGGTGCCGCCGAAAGAGGCGGTGGCGCTGCTAAACGATGTGCTTCAGCAGCTGGTGGTTGACCTGGATGTGCCGGTCATCATGAACGCGGGCAACCACGACAGCGCGGAGCGACTGCACTTTGGGTCGGCCATCCTCGAAAATCAGGGCCTGCACATCTACGCCCGTCCCGGTCGGGAGGCTGAACCGGTGGTTCTCCATGACGCCCACGGCCCTGTTCACGTGTACCCGCTGCCGTACGCCGAGCCGGCGGAGATGCGGCAGGTCGTGCCGGACGCGGAGATCACGACGCACGATGACGTCGTGCGCGTGCAGACGGCCCGGGCGCGGGCCGGGCATCCGCCGAACACCCGGGCCATCGGCGTTGCGCACATCTTCGCGCAGGGCGGTGATCTATCCGATACCGAGCGGCCGCTCTCCGTGGGGGGCTCTGAGCAGGTGGCAGCTGCGCATTTTGATGGGTTCGACTATGTGGCGCTCGGCCACCTGCACCGGCGGCAGAAGGTCGGGGCATCGCATATCCGCTACTCGGGCTCGCTGATGAAGTACTCGTTCAACGAGGTCGCGCACGAGAAATCGGTCTATATGGTGGAGATGGATGCCGCGGGAGACTGCACGGTGGAGACGATCCCGCTCACGCCGCGCCGGGACCTCCGCAAGATCGAGGGCACGTTGGATGAGGTGCTCACCGGGCCGAAGCCTGGAGAAAGCGCCGACGATTACCTGTGGGTCGATTTGAAAGAAGAAGGGCCGGTGCTCGACGCGATGAACAAGATCCGGAGCGTCTATCCGAACACGCTCCACATCCAGCGCCCTCGGGCCGACGTGAGCCGGACCATCCGCGGTCTGGAGGAGGAGGGGGGACGCTTGAAGAGCGACACGGAGATATTCGAGCTCTTCTTCAAACACGTTACCGGCGCTGATGGGCTAAGCGACGAGCAGCGCACCACCCTCTCGGAGGCGCTCGACGCGATTCGCACAGAGGCCCGCGACGCTTGAGCGCAGGCTAATCTATTTTCGTTTACCCCCGGCAGTCAATCTCTTCCCATATGAAACCCCTGCACCTTACCATCGATGAGTTCGGTCCGTACACGGAGCGGCAGGTCATCGACTTCAACACGCTGTCACCCGCAGGTCTCTTTCTCATCCATGGCCGCACAGGCTCTGGCAAGTCGTCCATTATGGACGCTATCTGCTTTGCGCTCTACGGGGAAACCTCCGGAAAAGAGCGCGACGGCAGGCAGATGCGCTCCCACTATGCTGAAGCCGACGAGCCTACGGAGGTGACGCTGGAGTTTGCGCTGGGGGAACGCGCGTACCGCATCACGCGCCGCCCGTCCATGGAGATGGCGAAGGTGCGGGGCGACGGGATGACCACCAAACCGCCCGAAGCCACGCTGTGGGATCGGACGGAAGCGGAGGACGGCGAGGAGGGGGTGCTAATTGCCGATGGCAAGCGCGACGTTGGTGAAGCCATCACGGCACGCGTGGGCTTTACGGCCGACGAGTTTCGGCAGGTCGTGATGCTGCCACAGGGGAAGTTTCGCTCGTTCCTATCGGCCTCCTCCAGCGATCGTGAGGAGATTCTGAAGAAGCTTTTCGACACGTCTCGATTTGAGCGGCTGCAGGAAGAGCTCAAGCGGCGCGCACGGGAAGCCAAAGGGAAGGCAGAGGGCGTGCAGCAGCAGCTTGAGGCTATTCTGAAGAACCGGGCGGTGGAGTCGCGCGAAGAGCTCCAGGCGTTGTATGCCAATCAGCAAGCGCAGCACGAAGCCCGTGCGGCCGAGGCGGAAACGGCGAAGCAGACGCTCAAAAACGCCCGCAAGGAGTTAGAGGAAGCGCAGCAGGTAGAAGCGCTCTTTGCTGAATATGAGAAGGCTCAGTCCGCGCTCACGGAGGTGCAGACGGGGCAGGAGCAGCACGAGCAGCGGAAAGCGCTACTGCAGGCCGCCCAGCGTGCTCAGCGCGTGGCGCCCACGTTCGAGCGGTTAAAAGAGCAGGAGAAGGAGCACACCGCGGCAAAAGCGAAACGTGATGAAGCGAAGGCCGCCGTGGCGACGGCGGAGGCTCATGCCAAACAAGCAAAGGAGCAATTAACAGCAGAACAGGAACGGCAAGACGAGCGGGAGAAGCTTCAGGAGGACATCACCACGCTCAAGGGTCTGGTGGAGAAGGTTGCGCAGTTTGCTGAAGCAGGCGCTGCGGTGGCCGCAGCACAGGAGGTTAAGGAAAAAGCCAAGCAGGCCGAAGAGCAGCAGCGGGCGGCAGTGGAGAAGCTTGCCGCTGAGCGGGAGGCGTTGAGCGAACGGCTGGAGAAAACCAAGGAAACGGCCGGTACGCTGGAGTTACGTGCGGAGCAACTGAGACAGGCGGAGAAAGCATTAAAGAAGAGCGAGGAGTTGGCAACCAAGCGTGCTGCTGCGGCAGAGGCGCGCACGAAGGCGCAGGCGGCAGCTGAAGCCCTCACACAGCACGAGCAGGAGGCCGAGGCACTGCAGGAAAAAGCCGACGCGTTGCTTCAGGCGCGGCTCGACGGGCAGGCGGCGCTCCTGGCCCGGGAGCTCACGGATGGCGAGCCGTGCCCGGTCTGCGGCGCTACCCACCACCCGAGCCCCGCCACCTCCGATGCGGAGTTGCCGGACAAGGCCACACTGGACAACGCCCAGGCAGCGGCTCAGGAGGCCCAGTCCGCCATTCCTGATCTGCGCGCCAAGGCTGAGAAAGCGCGGACTGTGGTCGCGACGCTTGAGGCCGAAGTCGCCTCTCTGAGCTCTGGCGACCTGTTCGACCCGGATACCGAGCGCGACAGCCTGCGCGCCGCGCGGGATGAGGCACAGGCGAAGCGTGACGAAGCAAAAGAGGCCAGTGAGCGTCTGCCGAATCTGCAGGAAAAATATGAGTCCACCAAACAGGACCTGACGAGCAAAGAGGAAGCCCTTGAGAACGCCACGGCGGCTGTGAACGAGGCTACGGGCGCGGTCGAGCGTGCGGAGGAGCGCCGGAAGACACTGGGCGCGGATGTCCCGGCTGAGTTTGAAACGGCCGAGCAGGTGACGTCAGCCCGTGAGCAGAAAGAGCGTCAGCTGCAGAAGCTGAAGCAGTCGTTAAAAGACGCGCAGGAGGCCCATCAAGAAGCCACCAACGCGTTGTCCGGTGCCAACTCGTCGATGAGCGCCGCGCAGGAGGCGCTGAACACGGCTGCGGCCAAACACGAGAAGGCCCAGGGCGCATTCGAGAAGGCGCTGGAAACGGCAGGGTTTGACGATGCGGAGGCCTTTCGGGAAGCCTATCTACCGGGCGACGAGATGGAGGCGCTGCAGGAGGCCATCGCCGCACACGAAAAATCCCTCACGGAATCTAAAGGCCGCCTGAAGCGCGCGAAAGACGCGGTGATGGGCAAGGAGCGCCCGGACCTGGAGCCGTTAACGGCCGCGGTGGAAACGAAGGAGAAAGCACATGAGGACGCGCTCAACGCGCAGGCGGAGGCGAAGACACGGGCCGAGGCTCTGGCTAAAGATCTGGAGACGGTTGATGCCCTCGCCGCGCAGCAGCGCGAACAAGAGCAGGCCTATCAGCGCATTGGCTTGCTGGCTGAAGCCGCTCAGGGAAAGAACGAGAAAAACCTGAGCCTGCAGCGGTACGTGCTGGCCAGCCGGCTGGAGGAGGTGCTGGCGATGGCAAACGAACGGTTCGACACCATGAGCCAGTCCCGCTACACGCTGCACCGCGCCACGGAGGTAGCCGATGCCCGTAGCGGCGCCGGTCTGGACCTGCTGGTGGATGACGCCTACACGGGTGAGCGGCGGCCCGTCAGTACGCTCTCTGGTGGCGAAGGCTTTCAGGCGGCGCTCGCGCTGGCGCTGGGCCTCAGCGACACCGTCCAGAATGCGCACGGTGGGCGCCGCCTGGAGACGCTCTTCATTGATGAAGGCTTTGGCAGCCTTGACGCCGAAGCGCTCGACCGCGCGCTTGAGACGCTCCTGAACCTGCGCACGTCGGGTCGCATGGTGGGTATCATCTCGCATGTGGCCGACCTGAAGGAGCGCATCGACGCCCGCGTGGAGGTATCGTCAGACGTGCAGGGCAGCACGCTCCGCGTGCGGTCGACGGCGACGGCATCGTGAGGTAGTACCGTCCATCCCAATGCTCTGCTATGTCCTCGTCCCGTACCACGCTGCTGGTCGTGTTCGTTGCCCTGACCGTGGGGTGCGGGGCCTTTGCCCTTTGGTTGTTCGCACTGCCGCCGGCGCTTGAGCAGGCGCGTGATGCGGAGCCGCTGCAGCCGCCCCTCGAGCCGCCGGAGGAGCGCTGGATCGAGGTGCCGGTCACCTACCCGCTGGCGCCGCTGGCCGATGCGCTGGAGCAGTCCGTACCTGACGTGCTGATGGATCAGGCAGAGCCGCGTCGCCATCCGGCCGACGCCAACCTGCGGTACCAGCTTACCGCCACCCGGGGGGCGCTGGCGCTCGGCATGGAGGACTCGATGCTCGTGCTTCAGACCGAGGTGGCCTACCGGGCGGCTGTGCGGTACGATACGCGGTGGGGCCGCCTCGGCACAGCCACCTGCGGGACGGCTGCCGCGCCGGCCGTGGCCGATGTGCAGGTCCGCACGCCGGTGTCCCTAACCTCCGATTGGAGCCTCGACCCCCAACTCCAGATCGACCACGTACGCCCGGCGCCCGATAGCGAGCGCTGCCGCGTGAATGTGCTTGGTCTGGAGCGGGATGTGACGGATCTGCTGCTGACGCTTGTCCGGGCATCGGTTGAAGCGGAGCTCCCTGCCGTTGAGGAGGTGCTGCGGGAGGTGCCGGTGCGCAGTGCAGCCGCTGATGCGTGGGAGGAGCTTACGGAGGCTCGACCGATCGGTCCGGACCTGTCCATCGTGCTGCAACCCCGCGACGTACAGTACCGCCCCGGTCCGGCATCAACGGAAACGGCAGAGCACCTGCACGGCACGTTCCTCGTCCGCGCCGCGCCGCAGCTTAGCTGGGGTGTCCAGCCGACGAACACCGCCGACACGCTCCCACCGCTACGCCGGGCAGCGGATACGTTCGAGGGCGCGGAGGAGGTAGAGGTGGCCGTCCAAGTTCAGTATGCGGAGCTGGCCCATAGGCTGCAACAAGAGCTTCAGGGAACGTCGTTCGCCTGGCGCGAGCGAACCGTTGAGGTTGCCGGAGTGCACCTTTCGGGCATCGGGCAGGGGCGCTTGCTGCTCTCGCTGCAGCTACAGGGAGCGGTCACGGGCGCCGTACACCTGGTCGGCACGCCCGTGTGGGATGCGGAGGCTGAGCGCCTGCGTATTCCCGATCTGGATGTTCAGGTCGACAGCCCGCAGCGATGGGTCCGCGTAGCAGGCCAGACCGCGCGCCGCTTTCTGCGGCCCACACTCCGCCACCGCGTGCACGCAGCGCTGGAGGAGGTCCCGGTTCGCGAGGCACTTGTAGCCACGTACGAGTTGGACCTCCCGCTTGCAGCACAGGCCCGGCTTTCCGGCCACTTCGGTCCCCCGCGGCCCGTCGCGCTCGTGGCAGCGACCGACGGCATCGAACTGCGGGCGCTGCTGCCGCTTCGGGTGCAGGTAGAGCCGGCATCGCCCAATAGCCGCTGACGGTTGGGGCGCCGCCTCACCAGACCGGCCCCAGGCGGGCCTGCACGGCAACCCCGCCGAAGGCGTCCGTTGCGTTTAGGTTGCCGAAGGCTACAAGGTCCAGCTCCAACGTGTCGGTGGGACGGGTGTGCAGCCGGATCTCAAGCGGAAGGCCCAGCGCCTCGAAGCGGTCCTCGGTATACCAGTCGATAGAGTACCGGACCGGCGGGATTATCGTCTTCGAACGGTCGGTACCGCGCTCCTCCGTGCGCAAGAACTGCCCCCGGCGCACGCCCCCAACCAGCCCGATGATCGCCCATGCGGTGAGGACGGCGCGACCGCCGCCCGCTATGGCGTGGCCCAGCAGCAAACTGGCTTCGTACGTGTCTTCAACAGGGTGCTCCGACGGGACGGCCTCGCCTCGCATTTCCGTCGTCTTAGAAGCACGTGCGCTGAGGAAGTACCCGTCTGTCACTTGCACGGCCGTGAACCCAAACCACCCGCTGCCAGCCGACCCGAGGCCGCCGCCTCCGCCGGCCCAGACGCGCGGGCTCGGGGCATCCGCCGCTGCCTGCGCATGCGCGGTCACGGGCAACACAAGCGACAGCGCAAGCAGCAACGAGAGGCACGTTGAGAAGCTGGTAGAACGCCTACACAGGTAACGCATTGTACCGCATGCGATAGTCGGTTGAATTGCTCTACAGTAAGGTACCTAATCACGTGAGCAAATGGTAGTGCTCTAAAGTACGCGGTCGCACATCTGCACCGGCTTATCGATCAATGGTCGGTCGCCTCAGAGGCCGACCCCGCGTCGTGAATTATCTCAACGAACCGGTCAGGAGCGTTGAGCGTCCGCATCTGTCGTGAATCATGGCCGTGGTTCGAAGCTCAGGCTTCCTTCGGCGTGTACTCCTTTAGCTCATTCATACCCTTGCTCGTTGCGTGCTGCATCAGAACGACTCCGCCAACGTCTCGTCCTTCTCGAACGCCTTCATGCCTGCATCCGAGGCCGCCTCGTACACCGGTTCGAGCGTTTCGAGAAGATCTGCGTCGGATCGCCAGAACGGAAACTTGCCTAACTGCTTCGGTAAGGCCGCGTGGGTGGAGGGCGTTTCGACGGATCCGTACATGGTGCTCGGTAGGTCAGGAGCGTCCCAGAATCCGTCGGTCTGCAGCGGTGCGGGGTCGGACGTCGAATCATTGGGAGATGCAGCATCAGAATCGGTGGCGGTATCATTGCCGCCAATGCGATCCATGAGCGCGCCCTGTCGCATCCCTCGCAGACGGAAGAGCAAGAACGGATCGCGATCAAACTCCTCGGCAAGTAGGAGATACACCGCCGCAATGTGCTTGCAGGGATTCGACCAATCCGGGCAGGAGCAGTCTGTTTTCAGGTCGGCCTCCCGCTCAGGGAACAGCGTGAGTCCGGCGCGCTCGACGATGGCTTCCACACCAGACGGCATGTCTCCTGCGAGCAGCGCTGCGGCAACGTACGGCTGGCGCCGAAATGCCTCAACAATCTCGTCCCACTCGGTCTTGTCGTAGGGTTGCAGTTGGATGGTGATCTCATACGGATCGGAGCGCGACCCCTGCACCTCCGAGGTAACCCGTCCTTTCTCCACCTCGATGGAAAGCACCTGGCCTTTTCGCGCATATCGTTTCGCCCGTTGTAGACGATTGTTGATGCCAAAGTCTTTCAGCGTTTCCTCCCAGCGCTCGCCCCACCAGGTCGTTCCAAACGCGCCCCGCTTCGACTTGGCTTTGATCCCGCCCTTCACCGTGCGCGGCCGAGTCTCCTCGTAGTGTCGATACCAGTTCATGGGATTCGTCTATCTAATGGTGGATAGCTGAACGGCCCCTGCATGCAGCGCATGAAATGGGCCGCGTTGGAGGCGTGAATCACATGGCATCCTCTCGCAGCCGGAAGAGGCCTTTCAGTTCGTCGGTTGAGAGCTCCGTGACCCACTTTTCGCCTGCGTCGACGACCTGGTCGGCGAGGTTCTTTTTGCGCTCAATCATCTCGGCGATCCGCTCCTCCAGCGTGCCCGCGCAGACGAATTTGCGGACCTGCACGCGTCGTGTCTGCCCAATCCGGAAGGCGCGGTCGGTGGCCTGGTTCTCCACGGCGGGGTTCCACCAGCGGTCGTAGTGAAAGACGTGGTTGGCCCGCGTGAGGTTGAGTCCGGTCCCGCCTGCTTTGAGCGAGAGCAGAAAAAAGGGCGGTGCGTCGTCGGCCTCTTGAAAGCGTTCCACCATCTGGTCCCGCTTTTCTTGGGTGACCCCGCCGTGCAGAAAGAGCGCCTCGCGTCCGAATGTTTCCTGCAGGTGACGCTTCAGCATGGTGCCCATTTCAGTGAACTGCGTAAAGATGAGTGCCCGTTCGTTGGCCGCGAGCACTTCCTCCAGCATCTCTACCAGCCGTGCCAGCTTGCCCGATCGGTCCGCGATCTGCGAATCGTCGTGCAGGTACTGGGCCGGGTGGTTGCAGATTTGCTTCAGTTGCATGAGCGTCGAGAGCACGAGGCCCCGCCGTTCCATATCCAACTCCGACTTTTCCCCCTCCAGTGCCGCTGTCGTTTCTTTTACCACCGCCCGATAGAGCGATGCCTGCTCCTCGGTGAGCGAGGTGTAGACGATCATCTCTTGTTTTTCTGGCAGGTCGTCGATGACTTTGGGATCGGTCTTCTCGCGACGGAGGATGAACGGACCGGTGATGCGCTTCAGGCGGTGCATCGCCTCTTCGTCACGCTCGTTCTGGATGGGCCGGAAGAACTTCTTTTTGAAGGAGGCCTGGCTTCCCAGTAGCCCTGAGTTCAAAATTTCCATGATCGACCACAGGTCGCCAACATTGTTCTCCACCGGGGTGCCCGTCATGGCGATGCAATGCTGGGCGTTAAGCGACCGGGCCGCCTGCGTGCGTTGTGCGCTGGGATTTTTGACGTACTGCGCTTCATCGAGCACAACGGTGTCCCACGAAATTGTGCGAAATAGGTCCACATCCCGACGGAGAAGCGCGTAGTTGGTGACCACCAGTGTGTGATTGGCCATCTGCTCTGTGAAAGCCTCTTCGTCCGAGGTGCGGTCGCCGCCGTGGTGGACGAGCACGGATAGATCGGGCGTAAACCGGTTGGCCTCTTTCTTCCAGTTGGTTACCACCGACGTGGGACACACGATAAGGCTTGGCAGGGGGGATGCGTTTGCAGATGTATCTGCAGAACTGTTTTTGGGCGGATCGTGGTAGGTACGCTGCAAAAGAGCGAGCGCCTGCACGGTTTTGCCAAGACCCATGTCATCGGCGAGGCATGCCCCCAACCCCCACCGCTTCAGGAAGGCGAGCCAGGCGTAGCCGCGCTTTTGGTAGGGGCGCAGCGTGGCCTCGAAGCCGTCAGGTTCAGGAAGCGGCTCGACGGTGTCGCCGCGATTGAGCCGATCGAGCAGGTCGCTCAGTTGCCCGCTTGTCGAAAGATCCTCCACAGGCAGTCCGGCCGGTCCCTTTTCTGCACCAAGGGCCATGTGCATTACATCGCGCGCTGTAAAGCGATCGGTCTCTTGCCGGTCGAGACGATCGACCATCTCTCGGATGGCATCGAGGTCTACTTCAACCCACTCGCCTCGCAGGTTGACCAGAGGGGTTTTCATTTCGGCCAGTTCCTCAAGCTCCTCACGCGAGAGTACATGGTCGCCGAGGGCCACCTCCCAGTCGAACTCGACGATGGTGTCGAGGGAGAGTCCGGCCTTTGCCTTCATGTCCGGAGTTGTTGCGTTGGCCTTGGTGGAAAGGCGCTCCTTTGTTCGTCCTCGCTTCCACCATGCAGGCAGTTGCACCCCAAAGCCGGCCTGGCGCAGCAGTGGGGCGTACGCGCGCAGAAAGGCATGCGCCTGCGCCGTGTCCAGCTCCACCCCCGCCGGGTTGGCCTGCTTTAAGCTCTCCTCGATGGCGGGCCACACGCCCATGGCCTGTCCCAGGGCGGCAAGCAGGTACGATGCAGGTTGGAAGTTCGTGCGCTCAAACACGCGCTGCGCCGATGCCTTGGGATCCCAGGCGGTTGACACGTCGATCTGCAGGCTGGGGTCGGCTGTCGATTGCAGCAGGTAGCGAACCTGCCAGGAGCCAGCATCTTGCGTTATGTCGTCTGCTCCTGATCCGGCGGGCTCTTCGAGGCGAAACGTGAGGCGAAAGGGAGCCCCAGCCGTTACCTCAATGCGTCGCCGCCACGCCCGTAACTGCCCGGCCAGGTGCGTCAGTTCGTTCGTATTGCCCTTCATCTGTCCGTCGGGGGTACGCAGGGCGTGGAGCCACTGGTCGTGCAGACTTTCGAAGGTATCTGGGGCACGACGGGAGGGAGCCGCTCGCCCGTTTTGACTCATGCGAACGAGGCAATCAACAAGATCGTCAAGCACGCTCATGAGTGCCGTCCGAGGCGGCGCTTCCGGAGTCTTTTCGCCGGACTGGGAGAGGGCCCGGCAGGCGGGGGGCATCGCATTGGCAAGAGCCGATACCCGTTCGGCCTCCTCGCCCCGGACAACGGGCTCCCAAAGAGCATAATACATCCCGTTCCGTTCTTGCATCCCCGGAAGGAACTGTTCACGGGCGACCAGCGCACTCGCAAACCGGACGACGTGGGCCCAATAGGCGAGGTCATTTCCCAGCAGTTGACCGGGCGCAAACGTACGCCGCTCAGGATCACCTGCAAGAAGATCGATGATCGCTGACCGGTCGATTGGAAGCGTCGGTACGTGCCACGGCGCGAGCGTCGCCTCAGCCGTATGGCTGAGCGGTTCATCGGCCTCCGCCAATACAGGTGATGAAGGTACAGCGGCCCCATTTACCGTGGGCAGCCACGCAATGAGCGTCTGTGGTGATGCGTCCCCCGACAGCCCATGTGCGTCGAGCAGGTCGTTTAACACATCGACCTGGCACGCTCGAGACAGATGGTTGGGCTTCGCATCGCCAAGCCGACGATCCTCGTCCGACGTTTCGCCCCACAGATATAACTGGTCGCTCCACCAACCGAGATGAAAAAGATGCATGTACACCGATGAATAAGCGAAAAAGCCACACGAAAGAAGGTAGGGCTCGGCTTCATTATGAACAAGAAGAACGACCTTTGCAGCGAGTTATCAGGCTGACTAACCGCCGGGTGAACTTTTCTGTTTAGCTTGTGCCTCATTCAGATTGTTTCTGCGTGTTGAAATTGGATCATCCCCGTAGCGGGCAGAGGATCAGTGAGTCCGGCATGTGTATTGGCGCGCCCTACCGCTCCAGCAAATTGCATGTCTTTTGCTTCTCCCTCTGATGTGGGGCTGTATGTTTGGCGTTTGGACGGCGTAGTACGTGTCTGTCAGAAGGGCGGTCTGATTCGCTGTCGTTTCTCTACCATTACAGACCTCACCTGGTCATTGGGTGTACGCCGGTACCTAACACCGTGCTTAGGACGGGCGGTAATCGCTGGTTACGCAGGCCGCCGGCCCTCCGATGGGGGACATCGTGTTGGATGTTGACGGCGGAAAAGCGTTCCTGCTGAAGCGCATCCGCGAGCTGTGTGGACGTGTACAGGGTAAAGACATCGGGGTGATACACCGGCTGGTCCTCGAGCGCTTCGGGTTCTACCATGCCCAACGCGAGGCGTCCGCCAGGTCGGAGCACGCGGCGAAACTCTGCGATGACCGGAGGAAGGGGATCCCAGAAATACACCACATTCAGGGCGAAGGCCCGGTCCACCGAGGAGGATTCAAGAGGAAGGGCGTTGGCATCGCCCTGCAGCACCTGACACTGTCCATCGGCTATCGCTTTGCGGAAGCGTCGTTTGGTTCTGCGTACCATCGCCCCGGACAGGTCGACGCCGATCACCGTGCCAGCGGTTGCCTGCGATAGTGCGTTCGCAATACCCTCACCTGGGCCAAACCCAACTTCAAGCACGCGATGGCGCGGACCGATGTCCAGCGCATCCATCGTGGCCTGCAGCAGATTGGCGTGCATCTCTGGCCATCGGCGGCAGAAAAGCCACCCAAAGATACCCCGTGGCCGTCGGGCTACGTCAGCGAAGTAGCGAGTCAACGCCTCGGGAAACATACGCTCCTCCGTTTGTTGTCGGCAGCGTAGATTATACGATTTACGATTCCATTGCGGCCGGTGTATCAAACGGATCGCGCTGCCACGTAGGCTCATTAGCCACGAGCTCTTCGTCCGTCATCAGGCAGCGCTCAAGCTGGTGCTGTAGCACGTCCTCGCTGAGATCAATCCCGATAAACACGACCTCTTGGCGACGGTCGCCCGTCTGGTCATCCCACACCCGTTCAGCCTCGCTTGTCAGAAACGGATCATCCGGCCAGTGCTCCCGCGGTACGTCGGCCCACCAGTTACCGGCCGCCTGCCAGTTGCGAAACTTGCCTGCCTGCGACCACAGCAGCATGGTGCTGGGCTGCGAGCCGAGCCAGAACACCCCTTTCGAGCGGAGAACCCCCGGCCACTCCTTCCCGAACAGGTCGTAGAGGCGCTCGGGGTGGAAGGGTCGCCGGGCCCGATAGACGAAGCTGCCCACGCCGTACTCCTCCGTCTCGGGTATGTGCTCGCCCCGCATCTCCTGCAGCCAGCCGGGGGATTCAGACGCGACATCAAAATCGAACAGTCGCGTGTTTAGGACCTCATCCAGCGGCACCTTCGAATAGGTGGTGGGCACGATGTCGGCGCGTGGGTTCAGGCGTCGGAGCATAGATCGCACGCGCTCCTGTTCGTCGTCCGTTACCGTATCGATCTTGTTGAGCAAGATGCGGTCGGCAAACTCCACCTGGTCAATCAGGAGCTCGGCAATAGAGCGGGTGTCCGTTTCGCTGACCTCCATGCCATGATCCTGCAGCCGCTCAATGGAGGTGACCTGGTCCAGGAAGCTGTTGGCATCAACCACCGTCACCATGGTATCCAGCCGGGCGACGTCTCCCAGCGATTGCCCCATGGCGTCAGCGAAGGTAAACGTCTCGGCCACCGGCAGCGGCTCGCTGATGCCGGTCGACTCGATTACGAGGTAGTCGAAGCGCCCTTCACGGGCCAGCGCGCTTACCTCCTCCAGCAAGTCTTCCCGCAGGGTGCAGCAGATACAGCCGTTGGAGAGCTCCACGAGGCGCTCGTCCGTGCGCCGCAGTGCAGCCTCGCCTTGCTGCACGAGGCCAGCGTCGATATTCACCTCGCTCATGTCATTTACGATGACGGCTACGCGCAACCCCTCCCGGTTGGCGAGGATGTGGTTCAGGAGGGTGGTTTTTCCCGCGCCGAGAAAGCCGGAGAGGACGGCAACAGGTAAACGCTCGGGTAGCTGCATAAGAAAAGAGTCATCTTCTTTTTGGATAGTGTGTATAACATACACACAATAAAGAAGGCGCCGTTCCCGTGCGGCTCTATATCACGTATGCTGCTACTCCGGTTTGGCCGAAACGTACCGGGCAACGCGTCTTACAGATGCTGCTCCGCATACTGCTGGATGGCACGGTCGGGGGAGAGGTAGTCCTGCGCCCCCATCGGCGTGCGATTTACGCGTCTGATGATGTGGCGTATATCTGCAATGTGCAGACCGCCGAATCGATCGAACTGCGATTCGTACTGAAACGCGATGTCATTCAACGAGCCGAGCACCGAACGGTCGTTCGATTTCGCGTAGTCGATCTTGTCGTACGCACTCATGATGGTGTCGATCTGCTCCGGATTGAGCCCCTGATCTTGCAGGGTGGGGCGCAAGTAACTGCGGAAAAGCTCGTCCAGCTCGCGAATCTGCGCGCGACGCACATCCGGCTGCACGAAGTTCAGCAGTGTCCGGTCATTGATGAACACCACGCACTTTCGGCGGAAGATGTACACGAGTTTGGCGTGCCACTGCCCGAGCCCATCCTGAGGCGCTTCGCCCTCGAACAGATCCTTGTTGGTCAGCCCCATTTCCTTACGTAGCTTGGCGGTGCATCGAATCAATTGCATGAGATGTGAGAGGTGCGAATGTGAGGTCCCGTGAGAAGACGCATCCTGACGCCCTCAACATATGCAACTCCGCGTCATGTTGCTGCACCATGTGCGCAATAGGCTCTCGCAGGGTCCATTCGGGCCGGAAGTACTACCCCTCCAGTGTGTAGCGTTCGTTTACGGAGTCCCAGTCGACGACCTTCCAGAAGTTTTCCAAGTAACCGCCCCGATCATTGCGGTACCGGAGGTAGTACGCGTGCTCCCAGACATCTACACCCAGTAGTGGACGTAAGTGCTGCATCAGCGGGCTGTCCTGATTAGGGGTTTGCATGATGGACAGTTCCCCTTCCTCGTCAGAGACAAGCCAGCCCCAGCCACTCCCGAACACGGCGGCTGATGCGTCCCGAAAGGCATCTTTAAATGCTGAGTAATCGCCAAAGGTGCGGTCTATAGCATCAGCAATCTCACCGCTCGGCGTACCGCCGCCATCGGGGCCAATCATGTCCCAGAACATGTATCGTGGCCAGAGGGGTGTCCATAAGACACGCGCTACGGCTGCTCGCGCAGGGTCCGAATCTGGGGTCGGTGGGGTTCTTAAAACGTGTAGCGGTAGCCCAGCGACACATTACGCCCTGGCATGGGGAAGCCAAACTTGCTGCGGTCGATGCGGGACAGGTGGTCGCGGTAGGTAACGTCGGTGATGTTGTCTGCTTTGAGTGTGATCCGATGCGCGCCCGCGCCATCCAGCTGCACCCCTGCGGTGGCTCCCAGCAGGGTATAGCCATCCGTTGGCAGCTCCTCTTCTGCCACGCGGGTCTGCTCGTCAACC
Organism: Rhodothermaceae bacterium Tc-Br11_B2g6_7; assembly: GCA_001564055.1. GTDB lineage: Bacteria > Bacteroidota > Rhodothermia > Rhodothermales > Salinibacteraceae > Tc-Br11-B2g6-7. Next base: position 49,660 of record LKNB01000014.1, read on the forward strand.
ATACGTACGTTGGCGCCGACGTGGAAGCGATCGGTCTCGTACCGTGCGCTGATGCGGCCGCGCAAGGGAGGCATGGTAGGCAAGGGCTTGTCCGTATCAACACGCGTGCCCTCGACGTAATCAACGGAGCCACGAATCGAAAGCGCCTCGGTGAGGCGTAGGCCCAGTTGCACCTCACCACCGAGCAGTTCGGCATCGGCGGCCTGGTATTCGAATACATCCCAGACGCGGTCACTGTCGTCGGTGAAGGTTTCTCCCGTGGGTTGAAACGCGATAAAGTCGCTCACCCGGTTGTAAAAGCCTGCCACTTCACCGAAGAGACGCCCGGAGGTCCAACGGATAAAGAGGTCCGTCCCCAGGCTACGCTCGGTCTCAAGGGTGGGGTCGCCTCGTTCGTACACGCCAGCGCCAAAGTGGACCCCATCAGCAAAGACCTCTTCGAGCAGAGGGAAGCGATGGGCACGCGCGGCCTGCACACCGATTTCCAAGTTCTGGTTAGGCTGGAAGTTTAGCCCCACGGACCCTGAAAAGGCCTGTTCGTCGCGCGACTCATCGATGGTCGGGAAGTCGTCGTTGGTGCGCGTTTGTTGCTGCTGTATTTCCCCTCGCAGGCCTATCTGCAGCCGCACGCGCTCGGAAAGGGGCACTTCCTGAAAGGTGAACAGCGCAGCATTCGCACGCTGGACACCGGGCGTGAACGCATCATCCCCACCGACATCGAGCTGGCGTCCGCCCAGCGTGAGCCCTATGGCGCCGGCATCGAGTGGACCGACGGCGCGGTGCACCAGGGTCAGGGTGGTATTGGCCGACAGGTCATCGTACGTCAGTTCGATGTCCTCATCATCGATAGAGCCATCCGGCGCAAATTCAGTCTCTACTTCTTGTTGATCAAAACGGCTGGCGCGGAGGCGCAGCTCGACGGATTCGAAGAAGCCATCCACGTCCCATGTGGCACGCCCTTGAAGGATCTGCTGGTTGAGGCGAATCTCAGCCTCTTCATCCGGGTCGTCGATCTCCTCGGGCAGGCCAAAGGTGTGGTCGAGGGCCGTAAACGAAAGTCCGCCCGTAAACCGATCCGTGCGATGCGCCAGCCCAACGGCCCCTTCGAAATTCTGTATGCCTGTGTCGGGCAGGATGCCCTCGGGCGTTCGCACGTTGCCCGCATCACGGTAGGAGAAGCGCGCAGTCCCGGCCCATGCGTCCGATGCTATTTGATAGCGGCCGAAGCCAGTCAGGCTGTTGTTCATGGATGCCGTTTCGAGGGCTACGGACCCGCGCTGGCCGGGCGCCCACGTGCGGGGAATATCACTGGTGAAAATGTTTATCACCCCACCAATGGCGCTGGAGCCATAGAGTAGACTGGCAGGCCCACGGACCACCTCCACGCGGTCGGCCGCGAGTGGGTCAAGCGTGATGTTGTGATCGGCTGCGGTATTCGAAATATCGCCGCGGCGCTCGCTGTTTTCGAGGATCAGCAACCGGTCGCCGTCAAAGCCACGGATAACAGGGCGCGCAGGGGCGGGGCCAAAGGAGCGCATCGCGATGCCCGGCTCGCCATCCAGCATTTCGCCAAAGGATGACGCCCCCTGTTCCTGGAGAGCGGCGATGTCAAAGGACTGGGTAGCCTGATACTGGGTAGAGCC
>LKNB01000056.1 GCA_001564055.1 Rhodothermaceae bacterium Tc-Br11_B2g6_7
CTAAAGTCGCCCGGCGCGCCGTCGGCCTCTGCCCCAAACTCAGGGTCTGGCGCCGGTCCCGCGCTGGTGGGGCCGCGGGGGGTCGCCTGTTGCCGCCCCCGCGAGCGCTGGTCCGCTCTGCCGGCGCCGGGCCGGGCGCCCTGCCCCCCGCCACCGCCTCCGCCAACCCGAAATGATGTGTTGGCACTGATGCGCGTCAGGCGGGCAAACCGAAGCCGCAGCGGGTCGAAGATGAGCTCGTCGATGCGACCCGTTTCTTCTGCATTCAGTTCGTAGGGGGAGAGCGTAGCGCTCGTGTTGATGCTCACCCGCTGCGTGATGGGAATACGCCCCCGCAGGCTGATGTCCGAAAGCCTGAACTCGTCCGCGGCAAAGTTATAGCCTGTCGAGGCATTTAGCGTCAGGAGTTGGACGGTATCGGAGCGGCGTTCGCCGGTGGTGTCCACCACGCTCACGCGGCGCGTCTCAAAGGTGTTGTTGAGGCTGAAGTTGAGCGACCGCTGCTCGCCGCGCGAGACGCCCCGGACGATCGGGTACCGCACCTCCTCCACCGCCCCGTCGTCCCCTACCGGCCGCTCAAACGTTCGCGTGTAGCCCCACCCCTCGGCAAAATAGTCGGGGCGGTAGTTAAACCCGATGGACGGGCGTGCGGTGTGCCGGAGCCCGTCAAAGCTTCCCACGCGGACGGGGAAGGTGCCGAAGAAGGTTGTATTCATCGAGACCCCCGTATTGAACTCCCGCTGCGAAAAGAAGCCTGGGATCTCTTCCCGCTCGACCCGGCCCGTTTCTTCGTCAAACCGGCGCCGCTCGGTACTAATAAACCAGTTTTCCTCGTAGTTCAGGTTCGGGGTAAAGTTGAGGTTGATCGGCCCGACGAGCGGCAGACGATTCACGGAGAAGCTGGCACTGATCGGCACCCGATGCGTAGCGCGCAGATCAAACGGAATGTCCTCGCCCGTGCCCTCCCGAAACGCGCTGGGAGAGAAGAGGCCATCGAACCAGGCGACGTCTGGCTGGATGGGCTCGCCGGCAGCTGTGGTATCCCCCCGGGCGATGAGCTCGTTGTCGGATATGGGGTTGAACTCGTACCGATTGGTGAGCGAGCCAGAGTACCGCACCTGCAGCCGCTCGTACCACGCCTCGCCAACCCCAGGCGGGCGCTCGCTGCGCTGAAACGGCCGTACCGAACTCTGCCGAAAGTCGATCTGGGGCAGCTGGATCGATGCCGCGCCGGTGTTGAAGGTTTGCCGCTGGTTGGCTGAAAGGGTGATGGAGCGGCCCACCGAGCGCCAATTCTTGCGGTAGGTGATGGACGACGAGGCCGTCTGCCGCACGCGGTCCTGGAAGTCCTGCGTCGACTGCTGCAGAAAGCCGGCCGTGGTGAGGTCTACGTTGGCATTGAAGCTGGAGGTGGGGTTGATGTCCTGGTTGTGCGACCACCGCAGGCGCAGCGAGTTGTTCTGTGCGAAGTTGGGGTCCTGGCGCTCGCCGCGGCGCGAGCGTTCGACCTCCAGGTTCAGGTTGCCGCTATACCGGTCGCGGCGGTTGTAGCGGAAGCGAGGGTTCACGCGCCAACTCCCGGACGTCCAGATGCCGCCGCGTATCTGGAAGTCCATCAGGTCGTTCATGGCCCAATACCAGCCCCAGTTCCGCAGAAAGAAGCCACGATCGTCCTCGCCATAGTCGGGTGGGAGGGGACCACTACGGCGCGAATCGGAGGCCGGCAGAAAGCCGAACGGCAGCCAGAGCGGGGTGGGGATGTTGAAGATGTAGAGCTGAATGGGCCCGGTGTAGATCCATTCGTTGTCAACGATCTTCATGCGGGAGGCGCGCAGGCTGTACGACGGGGTCTCGTCGATGGGGACGTCGGCCGTGGTATAGGCGCCATCCTTCACGAAGATGGTCCGCTCGTCCTGCATGCGCGTCACGTCGGCCCGCACGAAGCCGTCCTCAATCTGCGAGAGGCCCCGCACCACGCGTCCCCGCTCGGTGCGGAAGTTGTACGCCAGTTCGCGCCCCTGAAACGTGTCGTCGCGCCCTTCTTCCTGGAAGGTAGGGATGTTGCGCAGGCGGGGACCCGAGGCATCGGCCCGGGCGCGCATCTCGTCCCGGTCGAAGAGCAGGTCGATCTCATGAGCGTCCATCTCCGACGCGTTGTAGCGCACGTTGGCCCGCCCCTTCAGGCGGCCGATGTCGCCCCCGTCCCCACCAAACGTAACCACCAACGAGTCTTGGGCTGAAAAATAGACGACGCCTTCTTGGCGCTCGCCGTCGTCGGAGCGCCGGGCGCCAGGCGGTGCGCGACGGGCGTCGCTGGTGCGGGCGGCCCGGGCCGCCTCTGGATCTTGCGGGGCCCGACTGGCAGCACGCGGGGGCGCGGGGGCAATCTCCGGCCGGGTGAAGAGGGTGTCGACGGCAGCGACAGGAGCATCCTCGGTAGCGGTGGTGTCAGCAGCTAAGGGATCGACAGCCATGGTATCCACGGCCATCGTATCTACTGCTGACGTGCCGGTGGTCGTCGTATCCGGAGGGGAGGGCTGCGCATGAGTGGTGAGCGGGAGCCAGAGCAGCACCAGCGCGATAAGCCACCCACTGACGCAGCCGCGCTTACCGATCTCACACCACTTAGGATGCGCCAGAAGAAGGGGCATACGAATCCAAGCACTGAAAGGCGAGACGTGCAGCGCCCAAAATACCTGCCTCATTTCCGAGGGTTTCTTGGACGATGGTAATCCCGTCTTGTAGCGCCGGCGTGACGTAATCGGCTACCGTGTCGCGGGCGGGCTGGAGGATGAGGTCGCCCGCGGCCGAGGCGCCCCCGCCCACCACCACGGCGCGAATGTCCAGCAGGTTGATCGCGGAGCCCAGCACGCACCCGAGCTTGTGGCCGGCCCAGGCCAGCACCGCGATGGCAGGCGCATCGCCTTTGCGAGCCGCTTCGCTCAGCGTCTTAGGGGTTACCTGTGTGAGGTCGCCGTCGGGGAGGAGGTCGGTGACAATCGTGTCCTCGTTCAGCAGGCGCAACTGCGCATGGCGGGAGATGAACTCGTGGCCGAGGTAGCCCTCGATGGCACCGGCCACGCCCGAGCGCGCCAGCGGCCCCTCATAATCGATGGTCATGTGGCCGATTTCACCGGCGCCCCCGGTGCTGCCCCGGAAAATCTCATTCTGGTAGATGATGGCCCCGCCGACGCCCGTGCCCAGCGTCACCATGATGAAGCTATCGTAGGCCTGCCCGGCGCCGTGGAAGGCAGAGCCGAGCCCGGCGAGGTTGGCGTCGTTGCCCACCACAATGGGCCCCTCGAACCCGAGGCGCTCGGCAAGGCCCTGTTGCACGTTCACGGTGCCCCAGTTTGGGAAGTTAGGGGAGCGGGTGACGGTCGTCCGGTCCCAGCTGACGCCGCCGGGGGAGCCCACGCCGATCCCCAGCACGTCGGGCTCATCGGCGCCCAGCTTGCGGGCCACATGCGCCATGCGATCCAGCACGTGCGCCGGGCCCTCCGCCGCCTCGGTAGGGATGCTATGCTCCTCCACCAGTCCGTCGGTTTCGTGGACGCGGGCGGCTTTAATGCTGGTACCGCCGAGGTCAACACCTATGGCAATGCGGGGCATCATTAAATGGACTGGTGGTGGAGCGTAGTGAGCTTACTCTTCCAGCGTCAGGGGGTACACAGTTTCGCCCTCGCGCTGCATTCCATACTCCTCGCGGGCCATGCGCTCGACGAGTTCATCGGAGAGCGGGCGTTCGAGCCGGTCCCGCAGCGTGTCGATTTCGGCTTGCAGCCGCTCGTTTTCCGCGGACAGGGCGGCGTGCTCCTGGTGCCAGCGGACGCGGTCGACCACGCTGTGGCTGTCCAGCAGGAGCACCCACACGCATACGCCCAGCAGCAAGGCGCCGATCAGCAAGCGGCGGCTCTGTGCGATGAAAGAAAAGACAGAGGCCATGGGCAAAGGAGGCCTGAAGAGGGAGGTGTTACGTACCGAGGCGGGGGCTGTAACTAACGAGGCGCTTAGAACCGAAACGCGTCAATACCGGGGTAGTAGTCCACGCCTGCCAGCTGCTCCTCAATGCGGAGGAGACGGTTGTACTTGGCGGTCCGATCACTGCGGCTGGACGAGCCCGTCTTGATCTGGCCGGCATTCGTCGCTACGGCCAGGTCGGCGATCGTCGTGTCTTCCGTCTCGCCCGAGCGGTGGCTGATGACGGCCGTAAACTTGTTCTGGTGCGCCATCTCAATAGCCTCCAGCGTCTCGGTCAGCGTCCCGATCTGGTTAAACTTGATCAAGATGGAGTTGGCCGAGCCCTCGTCAACGCCACGGGCCAGCCGTTCGGTGTTGGTCACAAACAGGTCGTCCCCCACAATCTGGAGCTGATCACCCAGCGTCTCCGTCATAAGTTGCCAGCCGTCCCAATCTTCCTCATCCATCCCATCTTCGATGGAAATGATGGGGTAATCGCAGACCCAGCGCTCCCAGTACGCAACCATGTCTTGCGAGGACCGCTTGGTGTCCGGGTCGCTTTTCCAGAAGGTGTAGACGCCATCGTTGTACATTTCGCTGGTGGCGGGGTCGAGGGCAATGTGCATGTCATCCCCCGGGATATAGCCGGCGCGCTCAATGGCCTGAAGCACCACCTCGATGGCCTCTTCGTTGGACTGCAGGTTAGGGGCAAAGCCGCCTTCGTCGCCCACGGCCGTGCTGTAGCCCTTATCCGTAAGGACGCTTTTGAGGTTGTGGAAGACCTCGGTACCCATGCGCAGCGCTTCAGAGAACAGCGTGGCGCCTGTAGGGACCACCATAAATTCCTGCATATCCACGTTGTTGTCGGCGTGGCGGCCGCCGTTGATGATGTTCATCATCGGGACGGGCAGGGTGCGCGCATGGACGCCGCCGAGGTAGCGGTAGAGGGGGAGCCCCACGGTAGCAGCGGCGGCCTTCGCCGTAGCCAGCGATACGCCCAGGATGGCGTTCGCCCCCAGGCGGCTTTTGTTGTCGGTGCCATCCAGGTCGATGAGCGTCTCATCCACCTCCGTCTGGTCCAGTACGTTAAACCCTTCGAGCTCAGCCGCGATGGCGTTGTTGATGCTGTCTACAGCCGTCTGCACGCCCTTGCCCATGTAGCGGTCGCCGCCATCACGGAGCTCTACAGCTTCAAACTCGCCGGTAGAGGCGCCACTGGGCACGGCGGCTCGCCCCATCACGCCTTCTATCGTAATGACATCTACCTCAATCGTAGGGTTGCCGCGGCTGTCCAGAATCTCGCGTCCGATTACTTCTTCGATATAGGCCATGCGCTTGGGGGGTTGTGTAGGGAGGGCATGCGGGAGCCTGTAAACTCGTGAACACCTACCGCAAAAACAAGCCGCATTCCCATCAATTGGGAGCGAAGGCACAAATCCTGCGCCTTGCCCGTGACGGGTGGGACGGTACCTTGCCCCCACAAAATAAAAGCGCCGGCACGGGAAGGTGCCGGCGCTCGGAGGCCAGTCAATCGGGGAGGCCACGCCTGTGATTACACAGGGGCACGGACCGTTGTGGACTCGTTGATCCAGCTGTAGCAGCCGTAGTCAATGCGGAAGGATGCGCCTACTTCCCAGTCATCCCGGAAGAAGAGGGCTTCCTGATTGGGGAAAAACCGCTGAAACGTCTGAATCTTCTGGTTGGCCGCACGCTCCATGGCGGGGTCTGCGTCACGGGCGCGCTCATAGTATTCCACCGCCAGCCAGTACACGGCGCGGTCCTCGCGTTCCATCGGGCCCTCGCAATTTGCTACCGCCTGCGTGTACAGATCGCCGATGGCCAGGTAAGCCGCGCCATAGGAGGGGTTGATGTCAATGGCATTGCGGTAGTGCCGGCGCGCCTGCGGAAGGCGGTCCTGCTGCCGGAACGCGTTGCCCATGTTAAATTCGATGTCGGCCCGAAGCTCGTCCGTCAGGTCGTCTTGCTCCAGCGCCCGTTCAAACTGGGCGATGGCCTCGTTCTGTTCGCCGTCGTCGAGGTACATGCTGCCCACGTCAAAGTAGGCCTGCGCGGAGGGCTGGAGGTCCAGCAGCTTTTCCGCGGTTTCGTACATCTGGTCGCGCATGCCCATCCGTTCTTCCAGGTTGTAGCGCTCCTGGAGCAGGTCCGGGTTTTCCGGATCGTTTTCGAGGCGGCTCACAATAAACTCGTAGCGCTCCTCTGGTGACGTGAATAGGTCATCGCGCGCCTCTGTGATCATCTCCATGATTTCCGAATCGTCCCGTTCCTGTTCGACACGGTCCATGAAGTCCAGCGCCTCCTGGCGGTCGCGATCCGTGAGTCCACTTATGATGCGGTCGATAAAGTACGGGTCCATCCGCTCCGGGTCCATCTCGTAGGCCGTGAGGTAGGCATCAACCTCGGTCTTAGGAAGCGCATCTGCATCAAAGTGGTGGCCATGGGTCTGAAGAAACACGCCATAGATGCGCGCCCAGCGGTACTCGTCGTGCCGTAGCTCGAGCTCCTTAATGCGCTCAGGCGCGTTCTCGAGGATGTCGAGTGCCCGGTTCAGGTGTTCCATGCGCGCCTCCTCGGTGTCCGCCCGCTGCGCCAGGTTTTCATGGGCTTCTATGGCACGACGGAAGTTGCGGTCGTCGTCCCGTGGGAAGTGCGGCGCGTGCTCCAGAATCCACTCCAGGTTGGGGAGCGCCATGGCGTAGTTCTCGTTCTGGAAATCCTCCCAGTAGAGGCTGTAGTTACGCCGGATGTCCGTCTCGGACGGCTCGTCGTCTTCATTGCTTTGGGCGGCGAGGGGCTGCGGGCCGAGGGCGGCCACGAGCACAAGCAGGGCCAGGGCAGCAATCGGTACACCGAAGAAGCGAGCGTGTAAGGATGAAGTGCGGGTCATGGCAACGTTGCGTGGGTAGCGTCGGGGTTGGTGGGAGCCGATGGTGCAGTGGTCAACCATGCGGTAGCTTCTGCATGAAGACGTTGTGTATATGTAGACACAAACATGCTACCGTAGTTTCTGAGTGCCCTAACGGAGCTGTCTGCGCAGGAACCACCGTTCGCCGATGTTCAGTGTAGCGGACAGGGTGTAGAAAGTATCACGCACTAAGTCGTTGTCCGTAGTGCCGCGTCGCCCCACGGAAAAGGACAGATCGAGCCGGGTGCCCCCAGTCATGGTGGGCAGGCTCAGGCCCCCTGTCAGGGCAAGCGTTGAGATGTCCTGCGCGCCTACGGGTGTGGCATAGCCGTCATCCCAGTAGGCCCCCAGTCGATAGGAGACGCGCTGGAAGAAGGGCGCCAGGTCATCCGTGCCGGCCGGGGTAACTTCAGCCCCAGCCGAGAGGCGTACGCGGTCGCTCAGGGCTGCGGCCTCCGGAAAACCCTGGAAGGTGCTTTCCAATGAGGTCCACGGTTCATATAGGGCATCGGCAACAAAATACCAGCGGTTGTTCGGCTGATACGCCGCTCCTGCTTGCATCCGGTACGGCAGGTCGATCTGCCCGTCGGGTTGCGTGCGGAGGGTATCGCGGTCAAGACTGAACCCGATCGTCTCTACCAACTCGCCGGTGAGCCGGGTAGGCAACGTAAACGACGCGCCGAAGGAAAGCATGTCGTTGTCGCTGCGCAGCCCTTCAACCGCGTAAATCGCGCCCAGGGTGCCGGTAAACCCACGGAGGCGGGTGGCATCGGTTTGTGTGCTGGGCTCCAGCCCGGCGCCAGCGCCAAACAGCGTCTCTCGGCCTTGCTCCAAGATCCCAAAGATCATGGATGCGTTGGCGCCCACGCTGAGGTTGTCCGTAATGCGGTAGCCGAGGCCTCCGCGCAGTTGTTGCAGACCGCCGGAGCCCTGCAGCGTGGTCTGGAACGGAATATCCTCGTCGGCCAGCGGACTGTTGGTGAGCTCGCCCGTCTGCTGTACGCTGTAATTCATGCGCGAGTAGGGGGCAAAGGAGAAGGCCATGCCCATGCGGCGGCTGAGGATGGGAAAGCTAAACTCAACGCTGTTGAGCGTTGCGCCCTGCAACTGGCTCGAGTTGCCTGCGGCATCCTCAATCAAGACGTTCTGGTAGCGGAGGCTCCCCGAGGCGCGGGTGAGCACCTGGTAGCCCCACGAGGCGGGGTTATCGTGGTTCAGGTAATTGAGGGAAAGGGTACCAGTGCCCGCCCCTCCCATGGCATCCAGCTGCGAGGAGGGAAAGCTTCGCAGCTCTCCCACCCCAAACCGCGAGTAGAGGGAGCCATCGGGGTTCGTCTGGGCCTGGGCGCTGTATGGCGTGAGGCCGAAGCAGATCATGAGCGCGAGGCAGCTGCCTACGAACAGGCCATGGGCCAGGCGATGAGGAAATGTGCGTTCGTTAACCATACCACGGGGCAAACTTGCGAGGGTAAGAGGATACATCAAGGAGGATACCGCAGGATCCTGTGATACAACAGCCCACAGTGGGGTACCGCCCATGGACACGAATGCCGCCAACCGATCCCGCGGCTACTCCGTCGTGAACGTCACGTACAGGCGCGGGAGTACGTCGGAAGGCGCCATGGGGCCGCGCAGCACAACCGGGTTAATGGTGTTCTGGTTGGTCGGGAAGCGTAGCTCGAGCCCGGCAACGGCATCGGGTAGCGCGTCCAGGCGAGCTTCCTGCACGTAGCGCCGCAGGGAGCGGGCCGAGTTGGTCGCCGGGTCGCGAAAGCGCAACTGACCGTCTTCCGTGAAGAAAACCTGAGCTTCAAAGACCGTCACCTGGCCTTGCTCATCCTCGAACACCACGTCGCCGTCGCCATCAACGGCAACGAGGCGGAGGTTGTCCGGGCGCGGGCGCACGAAGCCGGGAGGCGTGGCGTCGAAGACTGTAGTGTCGGCAAAGAGCCGGAGGTCAGCGCCGTTGAGGGCGGTTTCCGGGAGGGAGGCGACCGAAAAGTCGATCGTGAAGAACGCACCGTTGGGGACGTTAAGGTCTTCAGAGGGGGCAAACCCGTCCTGCACCAGCACCCGATCCGCTGGAAGGGTGCCGCCGCCGCGGCGCTCCAGGCTGGTGATGGGAGACTGCGGGGTGGCGTCCGTGCGCTGCGCCTGCGAGAAGATCGCCAGGCGGAGGCCTTGCTGCCCGGCGCCTATAATAGCGCCGGAGGCGTCCCGGCGGGCCGTCAGCTTAAACCCACGGAAGGCCTCGTTGAACTCCTCCGGAGCGGTGATCAACACGTCCTCATTGGCCGCGATCCAGGATGCGGGCAGCCGCACAGTCACGAGCGTATCTGCCGCGCTAAACGTGGTACTGGTGATGAGGTCACCAGTAGTCAGGGATGTATCCGAGCGCGCGCCCTGAGCCGACCATTGCTCGTCTGTCTGGATATCGAACAGCTCCAAGGTGAGGGTGGCGGTGGTGTCACCGTAGACGTACCCGGGCTCAAACTCGAGAAAGACGCTATCGACCGGCGCCGTGGGGGAGGTGAGGTCGTCCTCGCTTCGGGCAAAGTTGATATACCCCTGGGCTTCCATCAGACCCAACGCGGGATCGTCCACCGTGCCCACCAGAATCTGGTTGGTGTTGCCGGTGACCGAGGCCTGGTTGAGCGGCGATAGCGCATCAACCGTGAGGGTATCCGTCCGCGGGGTGGCGTCGTCGCCTACCAGCCCAAGTCCCACGCTGGACGGGTCCTCACAGGCGGTGGTCCCAATGAACAAGGATACGAGGAGTACAGCGAGGAGGGGAAAGCGCCACTTCATCCGATACAAAATAAGGTAAACAGCAGGGAGGCGGTCACGTCAGTGGTGGGAGCACCGGCGCAGACCGACGGCTGTAGCGCGCTGTGAGATCCGTAGCCCAATGCGCCAGCCATTGAGCGTGACGTATGCGAAACGGTGAGGCAGGTTTCCCCGCCGACGTGCGCAGGGGTGGAGCAAGCGGTTAGGCCGGGACGCCGTTGCGCACCTTGGTGTACAAGTCCAGCACCTGCGCCGTGCGGTCGTCCTCGTCAGCGGCAAACGTGGTTTCGCCGTTGATCCGGGGCAGATCCGCCGGGAAGATAGACGCATCAGCATAGGAGAGGGCCGCGGTGCTTAGCCGCTCGCCTGTCAGGTCGCCGTTTGTGCGTAAGCCCGCAGCAGTGACGAGGGTGTCGGTGAGCTCGGCCTCGGCATCAATACCATCGGGCGTGTAGATGACTTTGGTGCCGTTGAACAGCTCCTCATCAGCATATTCGGACCGAAGCAAGAGCGGCACAAAGCTGCTGACCCAGCCAAAGGCGTGGACCACGTCCGGCTGCCAGCGAAGCTTGCATACGGTCTCCAGTACCGAGCGCCCGAAAAAGAGGGCGCGCTCGGCGTTATCCTCAAACAGGTCCCCGTTTTTGTCGACATGCAGCCCCTTTCGCTTGAAGTACGTCTTGTTGTCCATGAAGTAGACCTGCAGGCGCACACCGGGGATGGACGCCACGCGGACTTTCAGCTCTTCGGTTGCCTCCCCCATCGCGATGTCGGTGCCGGAGAGGCGTATCACCTCGTGCAATCGGTTTTTGCGTGGGCTGATGGTGCCGTACCGTGGCATCATGATGCGCGCGTCCATGTCCGTACTGCCCATGAGCTGCTCGGGAAGGTTGCGGACGAGCGCGGCGGTGGGCGATACGTCGGCAAACGGTGCAACTTCACCGGCAACGAAAAGAACGCGAGCAGGAGTGGACATAAAGCGGGCGGGGCTTATAAGCAGGAAAGAGGTGTAGCGTGCGGAGCGACAACCGCAACATCGCCGCTGCACATCACCCCAAGGTACGTCAAATGTGCCGAAAATGCAACCGTATGGCCTGCTCAACGCCCTGGCCCGGGCGCTCAGTATTGGAAAGAGGACCTGATCTGGGGGGACGTTCGGTAGCCTCGGATGCGGTGGCAGGCCGCCCGGCGGAAGCCTTTTGAGCGGACGTTCGTTACGCCACTCCGGTTTTCAGGATATGCTCCGGTTGTCTCATTCGACCTTGTCCGCATATGTCGTCTACGCCCCCCCATGCCTCGTCATCCAAGCCCGAGCCCTCAGCCGAAGGATCTACCGCTCCCCCGCGCCGCCGCTATCCGTTTGGCGTTGCCCTTGGGGGAGGCGGGATGAAAGGCTGGGCCCACGTTGGGGTGCTTCACGTGCTGGAATCCTATGGCTTGAAGCCGGACGTGATGGCGGGCTGTAGCTCTGGCGCGCTGGCGGCAGCGTTCTATGCCGCGGGGCACTCGCTGGAAGATCTGGAGCAGCTCATGGAAGAGCATCAGACGCGTGCGCTCTTTTCTCTTCGGTTTGACGGGCGGGGGCTGCTCGGTAATGATGACTTTCGGGACTACCTGCAGCATCATCTTGGAGGGCTTCACCTGGAGGACCTGCCAATCCCGCTAAGTATCATCTGCACCGATCTGCAGAGCGGCCGCGAGGTGGTGCTGAACCGGGGGCCGGTGGTGGAGGCCATCATGGCGTCGACGGCTATCCCCGGCGTGTTTGCCCCGGCACGACTAAACGACCGCTTGCTGATTGATGGCGGGCTGACGAACAACGTGCCGGTGAGTGCGCTGGTGAACCGCGGCGCCCGCTACACGCTCGGGGTGCGCCTGCACGAAGGCGTGACGGCCCTCGCCCAGCCCCCGCAGCGCCGGATGCCTGCGGGCGAGCAAGGGACGCTGTCGGCCTGGGCCGAGCGCCTCACCCGGACCCTGCGCAAGGACCCGGAGATGCCCAGCGGACTGGACGTGCTGGGCCGGGCGCTCGACATCGTCATTGCGCAACTGGAGGGCTACCGGCTACAGGCGTACCATCCGGACATCCTCATCGTGCCAAAGGTCGGCCACGTCGGCACCCTCAGTATGTCCGAGGACCCCCGCGCCATCTACGAACTGGGCATTACCGCCGCCAAGGCCCATGACGAGGCCCTGGAGCGTCTGGCGATGCTGCTGCATGGCACTCCGGATGCGACGTCCACAGACGCCGACGCGTCGGAATAACCAGACTGGGGCATCAGGCAGTGGATCTTTCGTGCGGAGGTCGAATAGCCATTCTGTGGTCAAACTGCCATTCCGTGCCCGTATCCATCAACCTGTTGCCTCATGGCCTCCTCCCAAGCTGCTGCCACGTTCCACACGAATGGCCATGCGCATCCCGCCGACGTGCCTGATCCGCTCATCCTGTTTGATGGCGTTTGCAATCTCTGCAACGGCGCGGTCAACTTTGTGATTGATCATGATCCCGAGGCCCGCTTTACCTTCGGCGCGCTGCAATCCCCGGAAGCAAAGCCCATCCTCAACCGCTACGGGGTATCGGCCGATTATCTCGACAGCCTCGTACTCATCGAAGATGGAGTGCTGTACCAAAAGTCGGCCGCGGCATTGCGTATTGCACGCCACCTGACAGGCGCCTGGCCGCTGCTGTCCGCCTTCCTGGCGGTGCCGGCCCCGCTGCGCGACATCGTCTACGACTGGATCGCCTCCAACCGGTACGACTGGTTCGGCAAACGGGAGAGTTGCCGGATGCCCTCGCCCGAGCTGCAGGAGCGGTTTCTGGAGGAGGTGACGTAGCAGCCCCTCCGTTGTCCATGAGCTATTATCATCGCTCACCATTGGCGTGCATACCGCGCGCTACCGCTACTCATACCGAAGCGCCTGCACCGGATCGCGGGCAGCAATGCGGTAGCTATGCAGGCCGACCGTGAGGAGCAGCACCAGCAGGATAGCCGCGAGGCCAATCAGGAAGACGCTCACGCCCATGTCGATGCGGTATGCGATAAATCCCAGCCACCACTGGTTCAGCAGCCACGCCAGTGGTATGGCGAGACCAATCGAGGCCCCGGCAACCCACGCAAACTCCTTGGAGAGCACGCCCGTCAGGTGGGGCACCGACGCTCCCATCACCTTGCGAATGCCGATTTCCTTGGTGCGTGCCTGGGTCGCATAGGCCGCCATCCCGAAGAGCCCGAGTCCGGCAATCAGTAACGCAAACAGCGCGGTCAGGCCGATGAGTGTGAGTGGGTCCTCGACCGCAAGCACCCGGTCCAGTGCCTCGTTGTAAGTGGACGCCGCCACTTCGTTGACTGGATCGAGAGCTGGCCAGAGTGCTTCGATACGCGACAGGATCTGATCATGGGCGTCGGGATTGGCGCGGATGAGCGCGTAGTCTACCCGGTCTCCGTCAGAGGTAAGTACGGCAGGCTCAATCGATGCGAAGAAAAATTCGTGATGGAAATCGCGCATTACGCCGACGATCTCATACGAGGTATCCCCACCGCGTGTGGCTTGCGCGCCCACCGCTTCAGCAGGAGTGCTAAAGCCCAGCGTCCGTGCGCCGGTCTCGTTGATGACGGCCTCCCCGGAGACAGTTGCGCTTGCCACCGAGCGGCCGGCAACGAGGTCCACCCCCAACGTGGCCAGCACCTCCGCATCTCCCGAAAGCCGGTAAAAGCTGGGATATGTCTCCTGGCCCGTCAGGCGAAAGGTTTGGAAGTAGCGGGCCCCGACCACCGGTAGCGTTGAGATGCCCGATATGCGCTCGACACCCGGATGCTGCTCCATTTCCTGCCGCAGTACGTCCAGCGATGCATCGTGGAGTTCGACCTGCACCAGATGATCGCGATCGAACCCATAATCCGCCGCCATCATGAAGGTGGCCTGCCGGTACAGCAGCAACGTGGACACGATGAGGACGAACGCGATCACCAGTTGTATGCCCAGCAGTGAGCGTCGCAAGCGGGAACGACCAACGGGAGTGGACCGCTGGCTTGTAGCGTTCCCCGTCAGAACGCTCAGCGGTGAGGGCCTGGAGAGCGTCCACGCCGGATAGGCACCGGCGATAATGCCGAGAATGAGGGCGGTGAGCGCCATCGGAACGAGCACAACCGGATTCTGCAGTGGCGCGAAGGTCAGGCGGAGTCCAACGAGGTCAGCAAAGAACAGGCTGTTGAAGAACGACACCAGCACGGGTAGCAGCAGAAGCGCAAGGCCCAGTGCGACGAAGCTCAGCACAACGGCCTCCACCACAAACTGCGCCGCCACCTGCCAGCGCTGCGCCCCAATGGTTTTACGCACGCCCACCTCACGCGTCCGCTCGAAGGCGCGGGCGAGCGATAGATTGGTGAACGTGAAGGCGGCGGCAATCAGAATAAGCAAGACCAATCCACCGAGAAAATAGGCCACTACGGCGGGTACGGCACCGCGCGCGACTTCGTTGTTCAGGTAGGGTCCAAGCGCGATGTTTGTTACAGCCTGCAGCCGAAAGCTGTAGCGTGTATCACCTTGTTCAGCAGCGTCGGGGAAGTACTCGGCACGGATCGCGGTCAGCGCATCATCGAACCGATCAGGCGATACGCCCGGCTCCAGCAACAGATAGTTGTGGTATGACCACAAGGTGCGTTGCCAATCGTCAAGGTACGCGGCGCGTTCGGCTTCTTGCGTGGCGAAGGAGAGCAGCAGATCGAACGAAAGGTGCGACCGACCGGGGGTCTCGTCCAAGATTCCGGCAACGGTGAACGTGCCGATGCCATCCAGGTCAAGCGCCTGGCCCATCGGGTCGGTATTGCCAAAGGCGCGCTCGACAAACGCCGCAGATAGCAGTGCCTGGTTCGGCTCATCGAGCGCCTCTGGTCGACCGCGCAGCAGCGGCCAATCGAACAGATCAAAGAAATCGGACTCGGCATAGAAGCCCCGAAACGACACGCTGCCGCTTTCAAAAACGGCGTACCCGGCTGCTTCATCAAGACGCGTGACAGCTTCCACACCGGGATATTGCTCCTGTAGGGTCAGGCCGAGGCGCGCGGGCGACGAGGCAAACTCGCCGCTCCCCGAATGCGACACCACGCGGTAGAGCCGATCTGCATGTTCATGGTGCCGGTCGTGCTGCCACTGATCAAACAGGAAGAGCACCAGCAGCAGACAGACGGCCAGGCTCACCGTAAGGCTCAGCACGTTGATGAGCGAAAACTGACGGTGCCGCCAGATATTCCGCCAGGCAATCTTCAGGTAGTTACGAAGCATGGGGCGTCAGTGGGGAATGTAGAATGTAGAATGAGCAATAGGAGGCTCAGGCGTCCCGTAGCACGACGGCCGGATTAGTTTGGGCGGCACGCCACGTTTGAGCACCGGCGGTGCTGAGCGTAACCACTAAAATAGCCGCGGCCGTTGCGAGAAAGACGCCCGGACCGATGTCAATCCGGTGCGCGAGGAAGTCAAGCCAGAGTCGGTTAATCAACCAACTGACGGGAAGGCCAACCGCCAGCGCCACACCGCTGATGGCCACGAACTCCTTCGAGAGCAGCGCTGTCAGTTGCACGGCCGAGGCGCCAAGGGCCTTGCGAACCCCCACCTCCTTCATGCGGGCGTTCGACGCATAGGTCGCCATGCCCAGCATGCCTAACGCAGCAATGAAGAGAACAAACAGGGCCGTGGCACCCATCAGGTCGCGGGTGTTTCGCAGGGGCTCGAAAAACTCGTCGATTGAGGCCGTGTAGGGCATCGCAGCCATGTCATAGGCGGGGTCGAAATCCTGCCAAACGGCCTCCAGGTGCTCCATGATATCATGATGCTGCCCGGGAGCCGCTCGCACCAGGAAATAAGCGGGATCATCCCGGAGGGGCACGATGACCGTCGGGCCCGTAGATTGACCAGCATCAAGCGACAGGCGGTGGTGAAAATCCTCCATCACGCCCACGATCTGATAAAACGAATCGTCGTACTGAAGTGTCGTGCCGACGGCATCCTCCGGGGCTTCAAACCCAAGCTGACGGGTGGCAGCCTGGTTAACCACGAGGCTCGGCTCCTCGGCGGTTCTGAACATACGCCCGGCCACGAGCTTCACGCCAAGAGTGGACAGGGTGTTTGGGGCCGCATCCATCGTAAATGCTCGCATACGCGTCTCGCCGTCGCCGCCCAGGAAGGTCTGGTACCAGCTCCAGAGTAGCGGTAGTTGAGCGATTCCGGCGACCTCTTCCACACCCGCGATTCGCCGAATTTCCTGGCTCAGCGCCTCAGGGGGCGCTTCCCGCACCTGTACGTGCACAAGGCGGTCTACGTCGAACCCGTAGTCCGTCTCGAGCATGTGGGTGCCCTGCTGGTAGATCAGAATGGTAGTGAAGATGAGAATGCAGGCGAGCGTGAGCTGAGCGCCGAGCAACATGCGGCGTAGCCTTGACCGGCCCTTCGGCTGCGACCTCCGTCCGATGGCTTCTCCCGAGAGTATTTGACTCGGTTGAGGTCGGGAAAGAATGAGCGCCGGATACGCTGCGGTTAACACGCCCACGAGAAGGGTACCTCCGGCCACGACGGCGAGGAACAGCGGATCGCGAAATAGACGCATGTCGGCCTGTACGCCGACGAGTTCAAGGAAGTACAGATCGTTGAATATGGGGACGAGCGCGGCGAGCATACAGACAGCCCCGACAAGGGCCAGGAAGGCAATAAGGACCCCCTCGACGAGAAACTGTAGCGCGATCTCCCATCGCTGAGCCCCCACGGTCTTGCGAATACCAACCTCGCGGGTGCGCTCAAATGCCCGTGCCAGGGAGAGATTCACATACGTCAATCCACCTGCAAATAGCACCAGCAGGGCCAGCCCGACAAGGGCAACCACGCCGAAGCGGGGAAGCGTACCCTGTGCCGGATCGTTAGCGACGTAGGGTCCAAGGGCAATCTCGGTGATCGGCTGGAGGCGAAAGGTATACGCGCCCGACTCCGCCTCTGGATAGTGCTGCGTGCGAAGCGCCTCAAAGGCGGTATCAAGCTGATCGGGCCGAACGTTAGAGTCGAGCTTGAGGTAGGTGTAGTAATTAAGAGCCGTCCAATCTGCCCGATTTCCCCAGTCTTCTTGGTCTCCGAGTTGCCCGGATGTAAGGGTGGCAAAGGAGGCAACGATATCAAACGACAGGTGGCTGTTGACTGACGAGCGGTCGATCACCCCTGCTACGGTAAAGGGTGGCGTATCACGCCATTGGATGGTGCGGCCTACCGGGTTCTCATCCCCGAACACGCGCTCTGCCCATTGCTGCGTAACGAATACCTGAAAGGGCTCCGTAAGGGCGTTGGCTGGCTGTCCGGCCACAATCGGCCAATCGAACACCTCAAAGAACGTCGGATCCGCATAAAATCCGGTAAACTGGAATCTGCCTTCGTCTACAACGGCGGATGCAAAGGTCTGCCGGAGTCGCGTAACAGCCTCAACGCCAGTGTACTGCTCCGCAAGGGCTGGCCCCAAGCGGGCTGGCGTGCTCGCCATCTCTGCCTGTCCTGGGTCCGGTTGAGACAGGACCCGATAGACCCGGTCGGCGTCCGCATGATGCCGGTCCATTTCCCATTGCTGGTAGAGAAGGAGCACCAGCACTAAGCACACCGCCAGGCTAATTGCGAGGCTGAGGATGCTGTTGAACGAAAAGCTGCGATGCCGCCAGTTCGTTCGCCAGGCAATCTTTAGGTAGTTACGAAGCATGGGGGGCAATGGGGAATGTTCAATTAGGAATGAGGAATAGGGGGCTCAGGCGTCCCGTTTGGCGCTTTGGACGATGGTGTAGAGCAGCTTGAGCAGTTCCTCGCAGTCCTTGTGCATCGAGGCAAACGCGGCATCGTCGATATACCCGCTATCGTTGAGCAGGCGAAGTTAGTAGCTGGTCTCGCGCGCTTCTTTGTAGGCAATGCCCATACGCGCCGCGAAGTCCTTTTTCGAGAGGCCGCCAATCGCTTCCTCCACGTTGGCCCCGACAGAGGTTCCGCTCCGGAGCACCTGCTTCGAAAGGACGAACGCCCTCTTTTCCGAGGAAAGGTGCTGGTACATCCGTACGATGCGGACGGCAAAAGCGTACGATTTCTCCTGCACCACATTCCGTCGTTTTAGCGATCCTTCTCTGTTCAGAGAATTACTCATTGGCCATTACTCATTATCCAGTACTCATGGCCAGTTGAACCGAGTAATCGGCATCGATCCATCCGTCCGAGAGCTCCACGACGCGGTCGCCGTACTGCGCTTGCTTTTCGGAGTGGGTGACCTGCACGATGGTGACGCCATCCTCGCGATTCAGGCGCTGCAGCGTCTCCATGATGGCCTCGCTCTGCTGCGACTGTAGATTGCCGGTCGGCTCATCGGCCAGAATCACGCGCGGCTCGATGATAAGCGCCCGCGCTACCCCCACGAGCTGCTGTTGTCCGCCCGAAAGCTGATGCGGAAAGAGATTCTTCTTGGCCACGATGTTAAAGCGGTCGAGCATGTCAGCGACCCGGCTTTTCCGCTCCGACCGCGACAGCCCCTGATAGAGCAGCGGTGTTTCCAGATTCTCGTAGACCGTCAGATCATCGATCAGATGGTAGGCTTGAAAGACAAAGCCGATCTGGGTGCGATGAAGCACCGTCTTTTGATCCGCACGCATCGCATCCACAGGCGTCCCCGCAAAGCGATAGCTGCCCTTCGACGGCTCCTCCAGCAGGCCCATGATGTGTAGCAGCGTTGACTTGCCCGCCCCCGACGGTCCCATCACCGTTACGAATGCGCCTTCGTCAATCGTCAGGTCAATCTGACGCAGGACAAAGGCCCGCGAACGCCCGTTGCGGTACCACTTTGTGATAGACTCCAGTTCAATCATCGCGATGGGCAGGTTTGGTTGGTGAGTTGGTAATCAGGCATGGAGCGGCCCGTCTTAGCAGAGTGCGTCTCTGGCAAGACGGGCTGCATCGAGTTGGGAACGTCAGCGACAAGGCTCAGCGTCCACGGCAGTCCAGGCAGGTGGATGCGAAGGCCCACACGGTCATCGTAGCGGTCGATCGCAATCACCTCTGTATGGCTCATCTGTGCGGTATGGGGCACAGGGGATGCGGAGGAATCGTCCCACTGCAGAGCTACTCCCATCGTAGCCGCACCAAAAAGCCAGAGCAGCATCAGTCCGGTCATCGAGGGGGCATTGACGGTGGATACCGAACACAAGAGCATAATAGCGGGCGGTACCAAATCTGAATGGGTGATCTGAGATATTTTGAGACAAGGCATGTGCCAATGGTGCGCGAGGCCGTTTAACGCCCGTAGATGAATGATGAGCGGCCTCAAGTGTGCGAAATCGCACAGCCCGGTGTGCGCCTTCGCGCATCGCGGTCCCGTTCCGTCCTCAACGTTTAGCAGGCATTCGACACGGCCCACAGATCGCACACGCAGCCGCTGGACGCGATCAACCTTGGTTGGTGCGGCGCGTAACAGAACCTGTCAGCTTCACTCATAGCAGATCATCGAACCATGGCGCATGGTGACTCGTGGCCTCCATTTGTGCAGTCGCTCTTTTGGGAGTATGACCGTGACGACCTGTGCTGGAAGGACGACCGCGACCTGATCATCCGACGCGTCCTGTCGGAGGGTAATCACCACGCGATTCGGTGGCTGCGAAGACATGTAGGCGACGTTCAGATTCGTGAGTGGCTCCTGGAGCGATCGGGGGATCAACTATCCCCGAAGCAACTCCGATTCTGGGAACTCATCCTGGATCTTCCCTCAGACCAGGTTGATGCGTGGATTGACACGCGGCGACATGGTATCTGGCATTCACGTACAGCATCATGATGTTTCACGAGGAGGCTATTGCCGACGATCAGAAAAGCGTGTTAGAGCAATTGGGACCAGTTGCTAAAGAGCGCGGCTTTTACCTTGCCGGAGGAACGGCCATTGCGCTTCATCTGGGGCACCGACGCTCGGTCGACTTTGACTGGTTTCGGTCAGATTCTTTCTCCCGGCCTATGGAATGGGCACAAGCGCTTCGTGGCAAAGGCATTCGCTTTGACACAACATCAGTTGACGAGGGAACGCTCCACGGGACGATTTCGAGGGTGCGTATCAGCTTCTTTGAGTACAAGTATCCTCTGCTTTCCTCTCCTGTAGTTTGGACGGCTTACGACACGCACCTGGCCTCACTTGATGACTTGGCCTGCATGAAGCTTGTCGCCATTGCCCAGCGCGGAACGAAAAAGGATTTTGTTGATCTGTACGCGCTGTGCGAGAAGCATCGTTTGCTATCAGATCTTATTAATCGGTATCAGCAGAAGTACCAGACAGACGACATCGCCCATCTTCTATACGCACTCACGTACTTCGATGACGCTGAAGCTGAGCGTATGCCCGTGTTGCTTTGGGATATCGATTGGCAAACCGTTAAGCATTCGATACGCACGTGGGTTAAGGATATGGCGCGGTAGCTGCATTGCACTCACTCATCCCGCAGCGCCACCGCCGGGTCCGTCCAGGCAGCGCGGAGGGCGTGGTAGCTGACGGTGGCGGCGGCGATAAGCGTCACAAGTAGGGCCGTCACCAGGAACGGCAGCACCCCAATGTCGATGCGGTAGGCGAAGTCCTGCAGCCAGCGTTGCATGAGGAGGTACGCCACGGGGACGGCGATCACGAAGCCGATCAGCACAAGCCTCAGGAAATCCTTCGACAGCAGCGCCACCACCGACTTCGCCGTGGCGCCGAGCACCTTGCGGATGCCGATCTCTTTAGTGCGGCGCTGTGCGGCGTAGGCGGCCAGGGCAAAGAGACCCATGCAGGCGATAAGCATCGCAAGCAGGGCAAACAGCGTAAAGACGCGGCTGAGGCGCTCTTCGGTTGCGTACATAGCCGCGAAGTCGTCATC
>LKNB01000015.1 GCA_001564055.1 Rhodothermaceae bacterium Tc-Br11_B2g6_7
AGTACTTCCGATGGAAGGCGAACGTGGGGCAAACCGACGGGCAACAACCATCCAACCCTTTACCCAAAGCCGCTTAA
The DNA here is from genome assembly GCA_001564055.1 of Rhodothermaceae bacterium Tc-Br11_B2g6_7. Lineage (GTDB taxonomy): Bacteria > Bacteroidota > Rhodothermia > Rhodothermales > Salinibacteraceae > Tc-Br11-B2g6-7. Next base: position 78 of record LKNB01000015.1, read on the forward strand.
CTTTGAAGCCTGACAGAAGACGGCTTTACACAAAAAAGCTGACTTGATCGACTGTGATCCGTCACCCATAGAGTAATGTGAGCACACTATGCCTGTAACTGTATCTATGTATCGGCTTTCTTTGGAGCCGGCAGTCGACATCCTTGCTAAGCGTACACATGTCGTAGAATATGAGATCGACGAGAGGTGGCGGGATCAATTCAAGCCGTTCTGGTGGTTGCCGCTAAAGGAGGACGTGTCCGACGAAGTCCCTCGGCAGATAAACTTAGGTCAGGATGTATCGCTGGCCCTGAGCATATTAACAGGGGAGATCCGGCATTCCCGAGATTTGGATTACTATGCTGAAGCGAGTATTCCGTCCAACCCTCTCTGGTGGTCCATATACGGATCAAGGCGTGTTGGATGGAGGGATTCCAATTTTCCTCCTTGCTTCTACACGTTGCCCACAGACTACCCTGCAGTTGATGCCGCACTTGCAGAAGTATCGCAGGAGGAGATGATTCAAAATAGTAAAGCGCACTTCAAGGTAAATTCCGCGTTCTACAAATCTGCAGACCGGATTTCTCTGATGCAAGACGGATATGTGAAGGTCTTACGATCGGTGTTGCGAAGGTTCTATCAGGCTGCAGCTACGCAGGGTGATGTAGTAATTAATCGCATGGCATGAAATAATACTTTTTCCTCGGCGCAGTGCCACTCCCCCGCGTTCCGTCTGTCCTGTGTGGTAACGCACCTCCCCAACTGGGATGCATGACGTCTCAGCTATGGAGGTCCCGCGCCCGCTCACTCAAGATTCTCCAGGTCCGCCAGATCCTGATGCCGACCAGTCGCACGCTTGTTCGCGCGCAGTCCCTCCAGCCCAATGAACGATAGGTGTACGCCTTCTACGTCCAGCGCCTCGCGCTCATCGTAGCACTCCTCAAATACTACGCCCGTCAAACTCGTCAGCAGATCGATTCGTAGGGGCGGATATCCCAGTTGGATGATCTGCTCCGGCTCCAGGAAGTCCGTTTCCTCCAACCCCACCGAGCCGAAGCCGAAATCCTCCAGCGCTTGCAGAAGGCGCCGGACGTTCTCCGAGGTGCGCTCAATCCACACATCCAAGTCCTTCGTGTATCGCGGATGCCCATGAAAGGCAACGGCGTAGCCTCCAACAATGAGGTAGCGCACCTCATGTGCGTTTAAGCACGCGGCAAACTCTCTGAAGTCGGGAGCGATGGTCATGCTCGGAAAACTCCTCAGGCCAGTCGTGGTATTCGCGCCGGATAGACGTGAGCGTGCGAAGTCGCTCCTCAGGCGAGCGCGAGCGCCAGTAGTCGGCATCGTTCCCCGCGTTCTCAAAGCTCACTTTCTTGACGGCCTGTTTGTTCATTGGACGCGTTTGGCGGCTTTACGGAGGTCAAGATACTCATGCAAGCGTACAGAATTAGAACGAATGAAGGCATTCACAGTTGCTACATCTCGGCTACGGTTTGCGTAGGCACAGCGTAGTCGACGCAGCATGTTGCGTCGACTACGGGGGATGGGTTGGGTACTGCCATACCCAGGCCTCGTCGGGCCCAGGTCATCAGGTGGCACCGACTGGTCGGCGCTACTGTCACGGCTTTGACGTCGGGTGTTGCTACGCATAGCACTTTACACGCCACAGCGCTATCCTCCTCGTTCCGTCCGTCCCGCGCTGCGGCATCAGTGGTGCTGTTCCCGCGTGCCCTCCGTCTCGGGGGGCACGCGCAGGCTGGACCGTCTCGCTCCACGGTCGCGGCTCGATGCTAACGTTGCGTTGCGCGCCAGGATGAGATGTAATCGCCAATAGCTGTTTAAACAAGTTATAGTTCATCGTTTCTTAATGTAAGGGTGTTGCATGTGAGCATTTGGGGGGGGGTGTTGTTAGCGTGGCTTTCCACTGCACAGGGGGTTAGAATGTAAGCGCTCAAGGGCGCGCCGTGTCCCCTGCGTGCAGGAGTGTGGAGTAGCCACCGCTACTACCCACGTGCCTCATCGCCTGCAATGACTGCCCACTCTACACCTAATGTACGATTTTTACGTCACGTCCTGCTGCCGGTCGTGGTTGGTCTGTTGGCCGCTGTCCTCTTTGTAGCGTGTGAGGCGCTGCCTACGGATCCAAGTCTGAACTCCATCACGCCCAACGCTGATCTTACAGAAAACAAATCACTTGGCACTAATGGTGTGGCTGGACTCTCTACCCATAGTATGTCGGGCGAGCCTTTTTATTGCGTACTAAGCCTACGCGCCGGCGAGCGTGAAACAACCTTCGGATATCGCTACGTAATGCTCGCCCTTCCCGACCACGTTATCGAACACGCCGCGGGCAATACTCAGACATTTACCTACGGTGTTCGAGATGAACGTGGGCAGGTTTTGAGACAGGCCATATGCCTCCTGCCCGCCGGCGAGGAGGCACAATTGCTGGTAGCAGAATCCTTTCGACCAGGTGCGTCGGATCTGATTTCGACCGGACCCAGGAGCACTGAAGGCGGCCCACAGTTATTGATGGATTACTTCTGCTGGTGGATCGAGGACTATGACGGTCAGGGGGCAATGTTGTGGTGCGAACCTATAGATGAGAACGCGATTGATGATGGCGGCGGTGGTGGCGGAGATGACTGGTGGGACTGGCCCGAATGGCCTGGAGACGACGGCGATGATACACCACCTTGGGGAGACGATCCGTTGGACGGAGGGCCCGGGGACGGGGAAGACAATGACGAGGACAATGATGAAGAGTGTGAGCCCGAGGAAGTATTGCCTCCCCCCGGAAGGCGGCGATGAGCCCTGCGACTTCGACTGCTGGGAGCCGCCGGACGACGATGACGACCCCTTCAACCCGCCGGGCTTCATGTCCGTGCAGTCGTGGCAGACAACCAGCAGCGGGATGGCGGTGGCGGTGTACCAGCCGGCCAGCGCGGAGTGCCAGGAAGATGGAGATGACCCTCCTCCCTGTGACGAAACGGATTTTGGTGACCCGGAACTACAACAGATTATAGAGGCGTTGGCTGAACAGGGATATTTTCAACAGCTTCTCGATGATTCTGACCCCTACAACGACACTCAGATGGAGCGGAAAGAACAGGGCGGATGGGTTGTTCAGGAGTCAGATGGGAGTCTGAGTTTGATACGCTACCATCACGTGGAGGGTGCTGACATCGAATACACACCGACAGGTATTCGGGGGGTCAAAGCTTCTCACATGCCAGAAAATGCAGTGGCCATGATCCACACGCATCCATTCGGAAAAGGAGAAGCCCTTACGGCCGTTGAGCTAGTGGAGCAGCACGGAGAAGAGGAGTTTTTGGAGGATCATGATGTTGAGGTGATAGCTGACAACTTTGTGGGTCCTAATTTAAGATCCGTTGCTGAACCTTCAGAAAATGATTTTATTCAGGCTGGTAGGTACCCTGATTTAAAGCATATTATTTTAGGTAAGGATCATATAATAACCTACGAAGCAGAATTAGATTCAGATGAAGACGGAAACGATGTATCAATGAATGAGGAATTCGAGGGTCACGGAATTTGCGGAGTTGCACAAGCAGACGAATAGATTTAAATCGCTTAACTAATTTGGGTTTACTTCATCATGAAAAACTTTTTTGTATACTGCCTAATCGCGTTTCTTACTTTCTTATCCTCGGATATCGTGTTTGCGCAAAAAGTAGACCGTTGCGGTATAGAGTCGGAGCAAGCAGAAGCGCGGGCAGAGAGCTACCTCACCGACGAAAGATTCAGCAGTTTGCTAGAGCTTGACGGTATTGATCCGCCTCCAGTCGAGTCACTTCGTGTGATGACGCACGTAGAGGACCCGGAAGCGTGTGCTGAAATCGCGTTTAGAAAAGAGGAGGTAGAACGCGAGTCATTCTTTTATGTCGCCGGCGATTATTATTTTCAAATCGTTCTGCTACGGCCACGCAATGAATGGGTCGACCGCGACGGTATATTAGATGCTCCACGCGGTCTTTTTATCGTCTACGATAGCGAATTTGAGGGCATTGCAATGTACTTGCATTAGACGACCACGCTTTTGGTCACTCTCCTATGCTATGCGCCGCCCCTCGATCGTCTTGCGGTGGAAGCAGGTAGCCATCGCATTCGATACAAGGCATGCGTAGGCCACGAGATGCTTCGCATGATGTGTGGAGGGCATGTGTGGCGCCACACCCTTCGGCTTCAACTTCACGAAACCTCACACGCAGATCGTGCTGCGTGCGCGCTCCTACGTAGAGCAGAGGAGTGGAGAAGGGTTTCATCTATAGCCGCAGGTCCAATGAAGGCAACCTACAACCACGACGCACGAAACATGCAAATAGCACAGGTGCGAAGTGCAGGCCTCTGCAATACATAAACAAGCATCGAAACCATGTCTCGTGCCTTCTTGATGCTCTGGTTTGTGCTGTCATTTCATTTATTCGTGGACGCGGTACACGCGCAGTGCCCCGAGGAAAACCCGCGAGGCCTACGGATTGTAGAGAATTTCCTCACGGAAGATTTCTACGCAGATCGTCGCGAAGAGCACAGTATTTCCGCCTCGGTGGATTCCATTCGCTCGCTAAATGAGGAGCAGGACCTTGAAGCCTGTAGTCACTTTTCAAGTATGTTAGATCCTGGTGACGACGAATTTAGATATCGGAAATTCCACTATTACAAAGCAGGTGACTATTATTTCGTGCTTAACCTCGTCCGCCCAAGGGAGGAATGGCCTGACCCTGAAGAATTATTTGCCGCCCCAAGAGAAACTGGGCATGTATTCGACCAGGATTTAGAATCGGTGCTTGTGTTCTTTTTATAGTGATCTTGCGTTGAGGAGTCCTGAAGGCGGTTAGTTCTCCGTCTGCGTTGGGATGGGAGCAGGAGGGGACCTTGCGTCGCACATGTGTCGATCCGTGGCGCGGGGAGCTCGGTTGCAAGCGACGTGAGGGATTTTCTCGCGCCGATGCGCTGCGTCGCCCTTCGTCTTCGGATCGCGGGGCGATCCTGCGCTCAGGACGCCGTATCAGCGGATGGCCCTCCGTCCATGGTTACGGAGAACAGTGCAGGAGGGGGGCAGATGTTTAGCATCGCCCCGTGCATTTTGTGAGGGTAGCCACGCCTCCGCCCATGCAGCAAGTGCTGCACATGCGCTTCCACGCCGCGCAAGGTAGCACTAATGAGCCTGCCATTTTTCGCTGCCAGACACCCATCCATCGAAGTCATCCTCGCGAAAGCGAGGATCCATCAGGTGGTGCCACGGGGCAGCGTTGTAGCCTATTATCCCCACGATGAAGCGTGGCAGGTAACCCTCTACGCAAGGCTTCGACGCCCGTGCTCTGTGCAAACCTGGGTATGGATCCTCGATCAGGTCGAGGATGACGGGTTGTGGAGCGCGCCGGTGCTGTCAAATGCAGTGCCGGTTGGCTTGGTCGGAAATGGTAGCGCCCAGGCACACGCAGAACCGCGCCCCGCCCATTCGGCAGCTACATCCGCCGGTAGAGCCGAAGTGCCCGGTCGATGGGCTGCAACGGTATATCATCCGGCGGCTCGGGGTCGCGCTTTCCGAGGACCAGCACGCCGCCCGGGAGCAGCCGGTCGGTGAGGTAGCCGAGGCACCGCTGCCGCACGTCAGCGTCGAAGTACATGAGCACGTACCGGCAGCAGATGAGATGAAACGGCTCCATCGGGGGCGGGGTGCGCACGTCGTGGAGGGCCAACTGCACGGGAGCGCGGTGGCGGCGCTTCAGGCTGTACACGAGCCCCTCGGGCCCCGCAACGCGGTCGAACGCGAGCTTCTCCAGGGGCGCTGGAAGCTCCTTTAGCGAGCCGCCTTCGTACACGGCGGTGGTCGCGCGCTTCAGCATGTGTGCCTGCGCGTCGGTGGCCAGGATGCGCAGGCGGTGATGCTTCTGACGGGGGAGGAGGGCTTCGTGCCACAGGATAGATAGGGTGTAGGCTTCCTCCCCTGACGCCGCACCTGCACTCCAGCCGCGCAGCGTGCCGTGTGCCCGGTCCATCATTCGGGGAAGCTCATGGGCCCGGAGACGATCGAACACAGGCGCGTCGCGGTAAAAGCGGGAGATGGTGATGCGGCAGCAGGCATCGACTTCGACCCATTCGCCCGGGTGCTTTCGCAGATAGTCGCGGTAGGCGTCAAACGAGCGAAGGTCGAGGGCAGTCAAGCGCTCGATAAGACAACGGCACACCTGTTGCTGTACGGGGCGAAACCCGGTCCAGCGCTTATTCAGGCGCGGCAGGGCCCATTGCAAGAAGGTGGTACATGCCTCAGATGCCATGCGGTGGACCTCGCGACGGGTCATTCGTACAAGAAAGCAGACATTACACGCCAGCAGCGGGAGAAGACATGCGAAAACTGTTTGTGTTGCTACTACTGATCGGGGGCCTTGGCTGGCTGGGCTATAGCTACGTCTACCAGCCCTACGCCGCTCCGTTTGTCGAGGTCACTGAAACGTGGAGTGCGTTGAACGAGCGCGTCGAAGACCAGTCGGCCTTCGAACCGCCGCCGGACAGCGTTCTGACGGAGGAGCAGATCGCCCGCTACCAGCAGGTGCAGCAGGAGCTACGGACGGAGGTGCGCGGCGTCTGGGGGGAGACGTGGTCGGCGCTGCGAGGTGCTGCGCAGCAGGTGCAGTCAGGCGAGACGCGCCTCGGCAGCGCGGAACTGGCCGCGGTCGCCCGGCAGGCGCGGGACGGCCTCGTGCAGGTGAAGCAGGCCCAGGTGGCTGCCCTCAACCGGCAGGGCTTTTCGGTGGAGGAGTACGCCTGGGTGCAGCGCGAGATGTACCGGTCGGTGGGGATGTCGCTCCCCGACGGCGGGATTACCGACCTGCTGCGGCAGTTTACCGGCGGCGGTGCACAAACGCCGACCGAGATCGCCGAAGACGTGGATCCCGACGAGGTGCCTTCCGCCAACCGCGAACGCGTGCAGCGCCATGCTGAATGGCTGAAGGAGCACGCCGACCTGGCGTTTCTCGGGTTGTAGGGTGGTGATGCGCTATCCCCCACGCCTTCGGCGCCGGATGAACCTCCAGCGAAGTTTTTTTGGCGATTGCTTGACACTCTCCTGAACGATTGATACCATAGGTGTTCATGACGCAGATTTCCCTCCATACCGCCCCGTCCAGCCGACGTCTCCGACGTCGACGTACGCCTGCACGTACCGAATGGACTGGCCCCATGGAGATCTGCCGCCACTGTTCACACCCCCCGAGGTAACCTAACCTCCGAACAGTAGACATCGCAGTTTTTGCCGACAGGCACTGGTTCATTCGAGCCGGTGCCTTTTTTCGTTTCTACCCTTTTCGTTCAGCTCTCCACCTGTTATGTCCATCGTTCTTGCCTTCAGTGGAGGACTCGATACCTCGTACTGCGTCGCCTACCTTCGTGCGCACTACGGGGCCGATGTCCACACGGTTACCGTCAATACGGGCGGCTTTTCGCCTGAGGCCCTCGACGCCTTGGAAGCCCGAGCCTACGCGCTTGGTGCGGCGTCGCATACTACCGTGCAGGCCGAGCACGACCTCTACCAGGACCACCTCAGCTACCTCATCAAAGGGAATGTGCTGCGCGGCCAGGTCTACCCGCTGTGCGTGGGGCCGGAGCGGTTTGTGCAGGCGGCCGCCGTCGTGCGCGTGGCGGATGCGGTGGGGGCCACAGCGATTGCCCACGGCTCCACCGGGGCCGGCAATGACCAGGTTCGGTTTGATGGCGCATTGCGGGCCCTGGCCCCGTCGCTGGACATCCTCACCCCCATCCGGGCGCAGGGGCTCTCCCGAGAGGCCAGCACCCAGTACCTGCAGGAGCGCGGCCATGAGGTGCCGGCTGCTACCACGGCGTACTCCATCAACCGGGGGCTGTGGGGCAACACCATCGGCGGAGCGGAGACGCTGACGACGCACGAGCCCTTGCCCGAGGCCGCCTACGAGGACACCGTGGCCCCCGGCGATGCCCCCGCAACCCCCGCCCGCCTCACGCTCACGTTCGACAAAGGGCTGCCCACCGCCGTGGATGGCGAGGCCATGGACGGCGTCGCGCTGGTCAAGCACCTGCATGCGGTGGGCGCCCGGCACGGGATCGGACGCGGGATGCACGTGGGCGATACCATCCTGGGCATTAAGGGCCGGGTTGGCTTTGAGGCGCCCGCGGCCACTATCCTGATCACCGCCCACCGCGAACTCGAAAAAGTGGTGCTCACCAAAGCGCAGCAGCGCCACAAGGGCTACTTGGCAGAGCAGTATGGAGCGCTGGTGCATGAGGGGCACTACCTGGATCCCGTGTTGAAGGACATCGAGGCGTTTCTCGATAGCTCGCAGCGCACCGTCAGCGGCGAGGTCACGGTGGAACTGCACCAGGGGCGGCTGCAGGTGCTGGGCTGCACCAGCCCATTTTCGCTCTTCGATCAGACGCGCGCGGCCTATGGCGAAGCCAACGAGGCCTGGGACGGCCGCGATGCCCGCGGCTTTTCCCGCATCTACGGTCTGCAGGCCGAAATCGCCCATCACGTTCATCAGAAACAGGCAACCCACGCCTGACCCCCCTTATGGCTATGCAAACGATTTCTGTAGATCACGTGGCTTCTTGCCTGACGCCCTGCGGCCTGGGCGCTTCCGTGCACCTGTCGCCCGCTATCATTGCGGAGGAAGGGTATGCGGTGGCCGTGCGGGTTCTGGAAGAGAAGGACACCTACAACCAGGTCGAAACCGTAGGCGGTGCGCTGCATCGCCTCACGGTGGGCGACGTGCTGGTCGGGCCCCTGGGCGAGCGCCAGGCGCTTAAAGGGTACAGCGGTTCGATTCCCGAGGAAGTGTCCGTGGGCGATGTGGTCCACGTGCTGAATATGGGCGGGATGGTGGGGATCTGTACGTCCGCGCATCCCGACCTTGGGCCGGCGCTTCGGGTAGAGGTGCTCGGTGCGGTTTGCACTGCTGCTGGCGCATCCGCTCGTCCGGTAGCCCTGAAAGATCACGCCGTCGCGCCGGTGGACGACCTGCCCTCGTGCGCGCCGCTCGTCCTGGTCAGCGGCACCGCCATGAACACCGGCAAGACCTACGCCGCCTGCAAGCTGATCCACGGACTTACGGAGCGCGGCTTGCGCGTAGCGGCCATCAAGCTTACGGGGGCTACGCTGCAGCGCGATGTAGCCGCCATGGCCTCCCACGGCGCCGTGGCCACGGCCAGCTTCACGGATGCCGGAGTGGTGTCCACCACCAGCAAGGACACGCCCAGCCTGGCCAAGGGGCTGCTGGCCGCCTTTCAAGCAGATGCCCCTGATGCGATCGTGGCCGAGCTGGGGGATGGCGTGATCGGGCCGTACGGCGTCGATCAGTTACTGCTCGATCCCGACCTGCAGCAGCATACGGCCGCGCATGTGGTGGCGGCCAGCGACCTCGCCGGGGCATGGGCGGTGCATCACCTCTTCCAGACGCGCTATGAGCAGTCCATCGCCGCCTTCACCGGTCCGGTAACGGATAACGCGGTGGGCTGCGCGTACCTCCAGCAGACGCTGGGCACGCCCGGCTGCAATGCCCTCCACAACCCGGAGGCACTGGCGCAAACCGTGTACGGAGCGCTTTCCGCGGTTACCGCTCCGCCGGCCCCCACACCCGTAGCCGCGCCCACCCTCGATGCCATCCCTTCATACCCCACCATGCCATGCCTACCGTAGCTCTTCTCCACGGCGCAGGATATGTCGGCGGCGCACTCGTGCGGTTGCTCCATGCTCATCCCGAGGTGCACCTGCAGGCGGTCACGAGCCGCACGTTTGCCGGGCAGCCACTGCATGCGGCCCATCCTGCGCTGCGCGGCATCATCGACCTGACGTTCACGGCGCCCGACGCCTTCGATCCTGCAACCGCCGATGCCATCGTGGTGGCCGCGGAGCATGGCCGGGGGATGACCGTGGTGGCGGCCCTGATGCAGCAGGGCTATGCCGGAGCGATCGTGGATATGAGCGCCGATTTCCGCCTCCGTGACGTGGCCACCTATGCAGCGTGGTACGATGCGCCGCATAGCGCCCCCGAGCTCTTGCCGCAGTTTGCGTATGGCGTGCCGGAGCTTCAGGCGCCCTACGCGACCCCGTATGTGGCCAACCCGGGCTGCTTTGCGACCGGGCTGCTGCTGGCGCTGGCGCCCCTGGCCGCACACGTGCCGGCGCTCCAGGTGTCGGCCACCGCGCTTACGGGGGCCTCCGGCTCGGGCGCCAAGCCCTCCGCTACCACGCACTTCCCCACGCGGAGCGGCAACGTGCGCGCCTATCGCACCTTTCGGCATCGGCACCTGCCCGAGGTACTGCAGGGGCTGGAGGGATCTGTGGACCTGGCGTTTTCGCCCGCGTCCGGCCCCTGGACCCATGGCATCTGGGGGACGCTGCACGTGCACGCGCCGGAGGACCTTTCGGCCGTGATGCTTACGGCATGGTTTGAAGCAGCCTACGCCGATGCCCCCCTCGTACGCCTGCATCCCGGCCGCCTGCCAGAGCTCCAGCCCGTGGTGGGGAGCCCGTTCTGTGACATCGGCTGGGTGGTGGAGGACGGCCACGCGGCCATCGGCTTTGCGCTCGACAACCTGATGAAAGGGGCGGCGAGCCAGGCCGTCCAGAACCTGAATCTCTTGCTGGAACTGCCCGAAACCGCCGGGCTGTTACCGAACGCTTCTATCACGCCCGTTTCAACGCATTCACCCGCTGTTGCCCTATGACTACCGATGCGATCATCGCGCAGGAAGAGCGCTTCTTGCTTCCCACCTACAACAAGATGCCCCTGGCGCTGGACCGCGGGTCGGGCGTGTACCTCTGGGATACGGAAGGCACCCGCTACCTCGATTTTTACGGGGGGCACTGCGTGGCGCTGCTCGGGCATTGCCATCCACGCGTGACGGCCGCTATTCAACAGCAGGCCGCCCAACTGCAGTTCTACTCTAACGTCAGTTACAGCCCGGTCCGGGCGCGGGCTGCTGAGCGACTGGTGTCGCTGGCCCCTGAGGGGCTGGGGCATGCCTTCTTCGCTAACTCGGGCAGCGAGGCCAACGAGACGGCGCTCAAGATGGGCCGGCAGTGGACGGGCAAGCCCGGCGTTATTGCCATGGAAGGCGGCTTTCACGGCCGCACATTGGGCAGCCTCGCCGTCACCGCTTCTGCGAAGTACCGCGCCCCCCACGCGGCGGTGCTGCCGTCCACGCACTTTGCGCCGTTTGGGGGTGTGGACGCTGTCAAGCAGCTGCTGGAAGCCCACGACGACATCGGCACGCTCATCCTGGAGCCGATCCAGAGCATCGCGGGCATGCGCATGGCAGCGCCAGCATACTACCGCGAGCTCCGTGCGCTGTGCGATGCTCACGGCGTGGTGCTGGTCTTTGATGAGGTGCAAACCGGCGTCGGGCGCACCGGCACGTTTTCCATCAGCCAGCAGCTTGGGATGGTGCCGGACGTTATCACCTTGGCGAAGAGCCTCGGGGCGGGCATGCCGGTCAGTGCGGTGCTGGTAAGCGATGCTCTGGCCGCGATGGTAGAGGCGGGGGATCAGGGATCGACCTTTGGTGGCGGCATGCTGGCGATGGCAGCCGTCGAGGCGACCATGGATGCCCTCGTGGAGGGTGACCTCATGGCGCGCGCCGCCCACGTGCACGAGCGGCTGGCGGCCGGACTGGCACCTTACGTGGCGTCCATCCGTGGCCTTGGGTGCCTGATGGGGGTGGAGATGCCCACGCCCGTGAAGCCGCTGCTGGCGGCGCTTCGGGCCGAGGGCGTGCTGGCCGGCGGGAGCGGAGATCCGCACGTGATGCGCCTGATGCCGCCGCTCGTGACGCCGGATGAGGCGATCGATGCCTTCATCGCGGCCTTTGCCGCCGCGGTCACTACACTTCACGAACCAACCCCAGCCCACGCATGATGTCGCCTACAATGTCGCCTGCAACCGAAGCCTCCGCCCTCCCGCATGTGCTGAACTGGTCGGGTGTAGCCCGCACCCGCTGGCAGCGCCTCATCGAACAGGCGCGGGCCCTCTATCACCATCCCGAGCGCCAGCAAACGGTAGGGCAGGGCAAGAGCCTGGGCCTGCTGTTCTTCAACCCGTCGCTGCGCACGCGCACCTCTATGGAAGTCGCGGCCGCACGGCTGGGCGCGCAGGTGTCGACCCTGCAGCCGGGCCGCGGGACGTGGGACATGAGCTGGGCGCAGGGGGCCGTGATGGACGGCGCGGCGGCGGAGCACGTGGAGGATGCCATCGCGGTGCTCGGGCAGTACTACGACGCCCTCGGCGTGCGGCTCTTTGCGTCCGGCACCGACCTGGAGGCGGACCGCACCGATGCCCGGATGCAGCAAATCGCCCAGGCCTCGCCCGTGCCCATCATCAACCTGGAGTCCGCCTGGTACCATCCCTGCCAGGCGCTGGCCGATGCCGCGACCATCACCGATCACTTCGACGGGGCGCCCGCAGGCCGGCGGGTGGTGGTGACGTGGGCGTACCACCCGAAAGCGCTGCCGATGGCCGTGCCCAACTCGGCCCTGCTGACGGCCGCGCGCCTGGGCTGTGACGTCACCGTAGCCCGGCCGGAGTCGCACGCCTTGCACGCCTCCGTGATGGAGGACGCGCGCCAGTCGGCCGCGCACCACGGCGCCACGGTACAGGAGACGTCCGACCTCGACGCCGCCCTGGAGGGTGCTGAGATTGTCTACGCGAAGTCGTGGGGCGGACTGCAGCGCTACACGGATCCAGACGAAGAGGCTGCCCAGCGGGAGGCGCACCGCGACTGGATCATCTCGGCCGAGCGCATGGCCCGGACCCGCAACGGCCAGTTCATGCACTGCCTGCCCGTGCGCCGCAATGTGGTGGTGGAAGATGCGGTGCTGGACGGCCCCGCGAGCCTCCACCTCCGCCAGGCCGGGTACCGCCTTTCGGCACAGCAAGCCCTTCTTCATGAGCTCTGGAGCCCCTGATCCCATGGCTATACACGCATCCGCAGCACCTGTCGTCGTGAAGCTCGGCGGTAGCCTCCTTCAACAAGAACAGACCCTGGCGGCGTTCTGGCCGCAGCTTGCGCGCTTGCAGCAGTCCCAGCCCGTGGTGCTGGTGCACGGGGGCGGCCCGCAGACCACCGCGCTTTCGCGTCGCCTGGGGTGCGAGCCGGAGAAGGTGGACGGCCGCCGCATCACGGGAGATGAGGATCTGCAGGCGCTGCTCTGGGCCGTCCGCGGGGAGCTCAGCACGCAGCTCGTGGCCGGGGCGCGACGCCAGGGGCTGCAGGCGGTTGGGCTTTCGGGAGTGGATGGCGGCCTCATTGAGGTGAAGCGCCGCCCGCCGTGGACCGTCAATGGACGGGTGGTCGATTTTGGCCACGTAGGCGACATCTGCCGGGTGGACCCGGGCCTGGTGCAACACCTGCTGGAGCGGGGGATGCTCCCGGTGATCGCGCCGTTGGGCGTGGACGCCGAGGGGCAGGTTTACAACGTGAACGCCGACACTGTGGCGCGGGCGCTTGCGGAAGCATTGCAGGCAAAGGCCCTCTTGTTTGCTACGGAAACGGGAGGCGTCCAGCAGTCCCCGGACGCAGATGGCGCGTCGTTGAAGACCTGCTCAGCCGCGACAGCCGCTACCGGCGCTTCCGAAGGATGGATCTGCGGCGGCATGAAGGTGAAGGTCGACATGGCGCTGGAGGCTCTCCGGGCGGGCGTCTCAGAAGTGTGCATCGTGCACGTGGCCGACCTCGTGGAGCGCCGCCGCGCCACGCACGTGACCCTCTAAGTACGGGCTCGGTAACCCCACGCACTGGTCCCATTCACCAGGGCAACCAGTGGTTTCCCCTCTCGCCGGCAAACCCGATATCGAAGCATCTATGAGCGTAATCGGGGAGAGGGCCAGGGTGAGGGGCCGAGACCATGTGATTATCCCTATCCCAAAGCCCCGCCGGTGACGCTTCGATCCCCGCGACCTACACCCCTTCGCCCCATGAATACCTTCCCAGACACCCTATCGCCCACCCCAGATCTCGCCACGGCGCTCGATCCCGTTGCGCTCTTGAAGGCGATGGTTGCGTTTCCGTCGCTCAGCCACGAGGAAGGGCCGCTGGCTGATTGGATCGAAGCAGTCGTGAAGCCCCATGGGGTCTCCTGTCGGCGGATCGACGATAACATCATCTTCTGGATAGGCGAGGGGCCGCGCACGCTCCTGCTAAACTCGCACCTCGACGTCGTGCCGCCAAGCGAAGGGCATCCGTACGATCCGTTCACCCCGACCGTCCGCAATGGTAACCTCTACGGCCGGGGCACGGTCGATGCGAAAGCCAGCGGCGCCAGCATGACGGCCGCGTTGCTACAACTGGCGCAGGCCGGGTACGAGCCGCCCGACGGCCGGGTGATGGTAGCGCTGACGGCCTGCGAGGAAACCAGCGGCTATAACGGATTGGAGGCCATCCGTCCGGAGCTGCCCGCCCCGTCGGCCGCCGTCGTGGGCGAACCGACGGCGCTGCAGCCGTGCATCGCGCAGAAAGGGTTGCTTATTCTGAAGCTGGTCGCGCACGGCCGCGCCGCCCATGCCGGCCGCGCCCATCTGGGCGAAAATGCGATCCACCTGCTCATGGACGATCTGCAGCGGCTGCGCACGCTGGACCTTCCGGGCGAAGACCCGCTGCTTGGACCCTGCACGCTGACACCCACCGTCATCCGCGGCGGTGAGGCCAACAACGCCGTCCCGGACCGCTGCACCGCCACGCTCGACATCCGGTCCACGCCCTCTACATCCCACGCCGAACTGATCGATGCGGTGACGGAGGCGGTGCAGTCGGAGGTGGTGGTGCATAGCCAGCGGCTCGTGCCCGTATCGACCGCGCCGGAGGAGCCCATCGTGCGGGCGTGCCAGGCGGCCATCCCCGAGGCGTCGCCTTTCGGGTCGCCAACGGCGTCCGACTGGATCTTCCTCACGGACGTCCCCACCGTAAAAATTGGGCCGGGCCTGAGCGAGCGCTCGCACACGGCCGAGGAGCACATCGATCTGGCAGAGGTGACACGTGCGGTTGAGGTCTACCGCGCGGTCATCACCACCTATTTCCACCAGCACAGTTCATAGACGCCCACCCCTATGCCCCCCATCTGGCAGAAAACAGACGAATCGCCCGACGCCTGGGTCACCCGCTTTACCGTGGGGGCCGATGCCGCCTGGGATACCATCCTGCTGCCGTACGATGTGGAAGGCACCCGCGCCCACGCCTGGGGCCTGTCGACCATCGACGTTCTGACCGCAGACGAGTATGCCGATATTTCTGATGCGCTGGACGACCTGCTGGCGGCGTATGCACAGGGTGAGGTGGTCGTCGAACGATCGGACGAGGACAGCCATACGGTCATCGAGCGGTACCTGACAGCGCATCTCGGGCCCGTCGGGGGGAAGGTACACACCGGGCGCTCGCGCAACGACCAGGTACTGGTAGCGCTGCGGTTGTATCTGCGTGAAGAGGTGGAGGTGCTGCAGCAGCAGGCGGCGGCCCTCATCGAACAGTGCTGCGCATGGGGGGAGGCATGGGATGAGCAGCTGATGCCGGGCTACACGCACGGGCAGCCCGCTATGCCAACCACGGTGGGGGCATGGGCGCTGGGTTATGCCGAAGTCCTGATTGATGATCTTGGCCGTCTGGAGGAAGCTGGAAAGGCCCTGAATCGTTCGCCGCTCGGTAGTGCCGCGGGCTATGGCGTGCCGCACCTGCCGCTGCCCCGGGAGGCCGTGGCCGAGCGGCTTGGCTTCGTCGGCGTGCAGACGCACGTCGCGTCCGTCCAGTTGAGCCGCGGCAAGCTCGAAGGAGCACTCGCGCACGCCTACCTTCAGTTGGGCGCCACGCTCAACCGGCTGGCAAGTGACCTCGTGCAGTTTAACAGCCGCGCCTATGGCTTTGTAGAGCTGCCGGACGCCTATTGCACCGGCAGCAGCATCATGCCACAGAAGAAAAATCCGGACGTGCTGGAGTTGGCGCGCGCGACGTTTCACCGGTTGCAGTCCGAGGCGCAGGTCCTTCTAACGCTGCCGGCGAACCTGACCTCCGGCTACCACCGCGATCTGCAGCTCACAAAGGACGCAATCATGCGGGCGACGCAGTGCATTCAGGACGTTACGGAGGCGGTCGCACGGGTCGCCACGGGCGTCCGCTTCGTGCCGGAACAGATGGACGCCCACCTTACGCCCGAGCTGTTTGCTACCGCGCAGGCACTGGAGCAGGTGGCGTCTGGCACCCCGTTCCGCGACGCGTACCGGCAGGCCGCCGCTCAAACGGAAGCCTGGGCCGTCCCAGACGCTGCTGACGTGCTGGCCAGTTACACCTACGACGGCGCTCCGGGGCAGGGGAGACCTGACCTGCTGCGCCAGCGCCTGCGCGACGTTGGCGGGTGATGCAGTCTTGGGGCCCCAAGCGTCCGTGCAGCGTTGGGCGAGTATATAATAAAAACTGCTTGGTAAGAGGCTGGTACGGTCGCTGAAACCATGGCCCTATTGGCTTCACCCTCAATAAAAGCCGCCGGTCGTTGTGTAGGCCTTCGCTTCGTCAATCCAGTCATCCTCGACCCCACACGAGGCCCCTGGCCGACTGACGGAGCGAAGCGGAGCTCATCGAGGATCCATTTAATGGTAAAGTGGCTTGCTTTAGGCGCCCCATTGGGCTCCCATACGCCTCGGGTTAAGAGGAGGATGATTCGTCGAGTAGTAACGTCCCCCGTCTGAGCGTCCTCGGATACGTCCTGATACGTCGGGAAAGGTGCCCCTCTCATAAGGGGAAATCAACATACCAGCCTCAAAGCAAACGCCCGCCTCCACAAAGGAGACGGGCGCCTTGGGTGGGTCTTGTCTGCCGTTGCTATGGCACCTGCGGATTCGCGATTAGCAGGCCGCGCTGTGTGGCCAGCACCCGGTTCATGTCGTGCAGCATGGTGATCTCGCTTTCGAGGGTGTTGCCGTCCTCGTCATAGATCTCCACGGGCGTGTAGAGGTCCAACTCATTGCCGGGCGGGATGTAGGCTGGAATCACCATCTCCGTGCCCGGGTCCCCTTCTGCGATGTTCGGGTTTTGCTCGATCTCGCGGAGCATCATCGGGAAGCGCAGGCCCAGATCGTGCAGGCGTCGCCCTTCCAGCAGCATGATTTCCTGCCGCATGAGGTAGAGCAGCCGCGTGAGCTCGTTGGCGTCGGCGGCGTTTAGCTGCGCCTCCGTTACCGATGTGCCTGACACGGTAGGCGTGGTGATGCAGGCATCGTCATCGCACGGCCGATCCAGCACGAGACCCTCCACAAAGTCGCCGCCCGGTTCAAAGGCAATCGCGATGTTGGATGTCCGCGGCCGGGGATTGAGGTCGTTGTCAAACCGCGGGTCGTCATCCTCGAAAGCCGCAGTCGGACGCTCCGCGACGAGGGTAAGCGCATCGAGCAGGTGACCACGGGCTTCGCCGGCATCCCCTGCTGCAAGCGCCACTTCCGCCAGAATCAGATGCATTTCCTCCGCCTTCGCCACCGCAATGCCCGCGTTACGCGCTGTGTACTTGGGATCGAGGAAGTCAAGGCGGGGGAGGGGCTGCAGCTCCTTCAGCGCCCGTGTTACGATGAACAGATGCGGGGCATTGACGAGGTTCTGCTCGTCAAATAGCTGCTGAAAGAGGAAGTTTGGGTCTGCCGTGAGGACCGCCGAGGCCAGCGTGGCCGCCGTACCGGTGTCGCCCGTGCCGCGCGCCAGCCGAGCGAGTGCCGCCTCAGCAGGAAGTGCAAAGGCGCCGCCCTCATCCAGCGCGAGCGCGGTCTGGAGGTCGTCCTGCGCACGTGCGAACAAGTCGGAAGCCGGAGCGGGCGCGCCGTTGGTTTCCGTCGGCACCGCGGTGAAGTTCTCGGCCTGCATGAGGAAAGCCATGCCGCGGTAGTAATGCGCCTCGGCCAGGAGCGCGTCAGAAGCCCCCTGATCGTTGGGCGCGATTTCGTTCAGCACGAAGTCGCTCAGGGCGCGGAGCTCCTGCAGGTTCCAGTAGATGCCGAGGGTAGCGCCGGTGGAATTGATGACGGCCGTGTTGGGCGTCACCAGTTCGGGGAAGTCCATGTCGTTGCCGCCCAGCCCCGTGCCGTTGATCGAGTAGTCGTCGGTAGCCACGGAGGTAGCCACAACGGTGGAGCCGATAGCCCGGCTAAACTGTGCGCGAAGGCCCGGGAGGAGCGCACGCACCGGCTGGTTGGCCGCCGCGAGGTCGTCGTCCGTTGTGCGCGGGTTTTCGACCTGTGTGGGATCGAGGAAGTCGCAGCCGGCCGCGAAGACGCCCGTCACTACAAGGGCGAGGAGTACAGCGGTAAGGCGGTGGGGGAGATACGGTTGTACAGTCATAGCAATAAAGTAGTCAGGAGAGCAGGGGCGTGGAGGGGGAGCCAGGGGTGGACGCTACAGCGTCACCTCGAGGCTCAGGCGCAGCTGGCGCGGGGGCGAGAGCGTGATGCTCTGCGCGCCGCCCAGTTGCAAGCCGCCGCCACTGGTCAGGCCTGCCAATTCGGGGTCAACGAAGTCCTGCCGGGCAAACGTCAGCAGGTTGCGGCCGGTGAGCGAGAGCTGAACCGATCGGAGGTTAGCCCCTTCGATCAGGCGCTCCGGCACCCGGTAGCTGACGGAGAGCTCCCGCAGCTTCAGGTAATCGCCGCTCTGCAGCAGCGCCGTACCGGCCGCCGCCGTGCTGAACTTCCCTATTTCATTGCCATCGGTATCAAACCGGGTGGGGCGTGGGGCGCGCTCCAGGCCGTTGAACTGCGCCCAGTGGCTGCCCCAGTCAAACACCTCTGCCCCCGTGGCCCAGTCGGCCAGCGCAAACAGGTTGATCCGGTTGTAGAGCGTCAGGCGTGTGGAAATGGAGCCGGTGTGATCGGGGAAGGGTGTGGTGCCCGTGAAACGAAACTCGGAGGCATCCAGCAGGCCATCGCCGTTGCTATCGAACGGGGTGGTGGCCCGCCAGGCGCCGACCGGTCGGCCCTCGCTGACGCGCTGCTGCGCGCTGACCGTCGTGCTCACGTTAAAGTCAGCCGCCCCGCCCATGTCGGTGATTTCATTCTCCACATAGCCGTAAGCCGCGCCCAACGACCAGCGCACATTCTGCCGGTTGAAGATTCGCAGATCGGCGTCCAACTCGACGCCCCGGTTCCGGATTTCGCCGACGTTGCGCAGCTGCGAGCCGCGCCCGGTGACGGGTTGCTCCGGTACGGAGAAGATGGCATCCGACGTGATGGAACGGTAGCCGGTGATGTTCAAGCCGAACACATCGCGGAACAGGGAGGTCTCGAAGCCTGCCTCAAGTGTTGCTGTGCGCTCGGGGCGGAGGTCCACGTTCCCCGGGTTATCAAACCGCGGGGCAGCTTCACCGCGAAAGGCGTTGGCCTGAAACGTGATATCGCGTGCGAACGGCGTGGGAAACTTCCCGGTCTCGCCGTAGGCCGCGCGCAGCTTCAGTTCGCTGACGATATCCTGCACCCGCCCGCTCCAGAAGTCCTCATCCGAAATGTTGTAGGCCACGCCGATGCTTGGGTAAGCCTGGAGGCCGACGTCCGCACCAAAGGCGCTGTTGCCGTCAAAACGGATGCCCGCGTTCAGGAAGAGCCGGTCGTCGATGCCCAGCTGCTCACGGAAGAAGAACCCCCCGTTGAAGATCTGGCTGCGCGTCTCATCCGCAATGATGGAGCCCGCTTCGCCGAAGTCCTCGGTGCCGGGGAGGGCAAACGTCTCGCCCTCGCCGAAGATGGTGCTGGTTTCTTCCCGGAAGCCCTGCGCGCCAAACGTAAAGTCGGACGTGATGCGCCCCTCACGCGGATAGCTGATGGTGCCCTGATACTCGAGGGTGACTGCGTTGAAGTTGCGGTCGAACCGCGTGAGTAGCCCGCCATCGTTACCCGTGAGGGCATCGGCTTCGGTCGGGTTGCGCCGGCGCTGCTCGTTGGAGCGGCTGTCGATCCCGCCGGTCAGGCGCGAGCTGAAAAGGTCGGAGGGGTTGTACGATGCCGTGGCCGAAAGGGTGAAGCGGTCCACGCCTTCTTTAATCGTAGGCAGCAAGAAGAGGTCGAGGGCCTCGTCCAGTGTGGCGGCACCCGTAAAGAACTTGGCATCGCCGACCTCAAAAGCCGTCAGCGGGTCAGCAATCGAGGTGCCGTTGTTAATGCGGGAGAAGTTGGAGCGGGTGTAGGCGCCGGAGAAGCTGACGTTGAGTGTGTTGGCCAGCTCCGTTGATACGTTTCCACGCAGAGCGTAGAGGGTGCTGGCGTTATTGGGTTGCACGCCACCGCTCTGCTGCACACGGCCGCTCACGTTGTAGGTGATGTCGCCGGTGCCGCCGGAGACGCCCGTGTAGTAGTTTTGCGTGTGGGCCGTGCGGAGGATTTCATCGCGGATGAAGTTGGCCCGGCCAAAGTCAGGGTCATCCGGATTTTCCACGTTGCCAGCAAACGAGAAGCCTGTATCCAGCAAGAACTGGGTGTTGGGGATGTCGATGCCTTGCTCGGTGCGCACCGTGATGACCGGCTGCCCTTGCTGGCCGCGGCGCGTGAAAATCTGGATCACGCCGTTGGCCGCGTCGGAGCCGTAGAGCGTGCTGGCGGCGCCTCCTTTTGTGATCTCAATTCGCTCAATGTCGTTCGTGAGCAGCTCCGAGAGCGCCGAGGTGGATTCCCCGCCGAAACTGAAGCTGGTGCCGGAGTTGTTGTCCACGCGGACGCCATCCACGTAGATGACGGGCGTCTGGTCGGCAAAGGCGCTGGTGATGCCCCGGAAATTGATGAGCGCGCCCTGCCCCGGCTGTGCCGACTGCATGCGCACCGAAGACCCCGAGACGCGTCCTTGCAGGAGCTGGTCGACCGAAGCGACGGGCGACTCTTCGATGTCGCGCGTGGAAATCACGCTGACATCGGCGGACAGCCGCCGCCGCTCGGTGCTGAGGCCCGTTCCGGTCACCACGGTCTGGTCCATCTGCATGAAGTCCTCCCGCAACTCGAAGTTGAGGGTGGTTTCCTCACCAGCTACAATGGTGACCTCTTGCGTGGAGGGGCGGAAGCCCACAAAGCGCGCGCTTACCTCGTACGTGCCGGCGGGCAGGCCCGTTAGCGTGTAGACGCCGTCGACGTTGGTGGCGGCGCCCCGGTCAAGCGCTGGGATCAGCACATTCACGCCGGGCAAGCCCTGGTTGGAGCCGGCTTCGGTAACCGTACCGGTCAGCGAGCCTTGCCCCTGGGCCGTAGCGGTCGCCACAGGAAGAAGAAAGAGAAGTACGAGTAGTGTGTACCAATGCTTCATGACAAATGGTGGGTTGGGTAGAAAATGACGAAAGCCATCTGCGACGCATGTAGCGTGATGTCTGGCCTGCGATGGCCACTGTCGATGTGTAGCAGAAAGGGGGCGGACGTTTGGAAGGCGCGTGGGGCATCAGGCGGGGGCACCGGTGGCCTGGCGTGCCCGTGCGAAGGCAAGAGAGGGACGGCCCTATCGTCGTCGAAAAAACCGGGGTAGCAAACGCAGGGTGCGCAGCTGCATGATTACAAGAGCCTTTGATAAACGCCAACTACATGTTTGAACATCTATACAGTACGGCGCGACCTTATAATAGTCAAGAAATAACCCAATACAATTTATCTTTACTTATGGAAGGGCTACCAGACCTTAAAAGATAACCTGAAGATACGAATGCGCCAAATAACCTTATCTTTTACCGGGTAATAAAGTACCCCTGAATAAGGGATAAAGGGGAGATGGGCTGCGCGACGTGCAGCCTATTCGCGTTCGGCCGATGGCCCGAAGAACGGAATGCGGATCACAAAGGCACGGCCACGGGCATCTTGAGAGGATTCTCCCACGATGGCCGTTTGGCCTTTCAAGTCGATGGCGGCACCAAAGCTGGGCGAGCCGATGTCCATCACATGCTCAAACTGCCACGCGGCGGCGTCCTGGTTGTAGCGAAAAGCGAACACCGCCCGGTCGATGTTGGTGTCGAGTTGGAGTTGCTCGTCGAAGCCCGTGGCCAGGAGCCAGTCGCCACGCAGTGCGACCTCCGTACCGAAGGCGCCGCCGCGGTACGGGCGTGGCGATTCGATGCGGGCTTGCTCGCGCCATGTGCCCCGTGCGTCAGGCCCGATGATGCGCACCACACCAGACCCACGGCGGCCGGCGCGGCTTTCGCCCACGGCCAGACGCGGCCCATCCAGGGCCAGGGAGATAAAGAAGTCCTCGATGTCGGGTACGCGGGCGACGAGGTCCCAGGTATCGGTAGGGGCCGTACGCTCAAACACGAATACGCTGCCTCGCCCGTCGTCGCCGTGCCGCGCCGAGCTCACGGCGAGGCGGTCGCCATCCAGGGCGGCGGAGCCACCAAACACATCCCCGTCGCGAATGCCCTCGGCGGTGAGGCGGGCGGTACGTTCCCAGCGGCTGCCCGTGAACTCGAAGATGTAGGCCGCGCCTCCTTCCGGGCCTGCATCGGTATCGGCCCAGGTGGTCACCAGCGCGCGGTTGCCGTCCAGTGCTACATCGGCGCCGAAGCTGCCCTCACGGCGCTGGCCGGGGTCGGCGCGCAGCTGGGTTCGTTCTTCCCACTGGCCATCCGCGGTGCGCTCGAACACATACACGCTGTTAGGGCGCTGCGCCGCAAAGAACTCGCGGGAGGCGGTCACGAGCACGCGGTCGCCGCTGAGGGCCACGGCGCGGCCGAAGAAGAGCCCTTCCTCACAGTCGGAGGGCACCAGCGTGGCAACGCGTTCCCACCGTTGCCGCTCGCCCGCCCGCTCGAATACGTACGCGGCGCCTGCCTCAGCCGCGCAGCTATCTTCGTTGGGAGCTGCTACCACGGCGCGGCCAGCCTCGATGGCTACCGCCGACCCGAAGAACGTGCCCGGCGTGTCATCGTCGTGGGGAAGCTCCACTACCTGTGCAGCAGCGGGCCCCACGCCGGACATCCACACCATGAGTACCAGCATCAGCCAAGCGCCGAGGGGCACCGGGCGCAGCCACCGCTGCAGCGAAGAAAACAAGGGCATTGAGCTGAGGCGCCTATGAGCGAAAGACAAGCAAGCCGAGTAACGACTGGACAGACAAGGTACAACTTCTATTCCGTGCAGTAGCTGCGTGTCCTGCCGGTGGCATCGGTTACGAGACCGGTACGGGCACCGGTTGAACTGAGGAGGGGGCGGGCCTGCCCGATGGCATAGCGTCTTTAGGGCAGGAGGTTGCCTACCGGCAGCGTCGCGTCTGTACCCGGCACCGCCACGGTAGCATCGGCCTCCAGCGTGCGTACCGTCCGGTACCGCCCACCCCCAGGATCGGTATACACCTCCAGCACGCCCTCCACGAGGTTGGCAATCCAGTACGTTGGGATCCCTGCCCGGGCGTAGACGCCCTGCTTCTCGCTCCGGTCGAAGGCCAGCGAGCGGCTGGATACCTCCACGACCAGTAGCGCGGTATCCGGATGGGCCTCGGCAAAGTCGGCGGGCGTGCCCTCCACGATCGCAACGGCGGGCTCAGGGGCCGATTCTGCGCTCAGGGCCAGGGGTAGCTGAATTCTTGCAAAGGACGACGACGGCAACGCTGTGCGGAGCGCATAATCGATCAATGTGACAGCGGTAGCATGGGCAGCATTTTGAGGACTCATTTCTACGACGTGTCCGGTGATGAGCTCTACGCGGTCGTCTTCGCCGAACACGCCGGCGTCGATGGCTTGCTCGTACTGTCCCCGCGTCCACCGAAGCAGGCGCGGGGGGGCATCGGTGGATGATTCAGGGACCGGGACCGGAGGCGGTGCTGTGGGCGTGGGGGTTGGTGCCATGAGAAGCGGCAGGATAGACGGTAGGAACGAGACGGTCTTTAAAACGCCAGCCGAGGGCCCACGGTCCGGAGCGGGTCGGCCCTATCGCTTTTGGAGCGCGTGTGTGTATCTTTACAGACCCGCTGTATATCTCCCTGGACGCCTGCCTGCTCATGAAGACGATCATTGAACCCTTTCGCATCAAGTCGGTGGAGCCGATCCGACTGACCACCCGCGAGGAGCGCGCCGAGCTTATTGCGGCGGCGCACTACAACCTCTTTAACCTGAACGCGAACGATGTCATCATCGACGTGCTGACGGACTCGGGCACCTCCGCGATGAGCGCAGCCCAGTGGGGCGGGCTGATGGAGGGGGACGAGAGCTACGCGGGATCGCCGTCGTATTACCGCTTCGAAGCGGCCGTGCGCGAGCTGATGCCGTTCGACCACATCATCCCCACGCACCAGGGCCGGGCCGCCGAGCGCATCCTGATGGGCATCGTGGCGGATGGGGACGCCCATATTCCGAACAATACCCACTTCGATACCACCCGCGCCAACATCGAAGCCACAGGCGCCACGGCGGTGGACCTCGTGATTGCCGAGGGGAAAGATCCGGCCAGCCAGCATCCGTTTAAGGGCAACATGGATGTGGCCGCGCTGCAGGATTTTCTGGAGGCGCATCATGCGCAGGTGCCCATCGTGATGCTCACCATCACCAACAACTCGGGCGGTGGACAGCCGGTGTCGCTGGCCAACATCAAAGCGGTGAAGGCCGTCTGTGAGGACTTCGGCGTTCCGCTGATTATAGACGCGTGTCGCTTTGCGGAGAATGCGTACTTCATCAAGCTGCGGGAAGACGGCTATGCCGACTGGGACGTGGCGGACATCGTGCGGGAGATGTTTGCGTATGCGGATGGGATGACGATGAGCGCGAAGAAAGACGCCCTCGTCAACATCGGCGGGTGGCTGGCGCTAAACGACGACCGGTGGGCCGAGGAGGCGCGCAACCAGCTCATCCTGACGGAAGGCTTCCCGACGTACGGCGGGCTGGCCGGGCGCGACCTGGAGGCCATTGCGCAGGGCCTCAAGGAGATCGTCCGCGAAGAGTATTTGGCCTACCGATTAGCCTCCACGCGGTATCTGGGGGAGGCGCTGGTGGAGATGGGCGTGCCGGTGGTGGAGCCCATCGGCGGCCATGCGGTCTACATCGACGCCAAGGGCCTGCTGCCGCACATCCCGCCGCTGCAGTACCCGGGGCAGGCGCTGGCGGTGGAGCTGTACCTGACGGGCGGCATCCGCGGCTGCGAGATCGGCTCGGTGATGTTCGGCAAGCAGCCCGATGGCAGCGAGCAGCCGGCGGCGATGGAGCTCGTACGGCTGGCCATCCCGCGGCGCGTCTACACGCAGTCCCACGTCGACTATGTGATTGAGTGCTTCGAGGATATCGTTGAGCGCACCGACGAGCTCCCCGGCTACACCATCACGCACGAGCCGCGCCAACTGCGGCACTTTACGGCGCACTTTGCGCCGGTTGCATAATGTGGGTGTGGGTCTCCTAAAGTTTAGCTATCGTAGCAGAGGGGCATATTCAGTTCCGGCGATGCACGCGTCATGCCTTTAATCGAAGAGATTCAGGACAAGGTCGAAGCCGGACGCATCGAGTTCTCTCAGCACGCCACTAAACGGAGCATTCAACGTAATATCAGCGTTCATGACGTGTCACATGCCATTGCAGATGGTGTGGTAATCGAGGACTATCCCGAAGACAAGTATGGACCGAGTTGTTTGATCTTCGGTAATGATAGGGCGGGGCGACCTTTACACGTACATGTGAGCTATCCTTCACGCCCTTTAGTGAAGGTTATTACGCTTTATGAGCCTGATCCCGCGCTCTGGATCAACTACAGCATTCGACGACAACCATGAAACCCTATCCCGAAGAACACCTGGTGGAACGCCGTGTCCGTTACACCTACGAACACGAGGGTCAGGTGTATCTCATTGAGAATGTGCCTGCTCGGGTGAATACGGATACAGGCGAGCGGTACTTCGCACCTGAAACGGTGGAGAGGCTGCGCGAGATTGTGAACGGCCGGCAGCGGCCAAGCCGAGTCATCGAGACCCCTGTCTTCGAGTACGCTTCGTAGGTAGATTTAGTGGGCTATCGCGGAGGCGAGTACCTCTGCGAGTTTCTCGGGCTCATCCGTCCCAATCCGGAGGGTGGTGCCGTCTGTCTTTTCGATTTCCACGGCACCGAGCCCCGACACGTTGTAGAGCCAGCCGTGGGGCGTGAAGCGAATGCCCCAGCCATACCACGGGCTGTTGCGGACGGCGCGGGCCGCGGTGATCTCATCGAGGGGAATGCGCTTCTTCCAGAAACCGGGGCCGAAGTAGAAGTGCAGCTCGGTATCGGTGACGCGGACGGTGAGGGAGGCAAACAGGGCAGCGCCGATGCCAAGGCTTCCGGCCACTGCCGCCTTCGCCCATCCTGCCGGACCGAGAAGAGCGAGCCCGGCGCCGGCGAGCAGGGCGCCGCCGGTGGTGTGTCCTACCTGGGTGTGTTCGTAGCGCGTCATGGTTGCAGGGTGTTGGTTGGTTTGCTCCGCGTACGAGGTGGCCCGTGTTGGGTTACGGGGGGACCGGTTGAAGGGTGGACTGGGCAGTGCGTTGTGTGTTGGACGCGGCGGCCGCTTTAGATACACTGACCGGCACACACGCCGACCACCCGGTCGACACTGCATCGCTTCCACCGGCTGCCGTGCCATTCAGCCTGGGACCAAGCGAACATACGGTTCATGCGGTGCCACCCGCTATGAGATCCTTCGCAAGCTCAGGATGACGCAGAAGAGGACCAATGGTGACATACCGCGAAGGTACCCCCATTCCGCCTCCTCGCCTCAAGACGCCACGGCACTTCTCAACGGCGCCCACACCCCCACACCCCCACACCCCCAAACGCCCAAACGCCCACACCCCCATACGCCCAAACGCCCAAACCCCCACACCCCCAAACGCCCAAACCCCAAATCCGTCACGCCTCCGCCGTCAGCTGCTCGGCCAGCGCTTCCCACCGGTCGTACAGCGTCGCCAGTTCTTGCTCAATGGCAGCGTAGTCCGCGTTGACCTCCTTCGCGCGGTCGTGGTTGCTGTAGAGGTCTGGGTCGGCCATGGCGGCTTCGAGGGCCTCTTTCTTCTCCTCCTTGGCCAAGATGTCGGCCTCCGTTTCTTCGTAGAGCGCCTGTAGCTTGTAGGAGTTGACGGCGCTGAAGTCGGGTTCGCTGGTGCCGTTGGCCGCTTGCTGGCGCGCCTTGGCCTCTGCGCGTTTCTGCGCTTTCGACTTGGGCCCGCTCTTCTGCTGCTTCGACTGCTTTGAGGCCGTGCCGTTGGTGGCCGGGTTGGGCGTCAGGCTTGCATCGGGGGCCTCTACCGAGCCATGCTCCAGGTGCCAGCGGTACTCCGAGTAAGTGCCGGGGAAGTCCTGCACGCGGCCGCCGCCCACGTGCCACACGGTGTTGGCCACTTCGTCCAGGAAGTGGCGGTCGTGCGAGACGATGACGAACGTGCCGCTGTACTGCTGCAGCGCCTCGGTGAGGACGTTGATGGACTGGATGTCGAGGTGGTTGGTCGGCTCATCCAGGATGAGGAAGTTGGCCGGGTGCAGGAGCGTCCGGGCCAACGCCACGCGGCTCTTCTCGCCGCCCGAGAGGACGGTCACGGACTTGAACACGTCGTCGCCCGTAAACAGGAAGGCGCCGAGCATGGTGCGCAGCTCGGTCTCGGTGCGGTCGGGCGCCAGCTCGCGCACGGATTCGAGCACGGTGTGGGCCGGGTTCAAGGCTTCGGCCTGATGCTGGGCAAAGTACGTCATGTCCACGTTGTGCCCTTCCTCCCGCGTGCCATCGAAGTCCTCCACCCCCCGCAGGATGCGCGCCAGCGTCGATTTACCGGCGCCGTTCTTGCCGATGAGGGCGATCTTCTCCCCCCGCTCGATGGTGAGCGGGTCGGCGGCGTCGAACACCTCCACCGTGCCCTCGGCCGTGTCGTAGGTTTTGGAGAAGCGCGAGAGCTCCAGCACGATGCGCCCGCTGCGCCGCGGCTCCGGAAACCGGATGGTGACGGTGGACTCCTCAGAGGGCGGTGGTGGCACGCGCTCCATCTTCTCGAGGTGCTTGATGCGGCTCTGCACCATCGCAGCCTTGTCGGCCTTGTAGCGGAACCGCGCGATGAACCGCTCGATCTCCTTGATCTCGCGCTGCTGGTTCTCATAGCGCTGGCGCTGCAGCTCGCGCCGGTGCTCCCGTTCTTCGAGGTAGTAGCTGTAGTTGCCGTTGTAGATCGTGACCTGCCCGTGTGTGAGCTCCGCAATGGTGGTCACCATGCGGTCCAGGAAGTAGCGGTCGTGCGAGACGATGACGACGGTGCCCTCGTACGCGCGGAGGTAGCCTTCCAGCCAGTCGATGCTCTGGATGTCGAGGTGGTTGGTGGGCTCATCGAGCAAGAGGAAGTCGGGGTTGCGGAGCAGCAGCTTGGCCAGCGCCACGCGCATCCGCCAGCCGCCCGAGAAGGACCGCACCGGCCGCTCCAACTCGTCCGGCTCAAAGCCCAGCCCGGCCAGCACGGCCTCGGTGCGGGATTGCAGGCGGTGCGCCTCATGCGTGACGAGCTCCTGCTGCACGTCGGACAGGCGGTGGAGCAGTTTCTGGTAGCGGTCGCTCTCGTAGTCGTCTGCCGCGCTGAGGGCATCGGTGATCTCCTCTTCCTCGGCTTCCAGCGCTTTCACGTGACTAAAGGCACGCATGGCCTCCTCAATGACGGGCCGCTCGGTGTCCAGCTCCTGCGCGTCCTGCTCCAGGTAGCCGACCGTGGTGCTGTTGCCGATCGCCACGGTGCCTTCCTGCGGGGTGTGTTGCCCGGTGATGATGCGCAGCACGGTCGACTTGCCCGCGCCGTTGGGCCCAATCAGGCCGATGCGCTGGCGATCCGGCGTAATGGTCCAGGAGAGGCCCTCGAGGACGGGCTCGCCGGCAAACGCAAGATGGATGTTGTTCAACTGAATCATGCAAGAAGCCCCGAACAGCGGGAGCGTATGGGCAACGAAGGGGATCTACAATGGGAACCGTCCTACTCGTGGACGGGCGTGGGTGTTCGTCTGCGGATGGGGCCTCCGGGCGTAACATCCCCGCGTGCGGATCCGTAGCCCGCCCTGCGCCGGGCCCTGGAACGGTCGGCCCTGAACTGCTCTTTCGGCAAAGGGTACAAGCGTGCGTGGATTTTTCGTGTTTCCGACGGCACACTACAAGGATGCGATGGGTAGCGAACGAACGTTTAGCGGCGATCAACTGCGCGATGTCCTCAAGCGGGCCGCCGAGCTGCAGGGCAGCGGGGCCTCGTCGTCGGAGGGCCCGGCGCTCACGGTAGCGGAGCTGGAGCAGGTGGCCAAGGGGGCAGGCCTCGACCCGGCGCACATCCGGCAGGCCGTCCGGGAGATGGACGCCGCCCGCGTGAGCCGCCGCACCACCGACGCCAGCGACACGCACCTCTTCGTGGAGCGGTGGATCGAGCTGCCGATGACGCCGCGCACGAAGGACATCGTCAAGGCCGAGCTGAGCCATCTGCACGACGTGCCGCTGCAGTGGATGCTCAGCAACCCGTTTGAGTGGACCACCACCAAGCAGGTGGGGGATACCTGGGAGCTAAACTTCCGCAGCCTATCGCGGGCCGACCTGCGGGTGTCGCTGCAGCCCCGAGGCGATGAGGTCCGGTTGCGGCTGGCTCGGCCCGTGTCTACGGGCGGTCGACCGCTCTTTGAGGCTGTGTTGTGGAGCCTGGCAGTCGCTATGATTTCGGTTCCGGCCTTTATCGCGATGAGCGGTGAAGTGCTGATTTCGGTGCTGGGCGTGTTGCTCGTGTACGCGGCGTCGGTCGGCGTGCTGTACCAAGGGTTCTCCCACTGGCGGAAGTCGCAGCATGCGTCGCTGGAGAAGCTGGGCGATCAGCTGGCAGATGCGCTGATTACTGCGGAGGCGCCGAGCCCGGTAGGCACCGCGGCATCGACCGGGCGCCGTGTACGGGATGAGCCGCCCCTACAGCTGGAGGAGGAACCGCAAGATACCACCGCGGCCGGTGCTCGGGAGCGCTCGCGCCAGCGCGGCGGATTATAACAAACGCCAGTCGACAAGGTGCTTCCTGGATCATGCCGAAAGCCCCATTCAGCCTTCCGCTCTGTTGCGTGCTCCTCACCTATCTGCTTGCCGCCGGCTGTGCCGCTGAAGATGAGGGGGCGGCGCCCGCCGAGGACTTCCCGCCGCTTGTGTTACAGGAGGTCGAGCGGATTGCCGAACCGCCTTTCGGAAGCATTGCAGGTATCGCCGTAGCCCGTGATGGGCGCGTGTTTGTGGGCGATGGGCAGGCGCTGGCAATCGCGGTGTTCGGTGCTGATGGCCAACTGCTTCGCACCATCGGTACGGGCGGGCAGGGCCCCGGCGAGTTTCAGTCGCTCTCGGACCTGCGGGTGATCGGGAATGGCCTGTACGCGCATGACATCCAGGCGCGACGCACCACATATTGGCCCCTCGACGATCTGGAACAGCCAAAACTGCTATCACCTGGCGAAGAGGGTTCTCGTAAAAAGCTGATCGGTCGCAGGGGCGACATGTCCCTCTGGGTAGAAGATCCGGTCGCGGTGATCCGTAGCGTCGCGCAAGCGGACATTGAAGAGCAGGGCTACGTTAGCCTCTTACGCGAAGGAGTCCGTTCACTGGATTCGCTGATGGCGATGCCTGCCACGGATATGTTCATCGTGATGACGGACGATGGCGTCATCTTTCATTCCTTGCCGTATTTTCGGGATACGTTTTTCGATTTCCACGATGGCCTCCCGTACAAGCATTGGTCGGGTGAGGCGCGCGTGGAATTGTTTGACATGGAGATGACGCCCGTTGGTGAGGTGGGTATCGATTTCGACGGGAAGACCCTCACCTCCACAGAGCGCGACGAGTTGATCAACCAGGAGTGGCCGAATGAGGCGATGCGCTCCACCTACCGACAGGTGCTGCGCGAGCGCATCCCCGACCGCTGGCCCGCCACCGATCACTTTTTCGTGGACACCGACGGGCGCATCTGGATGGGCCTGAACCGGCGCTCTCTCGACGAGACGCGGTGGATCGTTTTTGATGAGGAGCGGGACCCGCTTGGTCGGATTGATCTACCAAACACTATTCAGCTTCGGGCTGCCACGGGGGAGCGCGTGTACGGCTGGCTGAATGACGACGAGGTCGGTGGACCCGTGGTCGTGCGCTACGTGCTGGACGTACCGGAGGGCTAAGGAGAATCCTTTGTCGGGCCGTGCCGTTCGCGCATTCTCTTCCCGCACACGGCTCGTTTACTATGGACTACATTACGGCCATTGGCTTGGTGGCTGCTACGCTTACCACGCTGGCCTTTCTGCCACAGGCGATCAAAACGTGGAAAGCGAAGTCGGCCGACGACCTCTCCATGGGGACCCTCAGTATGGTCTGTGCGGGCGTATTCTGCTGGCTCATCTACGGGTTACTCATCGAAGACTTGCCCATCATCTTGGCCAACGCCGTTACGCTCGTCCTGGTGTCTTCGGTGATGGCCCTGGCTGTGGTCTACCGCCGCCGGGCGCAAGAGGTGTAACGGAGCCCGCACACCCGCTTGCTGGCGACAGCAGCACTACAGCCCAAACTGCTCTGCCGCAAAGCGCCAGAGACCGGCGGCTTCGAGATTCTTCCGTGGACCCAGAAACGTCACCTGAATGACGCCGGGGTGGCGGCCGCTGTTTGCGTACAACAACCATCCGGAGACCACCGCTGAAGACATGCTCAGCCTGCTCGAAGACGTGCACACGTACATCGACGAGACACTCCGCGCCTCCGTTGCGGTAGCGGAGTAGTCCTCGAAACCGTGATGGCCCGGCCGCTGTCTCGATTCATACGGCTGCTCCACCACCGAAGAGCACAGGCTGTGCTCCACCGTGGACGAGTTTGTACGGGCGTATGAGGTGTTTTTCAAACACTGCCTACATCACATACCATGTCGCAAGCGCGGTAAGTGCCAGTAGGAGCACGGTTATCAAGATTACGGCGTGGCGGACCTTCTTGTGAAGCATCGAGGGGGCCGGTCAAATGAAATCAAAGCGCTCGGGGATAATGCGTCGCCAATCCACGCCCATGGCGCGCAGCGATTCCTCGGTGATGTCCATCACGGGGCCTGGCCCGCAGGAGTAGTACGAGTATCGGTTTTTGTCATTGGGCAGGTAGCGCTCAATCTTGTCCCGATTGAGGAGCCCCACCTCATAGGCGAAGTCCACCTCATCAGGGGGGGCTTCCTCCAGGACATGCACGACCTTCAGATCGAGTTCGCCCTCCAGCGCCCGTAGCTCGTCGAGAAACAGGATGGTGTCGACGTTCGGATTGCAATTGATCACCCGGACGCTGCGGTCATCGCCCCGTGCGTGCATGGTGCGGAGGATGCTCATCGCCGGTACAACCCCGCTGCCGCCCACCACGAAGTAGAAGCCCTTGCTATCGTCCGCAATGGTAAAAGCGCCGTAGGGGCCGTCGATCCACGCATGGGTGCCGGGTTCGATGTGTTTCCACGATGCCGTGAAGTCGCCTTCTACCTGAGCAGTAAACTGGATCGTGTCGTCAGTTTCGGCGGACGCCATCGAGAATGGGTTCTGCTGCACCTGAAAAGGGGTGTCGCCGATCGTTATCCAGGCGAACTGTCCGGCTTTGTACGCCATCCCGTCGTGGCCGTCCGGCGCCAATTCCAGCGTCCAGGCATCGTCCTGCTCTTGGCGGACGGACTCCACGCGATACGGCCGTTTACGCATGCGGAGCGGGCGGATAAGCCGCACCTCCACCAGCAGCCCTATCGCGATGAGTATCGCTGCCGACCAGACGCCCTGCTTCCAGAGGGTATCCAGGTAGTTGGAGACGTACAGGCCATGCCCCATCCCGATCACGACAATCAGTACAGCGAGTCCCGAGTGCGTCAGTCGCCACTGCTCATACGAAAAAAAACGCGGCAGGCCGCGGACGCTGATGAGGATGATCAGTACCATCGCCACCGTAACCGTGATGAGGGCCACGCCACGCAGGAAGTTGTCCGTCGGATCGAAAAAGCGGAGGTATGCCGGATCGGTCGCTATCAGCAAAATGGGATGTGCAAGGACGAGCGTTACACCGGCGATGCCTGCATAGCGATGAAAGTTCAGGATCATGTCGGTGCCGAAGCTGGGCGCTACCGACTTAAACCTCCCCGTGGTGATGAACTGTCCGATAAAGAACGCCATCCCCACGAATCCGAGACCCGCAGCAAACTCGGTCAGGAAGCCCCGACTTTCGGCCGGAGGATCCAATACGAAGAGGGCGAGCAACAGAACGTGAAGCAAGAAAAAGATACCCAGCCAGACGATGCCATCACGAAGGGTGTAATGCATGTAGAGACTGTCCGGTGCGGATTCGTCACCAGAAGTTGTTGGTCAAGGATATCATGAGCCCCCGTAGTGCCGAAGGTACTCCCGGGTTCTGGAAAAGGTAGAACCGTGGAGGACAGCCAAGCGGCAGCACTACAGCCCATACTGCTCGGCGGCAAAGCGCCAGAGGCCGGCGGCTTCAAGGCGTTGGCGTGGGGCGAGGAACGTCACCTGAATGACGCCGGGGTGGCGGCCGATTTCGATGGCACCGGTAATCGTGGCGCGGTTGCGCACTTCCGGGTCCGGCATGTCAAGCAGGCGCGCGGCACGGCCGAGGCCGTTCTCGGTGGCGGCGTTCAGGTCGGGCCCGGAGCCGATGATGGAGATAGGGGCGGATTCTTCAATACCGTCGAGCCCCTGCGCGCGGGCGAGGCGCTCGGCCCGGGCCCGTTCGTCGGGCGTCAGCGGGGTAGCAGCCGGGGGCAGGTCTTCCCGCAGCGGAAACAACACCGGGCCTTCGAGGGCGCGGTCCTTCACCACCTCCACGGCGAGCGTGACGGAGCCTGCTACGTCCATCGTGTGGCCGGCAATCTCGCCATCGCCCTGCAGCGCGTGCATGTCGCCGAGGTACACGCCGGCGCCCGGTACCTTCACGGGGCAGAGCAGGATCGTCCCAGCCCGCACCGCATCAATGTCCAGGTGGCCGTCGGTGCGGCATTCGGCCAGTTCTTCAGGGGTAAGAGCGTACTCGTGCGGAGCATCAATCAGCGCGGAGCCGAAGTCGCCGGCGTTGTGCGAGTCGGGGATGGCGCGGGAGGGCGTGGTGCCCAGCTGCCCCATGAACGGGCGGAGGCGCACGGGCAGCCCCACAAGGTCGTGCGGAGCGTAGGTCAGGATCGAGTGCTGCACCGCATTATCCGGCATCGCCGCGTAGTTGTCGGCGTCGTGGCCAATGGCCTCGGCTCGCTCCTGGTCGACGGTGATACCGACGCCCCGCGCTCCATCGAAAACCACGGTGTAGCCGTTGGTCATCCGAAAGGGGGTGACAGGGTCGCCCGTAGATACGTCGCGGACGGCGTCCTGCCCTACGCCCTTCACCTCCGTCTCGGGCCGCAGTTCGCCCGTGTTCGGGTTGCGCTTGGCCACGTACGGGTCGCCGTTGTAGTAGCCATCCACAAATTCATCGTGACCAGAGGCGGTGGCGAGCGACGTCACGGTGATGTCGCGGATGCGCAGCGCGATCGCATCGCCAGGGGCGGCGCCTTCTACATAGACCGGCTCCGTGACCTCGTGCCCACCGTGCAGGCGCGGGGTGATCATCGGTCCCCAGCAGCCGGGCGCGGTGTTGGCGATGATGGTCCCGCCGTCCCGCACGGGGCCGAGCATCGCGCCCTCCGGATCAAGGACGCCATTGGTAAAGGTGTCCACCGTGAGGCTCCGGACGGCGGTGCCGTTGGTCATGGGCGTAGCAGCGGCGGTCTGCTCCTGGGACTTGGTTGACATAGCGTTATCCTCCTGAAACGGGGGGTATGAGTGTGAGGGTCGGGGGTGGTGAGGCGTTGGCCAGCGGCTGTTCTTCCGCGCCCAGAATACGATCGCCCGCCACCAGCAGGGCGCTCTCGACCACACCGGCTGCGTCCGGGTACGTCTCCGCTACGACGGCGCGGATGTCGCGGGTGGTGGCGTCCGGCGAAGCCTGCACCGTTACCACGGGCCGCCCCACGCGTCCGGCGAGGCTGGACCGGAGCTGGATGCGGACGGCGGTGGTAGCAGACATACGGTTGGCGTGGGTCTTAATAGGCGGTACGGACGTACTGCAGGGCCTTCACCTAAACTGCATGCAGGCGGCAGGGTTCGACAGCCGCTCCTGCCCAGGGGCCTGGGCTCGCGGCCGGAACGATGAGATGCAGGAGAAAGGCGATGTGCATGTGCTGGCCCGTCGCCATCGCATGTGTTGGGCAGGGTTGCTACCTTGACTAACGTCACGCGCAAGGCAACACTGCTGCCGCTCCTACGCACCCGTGCCCAACAACCCATGCATCGCTTCCCCCATGTTCCTGTCCTTGCCCTGCTGCTGAGCGTAGCGGTCGCCCCAGCGGCCGCCCAAACGGAAATGGTGGCCTCGCCCAACAGCCGGATTCAGGTGGCGGTCACGACCCAAGGTCCGCTCACCTACTCGGTCATGCACGATGACGAGCTGCTGGTAGAGGCCTCGCCGCTGGGGGTGGTGCTATCGACGGGCGATACGCTCGGCACCGACGTCCGCCTCGTCCATGCCGCGGAGCGTTCGCATGACGAAACGTGGACGCAGCCGTGGGGCGAGGTGACAACGATTCGTGACCATCACCGAGAACTCCACCTGGCGCTGGCTGAGGACGAGCGCCGGATGGACCTGCGGGTGCGCGTGTTCGACGACGGCGTGGGCTTCCGATACGAATGGCCGGCACAGGACGGGCTGGCGTCCTTCGAGATCATGGGCGAACGCACGGGTTTCCGGTTTGCCCGCGACGCCGAGGCGTGGTGGATCCGCGCCTACGAGTGGAACCGCTACGAGTACCTGTACGAGAACACACGGCTCTCGCAGGCCGGCTCCGTGCTGCACACGCCGTTTACGCTCGCCTTCGCCGAGGGGCCGTTCGTGGCCGTTCACGAGGCGGCCCTGGTCGATTATGCAGCCATGTCGCTCCGTCGATCGGGTCCGCTTGCATATCAAGCGGACCTGGCGCCGTGGTCTACCGGCGTGCGCGTCTACGCCGAGGCGCCTGCGCAGTCCCCATGGCGCGTGCTGCTCATTGGCGACGTCCCGGGCGACCTGGTGACAAACTACACGGTCCTCAATCTGAACGCGCCGAACACGCTTGGGGATGTATCCTGGGTACAGCCCGGCACGTATGTGGGCATCTGGTGGGGGATGCACCTTGGCGAGCTAACCTGGTGGCCTGGCCCGCACCTGGGGGCTACCACTGAGCGGGCGAAGCGCTACATCGATTTTGCCGCAGCCCACGACTTTGACGGGGTATTGGTGGAGGGGTGGAACGTCGGCTGGGACGCCGACTGGTTGGGCGACGGTCGCAGTTTTTCCTTCACCGACCCGGTTGAGGCGTTCGATCTCGAAGCGGTGGCAGCGTATGCGCGCGAGCGGGGGACGCGCCTGGTTGGCCATCACGAGACTGCCGGTAACGTGCCTGGCTACGAGGCGCAGATGGATTCCGCGTATGCGCTTATGGCGGACCTTGGCGTGACCTCCGTGAAGACCGGTTACGTGCAGTGGGGCATGAACTTTCCACGCACCGAGGGGCCGGGCGTGGCCCCAGGCGACACCGCACGCGAGTGGAACTACGGGCAGTACATGGTCAACCACTACCGCCGCACGCTGGAGGCTGCCGCGCGTCATCAACTCAGCCTGAACATCCACGAACCGATCAAGAGCACGGGTCTGCGCCGGACGTATCCCAATCTGCTGACCACCGAGGGCGCACGCGGGCAGGAGTTTAACTCGCCGGGCGGGGGCGGCAACGGGCCGGGCCACGTCCCTACCCTTGTGTTTACCCGGATGCTGGCCGGGCCGATGGACTTCACCCCAGGGATCTTTGATATCGCGGCCGCCGATGAGGAGCACAACCGCGTGCCCACCACGCTGGCGGGGCAGCTGGCCCTCTACGTTGTCCTCTTCAGTCCGCTGCACATGGCCGCCGACCTCGTCGAGAATTACGCGCCGCATCTTGATGCGCTGCAGTTCATCAAAGACGTGCCCGTTGATTGGGCGGACACGCGCGTGTTGGAGGGCGCAATCGGCGAGCACGTCACCATCGCGCGGCAGGACCGGCACTCAGACGACTGGTACCTCGGCGCCAAAACGAACGGAGAGTCCCGCACAGTCGCTGTTGCGCTCGACTTCCTTGAGGCCGGCCGCACCTACACCGCTACGCTCTACCGTGATGCGGACGACGCAGACTGGCGCTCCAACCCGGTCGCCTACACCATCGAATCGCGCACGGTCACGGCCGACGCCCAGCTGCGCATACCCCTGGCGCCCGGTGGAGGGCTGGCTGTTCGGTTTGTCCCTGAAGACTGAACCCACCGCAGTCGCATCTGATGGGCGCGCTGCCCCTCTTGGCACGGGGTAGCCCGGGCCCTGCGTCGTCATCGCCCAGATGCTCGCCCCCATATCCTCAATCCTCACCGCGCATCCGTAGCTCGTGCTCTTCCTCACCTCATCCAATCCATAGAACGACTGCGGTTTTTTTTGCATTCATGTGAGCCGCACTACTGGTCTGCTGTAAGCGCCGATTCGTCTTGGTAATAGCGCAGGCACTCGGCCTCTCGCCCGCGTACGACCCGCTTCCCTTCAAGTCGGCCGGACGTTTCGGTTACCACCGTCCACTGCGTCTGGGCGGCATCTTCCCGGTAGATCACCACCCAATCGTCCGTTCGGTCGAGGGCATGGGCCCGGGCGGTGTTGGAGTACAGCGCCGTATAGTGCCGGTCCTCGCGCTCCGTGTGCAGAATGGGAAGCCACGCTTCGTTCTCGGGATTGAAGCGCCGCGGTGCGATCGTGCGCAGGTCGCCCGCCGCGGCCTTGCTTCGGTACGCGCGGTCGACATCGAGCAACTCGTCCACCGGTACGGTCGCGGTGTCAGACGTGCGCCGGCGCAACCGGGCAGCGAGGGCATCGCGTAGGGCCTGTAGCCGCCGCGCCCCGATGCCCTCAACGTCGGCCAGGCGTCCGTCGTGGGCCGCTTGCTCCAGGGCCTCAAGCGTCTCAATGCCCAGCGTGTCATGGATGCGCTCAGCGAGCGTCGGGCCGATGCCTGGCAACTGCCGAAAGACCAACGCCGGCGTGACGATGCCGCGCAGGCGCTCCAGATAGCGCCAGCGCCCGGTTTCCAGCACTTCAACGATCGCATTGGCAAGCGAGGACCCGATGGTAGGGAGATCGATCAATCCTTCCCGTTCATCCTCCGCATAGATGTCCTCTACGGAGCGGTCAAGGTTCGCCAAGGTTGACGCCCCTTGCCGGTACGCCCGCACGCGAAACGGGCTTGCATCCTGTGCTTCCAGTAAGTCGGCTGCTTCGCGAAAGTGCTCGGCAACGTCAAGGTTGATCGGGACGATGCTTGGTGTGTCGGGGTCAGTCATGGATAGCTGAACGCGGCTGAGCGGTGCAAGGAGGGAGAGAACAGCTGGTCATGGTGCGAACGAGGGCCCGCCCCTCTTCCCGTACGGCAGTCAGATCGCTGGGGCCCACCACCGTGCGGGGTGCCGTAGGGTGGACCCACGATGCCGGGTGAGAAGAAGGCGGCCTATCTATCCTTTAAATGTTTGCACCCGCCCGAAGAGGTCATGCGGACCCCAGATGCCGCTACGCAGGCATTCGAGCTGTACGATCTGGCTGTGGTCTACGAAGAGGTTTACCTCTGGCCCGTAGTTCTGGATGTACCACGGAAAGACGTGCGGGTCCGCCGCTTCAAACATCAGGTGGTCCAGCCCCAGTTCGTCGATAAACCGTGCTGGGATCTCGGTGCGCATCTCCGGCACATTCTCGGTGATGCCTTCGCTTTCAATCATGATCTGGTACGCCCCGGCCTCAACAAAACGCTTGGCCTGCGCGATGGCTTGGGCGGGGTCCTGCTGGCCGATCTGCTCCAGCTCCTCGGTGGTCGTTGCGCCGCCGCCCGCGCCATGCTGGATGCCGACCTCCGGCTTGGCCTTCAGGCCCGCCTCCTGCACGGCTTCGATGAGGCGCAGCCAGTCATCGGTGGGCAGCGTGATGAAGCCAGCCGAAATCTCGATGATATCGAAGCCCAGCCGCCCGCACTCATCGATGTACTGATACACAGCGTCTGCTCCCTGCGTCAGCACGTATTCCATGAAGCCACCCGTAGAGACGAGCACGTCGTGCGTATGGGCCAGGTCGAGCAGCGCCTGGACTTCCTCCTCCGGCATCAGACTGAAGGAGCCGCCGGCAAACTTGAGGGTGTCGACGTAGTGGCCCATCGTGGAGAGCACGTCGTCGAGATAGCCGGTGCCCATCACGCTGTAGTAGGGCCCGCGGATCTCGGTGATTCCGACCGTGCGCGGCTTCGCGCCACGGTCATTGAGATCGAGAAACTGAAAGGCGCGCCGAGGGTCGCCGGTTACGTTTGAGTCGCTCATGGTCGATGGCAGGATGGTGGATGGTGAATTCGAGGTCGAAATAGGACACAGCGCGCCATGTCAGCACCAGGCGAGGCGGCACTTACGATCTCGGCAGGGTGACACGAGCAAGCAGGTCGAAGAGGTCGCGCGCCGGAATGGTCTCCAGGGCCTCCACGGCGGCGATGATGTCGCTACGGAGCGCCGTGTCTGTGTGCGGTGTCGCAAGCCGTGCAAACTTCTCCGAGACCGTCTCCCACGTCATTGGGCGGGTGTGAAAGCCCTCGTAGTCCTCCTTGTGGATCTCGTAGGTGTGCCCATCCGCATGGATGCGAATGTCGCAGACCATGTGGTCAGGGAAACGGTCGCTGTAATCGGGGTTTTCCGTGACGGTGATTTTGCGCAGGAGCGACTGCACATCGTCCGACGCAATCCGCTTCGGCTGGTACTGCGCGGGCAATACCTGATCGTCCAAGAGCGCCACTGCCGTCATGTAGTGCAGGCTGTGGTCGGCCTCCTCCTTCCGGCGCACGACGGTCTTGTCGCCCTCCTCGCCCCCGCCGATGATGTGGAAGGCCACGTCGAACGTGTCGATCTCAATGCGGTCGATCGCTTGCGGATCGATGCCGTGTTTACGCTTTAGCGTGAGCGCCCCTTCGAGCGTGGACTGCGAGTGGACTTCGGCATTGTATTTCTTGATGATCGTCCGCGTGACGCGCTCCAGGTCCTCCGCGCTCCAATCAAGGTCAAACTCGCCAGCGATCGAGTGCATGAAGCCCTTGTTGCCCTCAACAACCTCGGGCGGGCCGGTTATGCCACGCATTGCGAGGAAGGCGGAGTGCGTGGCCGTGAAGCCCGTCTCCGGATAGGCCAGCCCTTTCCAGTGCGTGATCTCACCGGTGCGGGTGACGCGGAGTGCGT
Source organism: Rhodothermaceae bacterium Tc-Br11_B2g6_7 (assembly GCA_001564055.1). Classification (GTDB taxonomy): domain Bacteria; phylum Bacteroidota; class Rhodothermia; order Rhodothermales; family Salinibacteraceae; genus Tc-Br11-B2g6-7. The sequence goes on from LKNB01000015.1 coordinate 40,348, forward strand.
TATGCGCTGTCCCGCTGATGGCAAGGGCATGGGCCGTCCGTTTGGGGTCAAGCCCGAGCGCTTTTGCCGCCCCAGCCGCCGCAGCGTACTGGCCCTGCACCGTGTGGTCAAATCCTTTGGCGCGCACCGGTGCTTCATCGCTGAGGCGACAGTGCACCTGATACGCAACAGCGAGCGCTTCAAGTAACGCCCGCCCGGAGCCCTCGCGGTACTCTACGGCGGCCATTACCGAGCCGAGGTTATCGCTGGGGTGGCACGTCTCGCCCTTTGCCAGGTAGCTGTCGTTGTAGTCAAGGTAGCGGACGAGCGCTGAATTGTAGAACGCGGCCCGGTCGGGCGCGGCGCTTCCGCCCCCGATAAGCGTCGCATGATCGGCCCCGTCGAAGTCTGCCAGGTGCGCGCGAAGGATACGGAGGGGTTCGCTGTCCAGCGCACCGATCGCGCAGCCGAGACTGTCGAGCACGCGCACCTTGAGCTGCTGGCGCGCGGCAGAGGAACACGCATCGTAGCCGGCTTCCTCAACATAGCGTGCAAGTGATTGGACGTGGGTCATGAGTCTGCGAAGGATGCGAGAGGTGTACGGCTTTGCCTGGGGGTGCCAAGTATCGTGGGTACAGGCCAGCCACTGCGCAGCGGCTGGCCCTGTGAAGGGCCGGCGCCCTCATACACGTACGGCGGTAAGGCAACCGGTGCCCACCGCCGTTCCTGGTGCTATGCTATATCAGCCTCAATCTTTATCCTGAAGGACAAACGTGACTTTTCCGCGGACGCGATACATCTGAATCTGGCCGTTTTCCACGCGGGCCCGATAGTCGTCCACGTAGACCTCCGCAATATTGTCGATCGTTTCGCTCGCTTGGCGGACGAGGTTTTCGGTGGCGTGCTCAAGCGTATCGCCTTCAGCAGAGAGTTCAACGGTTTTGGCTATAGACATAATCCTGTGGAGTACGTGAGAAAAGAAACGTGGGTACCGGCACGATCAGCCCCTAATGGGTGAGCCGTAGAGCGGTGTACTGATGCCTTTCGTAAGGCATCCGCTCTATCACGGCTCCTCGTCTTCTTAGTGTAGTTTTTAGTGTAGGGCCGGATACCGTTTAAGGCGTTATCTACAGGATCCGACGCATGTGGTAGAACCCCTGTAAGTGTTGTGGGGTCTTTGGCTACATGTGTAACCCTCAGCGCGCCGGCGGTCGGGCGGCGGGCGCTTCTTACGTAAGGGCAGGCACCACACGACAGGTAGGCGGCTGCCTCACGGCACGGAGGCGGGTGCGTCGCTATACTGTAGATGCTCGCACCGACGCGCCGTACCAGACGAACCGAGGTAGCCCCTTATGAACACGGACCGCATCGTATCGCTCGACATCGACAAAGCGCTCTGGGAACGCGTGTTTGTGGTTTCGCCCCTGGTGGTCGTGGGCACGCAAGAGGGCGACGACTACAACCTGGCGCCCAAGCACATGGCCATGCCGCTGGGGTGGGCCAACTACTTCGGGTTTATCTGCACCCCGGCGCACAGCACCTATCACAACGCCAAGGCGGGCGGGAGCTTCACGGTCAGCTATCCGTGGCCCGATCAGGTGACGATGGCCAGCCTCACAGCCTCACCCCGGCAGGCTGGCCCCGGCCAAGAGCAGCCGGTGCTGGACCAGCTGCCCACGACGCCGGCAACCACCGTGGATGGCGTTTTCCTCTCCGACGCCTATCTCATGCTCGAGTGTGAGCTCGACCGCGTGCTGGATGATTTTGGCGACCAAAGCCTGATCATCGGGCGTATTGTAGCAGCCCATGTGCACGAGGATGCCCTGCGGACCTCCGACCAAGAGGATCAGCAACTGCTCTACAATGCGCCGCTCTTGGCCTATCTGCACCCCGGCCGGTACGCCAGCATTCGCGATACACAGGCGTTTCCGTTCCCCGCTAACTTTTCCTCATAGCCGACCTTCTTTCCGAAGATGCTGCCTATGGATGTAGCCTGTGCGGATGACGTACTGATGATGCTACAGGAACGCCGCGCTGACCTGGTGGCGCTCCTGCAAACGCTGGCCGAGGCGGAGTCCCCCTCCGACGTGCCGGAAGCGCAGGCGCCGGTATTTGCGCTGGTCGCGGAGGCGCTGGAGCCGCTCGGCTATCGCTTTCAACGCCTGCCGGGGAAGGTGTCCGGAGGGCAACTCCTCGCACGGCCTGTTGCGGAAACCTCAGGCAAACCCGCTCAGCTCATGCTGGGGCACGTGGACACGGTATGGCCACTGGGCACGCTGGAGACGATGCCGGTGGAGCAGCGGAACGGGTGCCTCTATGGGCCCGGGGTGTTTGATATGAAAGGCGGCATTGTGCAGATGGTGTTTGCCCTGCAGGCGCTGCAGGACCTCGAGCTGACCCCCCCGCTGCAGCCGGTCATCTTTTTGAACTCCGATGAGGAGATTGGCAGCGTGGAGTCGCGGCCCCGCATCCGGCGCCTGGCGCGGGCTGTTGCGCGCACCTTCGTGCTGGAGCCGGCGCTTGGGCCGAAGGGCCTGCTGAAGACGGCACGGAAGGGCGTGGGCCGCTTCACCGTCGAGGTGCAGGGCCGCGCCTCGCACGCCGGGCTCGATCCGGAGGGGGGCGCGAGCGCCATCGTGGAGCTTTCGCACGTGGTGCAACACCTGCACCGGTTGAACGACCCCGTGCGAGGCATCACTGTCAACGTGGGCACTATTGAGGGCGGCCAGCGCCCCAATGTGGTGGCGCCGCGCAGCCGAGCGGAGGTAGACGTGCGCGTGCGCACCAAGGAGGATGCTGCGGAAGTGGAGCAGGTCATTAACGCCCTCGAGCCCGCTACGCCCAACGTTGTGCTTACCGTGAAGGGTCATTTTGGCCGGCCGCCGCTGGAGCGCACGCCGCGCAACCGCGCGCTCTGGCGCCAGGCCCAGGAGGCGGGAGAGCAGCTGGGCCTCTCCCTTGGGGAAGGCCGCGCCGGCGGCGCCTCCGATGGCAACGAAACGAGCCTCTTCTCGGCCACGCTCGATGGCCTCGGGCCCGTGGGGGATGGGGCCCACGCCGACCATGAACACGTAGACATCGACCAGCTGGTGGAGCGCACCGCGTTGCTGGCGCTGCTGCTGATGGCAGATCCCGTAGCGGCGCCCGACGCGTCTGGGCCCGAGGACACCTCTTGATGCTGTACAGGTCCATGGCTCCACCCATGGATCCCTCTACTTACAGTCTTACCCTTGCTAACCGCCCGCCCACCCCATGGCCACCCCATATGTGCTCCCCTCCCTTACGCGTATCTCTGCGTTGGACACCACGCCGTTCACCGTCTCAGCCTTGCCGCGTGACGCATGGGCCACAGGCGATTACGTAGCGTGTGTGGTCGACCAAGCGCCGACCGGTCACAACGAACTGGAGTTGGCGACCGGGCGCATGCGGCCGGTGATGAAAGGGCAGCGCTTCATTGGCGCCCTGGGGGAGCGCCGCGCTACCCTCTCGGGCACAGGCGACTGGCGCCTCGCGGACGCGGATGGCCGTATGCACCTGCTCACCAGCGCCGGACTCATGGGCAAGCTTAGCTCCAAAGCACCGTTTATGCCTGATTTTCTGGAGGTGGCCTACGCGGGGCATGTCCATCTCGGTGGTGCCAAAGCAACAATGGCACACGGTATCCCCGACGTGCCTCATGCGCGGTTTCAGATTCCCACTGTACTGGTCACCGGAACGTCCATGTCCATGGGCAAAACCACCGTGGCCAAGACCATCGTCCACCGGCTGAAGCGCCGTGGCCATCGCGTCCTGGGCGCCAAGCTCACAGGCGCAGGGCGGTACCGCGACGTGCAGACCATGAGCGATGCCGGCGCGGATGTGATCTTCGACTTCGTGGACGCCGGGCTTCCGTCCACGGTATGCCCGCCGGACGTCTACACGAAGCACCTGCGCACGCTGCTGTCGCGCATGGCGACCGAACCGGCGGATGTTGCGGTCATTGAGATTGGGGCGTCCCCGCTGGAGGCGTACAACGGCATGCCAGCCATCAAGGCCATTCACGATGCCGTGTGCTGCGTAGCGCTGGTCGCCAGCGATCCCTACGCTGCGCGCGGGATCCTCGAGACCGCCGATATGCACCCCGACTTCGTGTGCGGCCCTGCTACCAACACCGACGCCGGGCGCAACCTCATCGAGCAACTCACCGGGCTTCGGTCGCTCAACGTAGTTGACGAAGCCACCACCGAAGCGTTAGATGAGCTGCTGGAAGAAAACCTCACGCGCTAATCGCATGATCTGCTGAGCGGACTCGTGTTGATCAACGAGAGGCGACCTGTATGGAACGTCCATCTGAAAAACAGACGGACCATGAAGCGGAAGCTGAGGCGCAGGAGAATGGCGATCGTGACGCCGGCTACAAGCTGCGGCAGCGGGTTGGGCTGGGCATAGGCGCTGTGTTGTTTCTGGGGGTGCTCCTGATGCCCGTGCCTGGCGCCCTTGATCCGGCTTCGTGGTACACGGTAGGGGTAACCTTGCTGATGGCTACCTGGTGGATCACCGAGGCCATCCCGATCCCTGTAACGGCGCTGCTACCTGTAGTGCTGTTTCCCGTACTGGGGATTCTCCCCGTGTCAGAGACCACGGCGCCGTACGCGAACCCGCTCATCTTTCTCTTCCTGGGCGGTTTCCTGATCGCACGGGCCATGCAGCGATGGAATCTACACCGGCGCATAGCCCTGCGCACCATCGCGCTGGTGGGCACGGAGCCGCGGGCCCTCATTGCGGGCTTTATGGCGGCCTCGGCGTTTCTCAGTATGTGGATTAGCAACACCGCTACGGCTATGATGATGCTGCCGGTCGGGCTGTCCATCATACACCTCGCCCGCTCCGGACCGGAAGCCTCCGAGGAGCGCACCAGGGTGTTTGCGTTGGCTCTGATGCTGGCCATCGCCTATGCGTGTAATATTGGGGGCGCGGGGACGCTTATTGGCACCCCGCCCAACGCCCTACTGGCCGGCTACATGTTGGACACCTACGGGGTGGATGTGGGCTTTGCGCAGTGGATGATGTTGGGCGTGCCGCTAATGCTGATTGGCCTGCCGCTGGCCTATCTGCTGCTCACGCGTGTTTTCCTGCGCGTGGAGCATGTAGAGCTGGCCGGCGGGCGTGAGCTCGTCGATAAAAAGCTGCGCCAGCTTGGTAGCTTTAGCCGGGCCGAGCGGTTGGTAGCGGTCGTTTTTGGCACCGTTGCCCTGCTCTGGATGACGCGGCCCCTGCTGGCGCAGGTCGTCCCCGGCCTCTCGGATGCTGGTATTGCCGTTGCCGGTGGCGTCGTGCTCTTTCTGCTGCCGGTAGATCTCCGGGCCGGTACGTTTGTGCTGGACTGGACGGTGGCCAAGAAGCTCCCGTGGGACGTCCTCATTCTGTTTGGCGGCGGGCTGTCGTTAGCCGGGGCCATCGAGGGGACAGGCCTGGCACAGTCGATAGGAGAGGGCATGCGTGGCCTCGGTGGGCTGCCCATCCTGCTGCTCCTGCTCACGCTGGCGGCCGCTATTGTAGCACTCACGGAAGTGACGAGCAACACCGCCACGGCGGCCGCTTTCCTACCCATCCTGGCGTCTGTGGCCATCGCCATCGGGCAGAACCCCTTGCTGCTGATGGTTCCGCTGGCGCTGGCTACAAGCTGCGCTTTCATGTTACCGGTAGCCACGCCCCCCAACGCTATCGTGTATGGGAGCGACTACGTCACCATCCCCAAAATGGCGCGCGTGGGCGTTTTCGTAAACCTTCTGTTTGTGCTGCTCGTCACGTTGGCTGCGTATCTCCTGGCCCCAGTGGTGTTTGGCATTGAGTTAGGCGTGGTGCCCGACTGGGCGCAGGCCTTGTGAATGCTGCACGTCGGGGAAGCGAAGAATAGGCCGCTGCTTAAGCGATACAAGGGGTGGGGGATTGTGCCGCTATGTAACCACTTAAGCTTTTTCTCCACCTAAGATGGCCGTTCATCCCCTACCCGCTGCGAGGGATGGGGGTACAGTAGAAGGGAGGCGTTACCTCACGAAAGGCCATGTGATGCGTCGGTATATTGGAGCTAAGCGTAGGGAAGGAAAGCCCGCGCAACGCGGGTGAACCGCGGGAACGCTGCTCTGTGAATGTGGCTGACGAGACCCGGGGGACCGTTCAGGACGCCGGGCTACCTAAGCAGCCGTGACACGCACGTTCACCTACGACGCTGCCCGTTCGTCGCATCGTCATTATTGACTAAGGAGGTCGCTATGCCGCTCACACCGCAATCGGCAACGTTCACGCTGCTATCGTTTGAGGGCCCAGATCCGTACGCACAGGCCGGGGGGCTTGGCGTTCGGGTAGGCAACCTGGCGCAGACGCTGGCCGGTCGTGGCTTCGACACGAAGCTGTTTTTTGTAGGGGATCCGGAGGCGCCCGGTGAGGAGCGGCTGGTGGAAGGGCGGCTCACCTATCATCGGTGGTGCCAGTGGGTCAGCGCTCACCATCCCAACGGCGTGTACGAGGGCGAGGAGGACAAACGGCGCGAGTGGAACGCGACGCTTCCCGAGCACCTGCTGGAGCACGTCATTCGCCCCTCGCTGGCGGACGGGCGGCTGCCGGTGATCCTGGCGGAAGAGTGGCACACCGTGGATACGGTGATCCGTTTGCACGACCTCCTGCGCGAAGCCGGTCTCGATCGGCAGTGCCTGATCTTCTGGAACGCCAACAACACGATGTCTTTTCATCGGGTAGACTGGAGGCGCTTACAGGAAGCCGCACAGGTCACCACGGTGAGCCGGTACATGAAGCACCTGATGTGGCCGCTGGGGGTTAATCCGCTGGTCATCCATAACGGCATTCCGAAATCGCTCCTTGAGCCCCTGGCGCCCGGGCGGACCCGCGCCCTCCGAAGGGCACTGGCACCGGAAGACGACGCACTGATGCTCTTCAAGGTGGGGCGCTTCGACCCGGCCAAGCGCTGGCGGATGGCGGTCGAAGCGGCGGCGCTGCTGAAGCAGCAGGGACATCCGGTCGCCTTTCCCATCGTTGGGGGGATGGAACCGCACGGGCAAGAGGTGCTGCACCTGGCCCATGAGCGCGGGCTGTCGATTGCGGAGATCAACGGTGCCCCAACGACGTGGCCTGAGCTCGTGGCACTGCTGCAGGCAGCGCCGCGCGCGGACGTTTACAACCTGCGCTTTTTCATGACGCAGGAGATGCTGCGCGCCTTCTACGCCGCAGCCGATGCCGTGCTGGCCAACTCCGGCCACGAGCCGTTCGGGTTGGTGGGGCTGGAGGCGATGGCAGCCGGAGGTGTGGCCTTCACGGGGCCCAGCGGCGAGGAATACGTGCTGGATGGCCGCAACGCCATCATGCTCGACACCGACCGCCCCGAGGAGATTGCGTCTCACCTGAAGCAGCTACAGCATCAGCCGCAGCGTGCGGAGACCATCCGCACGTTTGCCCGCTCGTACGCGGAGGACTTTACGTGGGGGCGCATCGTGGAGGTGCTGCTGGACAAGCTCGCGTTTGCTGCTCAGGAACGCGAGATGGTGACCTACAACGGGGCCACGAAGACGTACGGGCTGCCGCCAAAGGTGCAGGATGTCGTCATCTACACGGTGGTGCATCAGCCCCACCGGCCCCGCCTGCCGGCCGCACCCCTCACGCGCAACATGACGATGGAAGCCCTCGACCACGCGCTCTTTGACGTGGAGATGAACGAGCACTACTTCCGTAAGGTAGCCCGCACCTGCTATTACCCGGCCCTCGACCGGTTCACGCAGCTCGTGGACGAGGGCCTCTCGCTGGCCATTGGGTTTTCGCTTTCGTTCATCGAGCAGGCGCAGGCGTGGGATGAGGACCTGCTGGCGCGTTTCCGGAGGCTCGTCCAGCACGACAACGTAGAGCTCGTGGCGGTGGAGCCGTCCCACAGCTTCATGCTGCTCTGGGATATCGAGGCCTTCATGAAGCGCATGCGCTACGCGGCCGATGAGCTGGAGCGCATCTTCGGAAAACGACCGCAGGTGGCGGATACGACGGAGCTGATGATGTCCGACACCATCTACCACGCGCTGGAGCAGGCGGGCTTCCGGGCGTCGTTCATGGACGGGCGCCCCTGGGTGATGCAGTGGCGGGAGCCTACCCACCTGTACCACCACGGGCCGGGCCAGATGAAGCTGCTGACGCGGCACTACGACCTGAGCGACGATGTGGGGTATCGCTTCTCGAACAAGGGATGGGGCGGCTGGCCACTGACGGCGGATCAGTACGCCCAGTGGATCGCCTCGGCGCCGGGCAAGGTGGCCGTCATCGGATGGGACTTCGAGACGTTCGGTGAGCACCACCCGCCGGAGAGCGGCATCTTCGACTTCCTGGCGCATCTGCCCGGCGAAGGGAAGCGCCACGGGCTCTCGTTCGTGACGCCCAGTGAGGCGGTGGAGCAGCATGGCGATAGCAGCCACGACCTTCCGCTACCAGCCTTTGCCAGTACCTGGGCGGGCTCCGGGGGGCTCGAATTTTTCCTGGGGAATAAGGCGCAGCAATCTGTATTTCAACTGATGATGCAGGCCCATCAGAAGGCGCTTTTGACGGGGGACCCAGAACTGGTGCAGCGCGCTGCACAGCTGGCGCAGTCCGACAACCTGCATCTGATTCAGTGGTACGGTCGGCAGGGCGCCGAGGCGGAGGTCTCCGCGTACTTCACCCCGGACGAATGGTGGCACCTCGGCCCCGACGGTATCATCTGGGAGCTGCAGCAGGTCTACAAGCACTTTATCGATTGGCTGGATGGGCAGCTGCCCTCCCCGCCGGTACGTACCGCCTCATCTACCCGAACGACGCGCGTGTCCATCGTCAATCAAGAATCCGTGCACTCGGTGCCGCTGAGGCAGCCGCTGGACGTAGAGCTCCGCAACAATTGAGGGGCGGCTGCGCGCAGTCGCTTGCTCTACATAGGCGACACGCGCACCCAACGCTTCTCACTCAAGCACCAGATGATCCACCGCAAGAAGCGCCTCAACGGGGTAGACCTGGACGATGCCCACTGGCTCCTCTGGCGTAGGTCCTGCGAGGTAGAGCCGTTCATTCCGCGCATGCAGGATCAGGATGCCACGAATAGGGTCCACGCGCAGGCTGTGCACCAGCTGCCCCGTGGAGCGGTGAAGAAAGTCAAGCCGGTGATGGCCGTAGCCGTACTCAAGCTCCTCGTCCAGTTTACGTATCTCCACTACCAGTAGTGTATCATTTGCCGGAGCCACCTGCTCGACACGGTCGAACGAATTGCCCCACACGTGGCGTTCGTTACTTTGCCCAGCCCCTTGAGGCATGGGCGACGTGATGCCTTGAAAGTGCGCTGGTAACGGATCGGGCTTGAGAATATCTAACGCGTCCCCATCACGGGAAAATACGCTGACAGAATACTCGCCGGGCTGGACCGCGTACAAGCGATCCCGATCCTCGTCTACAAATGCCCGGGCCATGCCGTCAGAGTATGCGCCGTACTCCCGGTGCGTCTCCGTAAACGGATAGAACGCGTTGACAGAATCCCCTTTGACGGTGAAGGTGTGCAGTTTCTTGCTCTCAAAGATGTCTCGGTCCTCGAGGGTGCGCGCGACTACGACGAGCGAGTCCGAAAGAAAGGAGGTCCTGCCAAACACCGTGGCCTGGTGGAGCGGCAGGGCAAACGAGTGCGAGAATTCTCCATCGGTGTGGAAGAACGAAACTCTCGGCTGCCTATCCATCACCGTAAGTAGCTCCTCGTTTGGCGAGAGATCAATGCGGGCCGGATGGTCAAACTCCCCGGGTCCTTCGCCCTGCCGTCCAATGGTTGTGACGAGCTCGCCGGTCGGGTCGTAGAACTTCACATTGTCATCGACCGGATCAGCCACGAACATATTACCGTCGCTGTCGAACGCCAGGTCGGTAATTAGAAAAGTGCCGGGGAGGCGGATCTCTTCCGTAGGTTCGAGGCTGGTTTGAGCTTGTACTTGAGAAAGGATAGAAATACAAAAGACCGTTATGAGCGCCGCTGTAGCAGCCGTAAATATTTGTACGAGCTTACTCATGTAGTGAAAAAGGAAGGTTCACAGATGCAGCCAGGACGATGTCAAAATCATCGATCTGGCTGCGTTTAGTTAGTGGTTACGTAGTTACTACTTACGTCATTCTTCAAAGTCAGTGCAACCATTGCAATCACAGGTACCCATCCATCCTGGGCAACCACAACCATCACCGGGCACTATGCTTTCACCAGGATAGTCAATCTGAAAATGGTCGGTACCCATGTAAGGAAGGCAGTCATCGACTACGGCGACAGTAGCCACCCCGTCCAGGGCGTCGCTTTGAACGGTCTCC
>LKNB01000016.1 GCA_001564055.1 Rhodothermaceae bacterium Tc-Br11_B2g6_7
CGGACAGCGTCACGCTAAACGAAAGCGCATCGTCATCCGGGTCCGCGAAGACCTCATCCAGCGCAACACTGAAGGGGTCGTCGGTGGTCTGCAGCAGTTGATCCTCAACCGCATTTTCCACGATGGGCGGCTGGTTGACTTCGGCGAGGAAGCTATCCTCGGCGGTGCCGCCCTGCGGATCTTCGGCGGTGACGGTGATGGTGGCCTCCCCGGCAGCGAGTGCCTCCAGGGTGAGGGTGGCGCCGTCCACCGTAGCAGTGATGACATCGGCGTTGTCGGAGGTGGCTGCGTAGGTGAGGCCCTCGCCATCCGGATCAGAGAAGACCGCGGCGAGGTCGAGGGTCTCCGGCACGCCAATAGTGACGGGCGTGTCGCCGGTAAAGTCAGCGATCGGGTTATCGACGACCGGGGGGGTGTTGACGGTTACGACAAAGCTCGTGGTTGCCTCATCGCCAATTTCGTCCGTCACGGTGACATCCACGGCGGTGGAGCCACTATTCTCTGGCGTCACGGTCAGGATGCCATCCGTGACGTCTACCGACACCACGCCTGGCGCACCGGCCCCTGCTTCAAACAGCAGGTCATCATTTAGGGGGTTGGAAAAGACACTGGTGAGATCAAACGTTGCGGGAGCTTCATCCACCTGGAGGAGCTGGTCGTCGATGGCACCTATTACCTCCGGCGGGTTGTTGATCGTTGCCTCTCCGACAACGCCCTCGACGTCGACGGGTCCAGCGTTCTGTGCGATCTCCAGGGCGGTATCGGTGCCGAAGGTGAGGTCGGTGCGCCCGCGAACGACCGGGACAACCTCAAGAAACACCAGCGTTCCGGCCGCGAGGGTGGTTCCATTCCCTCGAATCGCTGAGATGGTAGCCTCGTTCGCGTTTCCTGTATTGGTCGTTACCGTCCAATTGCCCTCTGGCGGATTCTCAAGGGCTGTCCCCTCGCGCTCAAAGCCCACAATATCTGCGACGGATTCGTCAAACAGGACCTCGAACTGCATGCTGACGACATTATCTATCGCCTCGCCCAGTTCAACCGGTAACAACACCGTCTCTCCCAGCGCCTCGGTGCCGATGAGCTCTGTCGGAAGCGTAACCGTGATGGGATCGTCCTGCGCCTCTACCGTGAGGGGTGTGAGAAATCCAAACAGGAGAAGAATGCAGGTCGCAGTAACAGTACGGAGGGGCATGGGCAAATCGGTAGCAAGTGGGAGATTTCCAACGAGAGAATAGGCATTTATGGTGTGGCACGGATGGGGATGCGGATGATGAGCCACGAGTGTTATGGCGCATCCCGTGTGTACCCACATCATTACTCGGTGCGCTACGGCAGGGCAAGCCGGAGGCCCTATCCCGCGTCACCTGTAGTACCCGTTGTAGCGGGACGTCCCCCACCGGCTCACGGGCCGACAAGAGGCGCTGCAGAGGTCATCAGCGCAGGCGGACGAGATGGCCCGTACGTGTTGATCCCCCTACGTCGAGCCGGTAAAGATAGAGTCCACTGGCGGCTGGGCGACCATCGCGTGTCATGCCATTCCAGGTAGCGGTGTGTCGGCCGGCGTCTTGCATTTCATCCACCAGTACCTGCACGCGCTGCCCCAACGCATTGTAGACAGTGAGCTGCGCGTGTGCTGCTTCGGGGAGGGTGTACGGAATCGAAACCTCCGTGCGAAAGGGGTTGGGGTAGGCCGTGCCCAACCGGAGCTCATCAGGCGTGGTGGATACCGGGGGCTCCAACTCGCTTGCAGGCTGCTCATTCAGGGTCGCGTGTACGCGTTCGAAGAGCGGACCTTCGCGCTGTTCTCGGCGCATGCGCAGTGTGGCCACCGTTCCTGGAGGCAGGGGTGTTGCGCCAGCCATGGCGAGGCGCAGGGTACCCTCTTTGGTGTGATCGGCTATCAACCAGTCATCAGGCACCTGGAACGAGATATCTGTCACCTCTGCAGCAGCAGGGCGGATCGCAGCCTGCAGGGCAAGGGCGGTCACGGCGTCAGCGCCGGCAGTAAGGACAAGCGGTAGTGTTATGTGCTGGTCGGATTCGCTACCTGCAGGCGAGCCCCAGCGGAGCGCTGTGGCATCGTCGGGTTCGGTCCGCGGCTGATGGGCAGCCACCGCGCCTGTTGCCGGAAAGTCGTCGATGAGCCCAACCACATACTGCTGAATCAGGGCGGCATCAAAGGCGCCGACCACGCCGTTGCCCGACACATCGCCGGCCGCCTGCTGTACGTCGTTGAGGACGGTGAGGCCCACCTCATGCTGAAGCGCCAGGGCGGCATCGAAGCTGCTCACGGAGAGGTTCAACGCGATGTCGCCCATGAGGGGGCGGACTGATATGGCGCCCTGGTCGACTACGGCTACCGGACTCTCGCCTGCCCCGTCGTTAAATCGCACCCCGCTGAGCTCGGGTTGTGTAGCCCCCAGATGCTCCTTTGCGCGAAGCACAAGGTAGAGCAGGGGCCCCTCGCCCGAGAACCGCGTCAATAGAGGGGCAGGGTCTGCTACGTCATCCAGCTGCGGGCTAACGGCGGCGACGGAGAGGGTACCGGGGGCGGACGCATGCGTGGTGAGCCCAGCGCCCTCCGCAAGGGTGCCTTCCGTGGAGACGTCCACCACCTCCAGCCGGTCAGGCGCGTAATTCAGCGTGAACTGAAACGACAGGACATCCAGCGCCTCCAGGCTTTCCACGGTTACGGGGAGTTTGAACGTCTCGTTGGGGTGCACCTCCACCGGTGGAAGTGTGACGGTCAGCGGGGTTGCGATGTCGATCGCTACGGGAAGATGGATGGTCGATGTATCCGTGCCGGCGGTCAGCAGAACGCTCAGGGTATCCCGCTCGGAACGGGTGGAAAGTTCAGCCCCATCGACCGACAGGGTGAGGGGTTGCGCGTCGCCCGGCCGGAGCGTGCCGTGCATCGGTGAAACCTGCAGGTGAGGAGGGAGGGTAGCCTCGGCAATAGCATAGCTTACGGGGCGGTGGCTGGTGTTTTCGAGCCGGACGTCCGTGGTTTTGGTGGCACCCGGAAGCAAGCGCATGCGGAGAGCTGCTGGCGTAAACTGGGCGAGTGGTCGGGCGGGGGCATCCGCGTCGCTGCTACCCGTGAGGGCGCGATAGGCATCGAGACGGCGGCCGACCGGCGAGTTTGAATCGACGGGAGCGCCTGTCTGCACGAGCCGCTGTCGCACGTCGTCCGGGGTGAGACCAGGCTCGGTCGAGAGGAGCAGCGCGGCGACGCCCGCGACTTGCGGTGCGGCCATGGATGTGCCCGCCCACTGCGGTCCGCCGTAGCCGCCATGTGCGGTATGGAGGGTGCTGATGATGGGCTGCGTAAAGGCTTCGCCCCCCGGGGCAGCCAGGTCCACCCACGTGCCATAGTTGGAGTACGACGCTTTCCGATCGTGATGATCGGTGGCCGCAACCGCCATCGCGGCAGGATGATAGCCGGGGTAGTACGGCGCATCGGCGCCCTCATTTCCGGCCGATGTAATGAAGAGACCCCCACGCATGGGCGCGTCCTCGTGCGATCCTGCGTTCGCCACAAAGTAGTCGATTGCGTCCAGCACCGCCGGCTCGTACACGCCTGGTTGCTCGTAACCCCACGAGTTACTGGAAATCACCGCGCCGTTATCCGCGCCATATACGATGGCTTCAGCAAACCCGGAGACGCGATTGCCGAAGGTGACGCTGGGCATGATGCGTACGCCGCTGACCGCCGTCCCGTCGCCCCCGGCTACGCTGGCCACGCCTGTACCGTTGTTAGCCGCGGCGATGAGGCCCGCGACGTGCGTGCCGTGCGACTGCACCTGACTCCGCAGGTGGGCAGGCTCTACGCGGGGGGTGTCGTCCGCAAAGTTATATCCGTTTATATCATCGACGTACCCGTTGCCACAGGTGTCCTGCCCGTCAGGTTGCTCACAGGGGTTGACCCAGAGGGCCTCCCGCAGGTCCGGATGATCGGTCTGTATGCCAGAGTCAATAATTTGTATCACCACATCAGGGGCGCCCGTCGAGACGTCATGCGCTTGCCGGAGGTTAATATCGGCGCCTGGCGTACCCCCGGTCTGGCCAGTGTTGTGGAAGTGCCACTGCTGGTCAGATCGCGACGCGGGGGAGCGCGCCGTCTCGGCCAGGGCCCGGGCCTCTTCCGCGATGGCAGCCACGCGGGCGGAAGCCGAGCGCGGACCGGCTGCGACGCCGTGCACCTGCTTGGCGTAGGCCGGGGCAGAGACCTCAATGTTGGGGTCGTCTGCGTAGCGGGCCATGGCGCGCGGGATGTCGATGTCTGCGCTCGCGGTGAACGTCAGGCGGTACCAACGGTCCAGGCCCCAGGCGATGTGACGCGCCTCGTGGATGCCAGCGGGCCGAAAGACGCGTTCCATCCCCACCACCTGCAGCTCGGTGTTGAGCCGATCCACCGAAGGAATGCCCGCGGCCATCACCTCGCCGGAGCGTCCCGGAAACACGCTCGGCATGACGTCGGCCCTAAACTTTACCGTGAGGACGCCTTCCACGATTTCGCTTTCCGCGACGTCGTGTTCCAACATCGCGGCATGGGCCCGGTCGGCGGGCTGGGCGCTGGCAGGTGCGGCGCACAGGCCAAACAGCAGCAGAACAGCCACCCAACCTCCAGCATACGCGCCGATGCGTGCCGCGCACCGTGGTAGAAGCCCGGGGCAAGGGGGGACGATCATGCAGACCGAAAGGAAAGAGTGGGAGGGCGCTCACGGATAGAAGAAACCGATCGCGAGCGCAGACGGACTGCGCCTCGTGCACCGGAGCTGTGCGCTTTTGGTGAACCTCGGGTCCGGCGCAGGGGCATTGGCAAACCCAAGGTACCTCTCGCAACAGGCTCCAGACAACTATCTCAAACAAAAAAAGCGGGACCCGGCCTAAGCCGAGTCCCGCCAGGTTTGTAGCAGCAGGACGCCGATCGGCGCCGCTACTGCGGGGTGAGGAGGAGTGCTTTAGCGCACGCGGGTTGCGCGCTGCGTATCGCTAAAGTCGCCTGCTTCGATGCGGTAGATGTACACACCGCTCGCGACAGGGGCACCGGTCTGGCCTTCGCCATCCCAGCGGACGTCGTAGCGACCGGCGGCTTGCTCTTCATCCACCAGCACAGCGACCTCTTGGCCGAGCACGTTGAATACCACAATCCGGACGTGCGCCGTCTCCGGCAGCTCGTACTCAATCGTGGTATCGCCACGGAACGGATTCGGATAGTTCTCATGCAGCACGAACTCATCCGGGGTCGTTCCGATCTCAGCGCTCAGGCTTTGCGGTGCGTTTTGGTTGACGGTTACCTCAGAGTCAAACGTCATCTGAGCATCGTCATCCAGCCAGCTAATCGCCACCGTGGCCACCTGCCCGCTTTCCAGCGGTGTGGCACCGGCCATCGCGATGTGGAGGACATCGTCCTCTACATTGTGCGCGATCATCCAGTCCTCGGGCAGCTGCGACATCACGTCGTCAACCGTCATGAGGTTGGCATCGATCGGGGCGGTAAGGGCCACCGAGGTGATGGGGCCATCCGCATCTTCTACCGTCAGCGGTAGCTGCGTTTGGGTCCCCTCGCTGGTCGCATCGCTCCAGGCAAAGGAGGCGTCTGCCTCTTCAGCGGTGGCTGCCGCCATCAGGGCATCGTCATCTCCTTGGACGGGGAAGCTATCGATCAGCCCCACGACGAACTGCTGAATCAGGCCGCCGTCGAAGGCAGTCACAGAGCCACTGTCGGACACATCGCCCGAGGTAGCTTGCGCCTCATTCAGGTCGACAAGGCCGACGGCGCTTTGCAGTGCCAGGGCCGCGTCGAAGCTCGTTACGTCGAGGTTGAGCGCGATGTCACCGAAGAGCGGCACGACGGATACCGTGCCGAGCTCAGCGTTCGCTCCTGGCCCCGTCTGCGAGTCAAGGCCCTCGTTGAAGAGGAACTCGGTCGCGACCGGGGTGGTCTCGCCCAGCGCTTCTTGCGCCTGGATCTCCAGCTCGATGAGCGTACCTTCGCCCTCGATCTGGAAGAGCTCCGCGCCACCGTCTGTGTCGGTACCGTCGGTACCTACGTCAAAGGCGGCAATCGATACGACGCCGTCTTCTTCGTTGTTGACGGCGATATCGGCGCCTTCGCTCAGTGTGCCTTCGGTATTGACACCGATGGCCGAGAGCAGCTCGGGGTCGTACTCCAGCGTGAACTGGTACGAGATGACGCCGAGGTCATCGAGGCTCTCTACCGTTACCGGCACAGTCGCCACCTGATTCGGATTAAGCTCCGCCTCAGGGGTCGACACCGTGATGTTCTCCACCACGTTCAGTGTGAAGGGCACAAAGGCCGTCGGAGCCAGCGGATCGTTCGTGTTGACGATCACGCCCAACTCTTGCACACCGGGCTCAAGCTCGGTGGCATCGACGGTCAGCGTATGCACCAGACTCTCGTCGGCTTCCAGCGCGCCTTCTTCCGGATCGATCGTGAGCCAGTTCAGTGCGCCGAAGACGGAGAGATCAGTGAAGCCCCAATGGTTGATAGCAAAGGAGTCACCTTCGAAGGTCCACGCCAGGTGGAATTCATCCGAGCCGACGTCGTCGTTATCGATTGAGATCATCTCATCGGTAAGCGTTACGTTGTCGTCCGGGAATTCGGCCACTGTGGTCCAGGTCTCGCCACCGTCGCCGGTGGTTTCGAGCCGTACGTCGTAGCCACCCGAGAAGTCGTCGATCTCGTGCGTGAATTGCGCGATGATCTCCGAGTATGCGCCGGTGTCCAACTGTGGCGACACGAGGCGCTGCGTCCCATCGGTGGTCGGGCTCCAGTAGAAGCACGCGCCTACTTCGAGGTCATTGGGGAAACACCCATCGGTGGTTATCCAATTCTCCCCGTCGTTCGCACCGGCTCTGAACCAGTCCTCTGGCGGGAAGTCCCCTGCGGGCATGTCGAAGTTTTCCTCCAAGAGCACCTCAACCGGGCCGTCGATGGCCAGGCCTTCCGGCTCGGAGCCGATGGCCGCATTGTACTCCAGCGTGTCAGCACCCACGTTGGTCACTTCGAGGTCATATTCCTCGACCTGGCCAATCAGGATCTGCTGATCGAAGCTGGCCGGATCAACCGCCAGTTCGGGCGCCGGGATGCCGTCGCCTGTGAGGGTGACCTCACCGGTGGCTTCCTCGCCGTCGAACGTCAGCGTGGCTTCGAATTCGCCCACAGAGCCCGGAGCGAACGTCACGTCGAAGACCTCGGCGTCGCCGGGTTCGAGCGTGAAGGACTCAGGCCCGTCGAACTGGAAGTACTCCAGGTCGGTGGACACGTCCGTGATGTTCAGGTCCGCGGTGCCATCATTTCGGATGGTCACCATCTGCGGCGCTGAGGAATCATTCACGAACACCTCGCCAAAGGCCAGGGCGTCCTGCGAGAGGAAGAGGTCCGCCTCGCCAATCACCGTCAGGAAGACGGGAAGGGCTTCGGCCGGTTGGCCAGGCAGATCGTCGCCCACAATGCTGATCTGGGCTTCATACTCGCCCTCAATCAGCTCAGAAGCGTCGAAGTGCGCCGATACGTTGATCGCCTTACCGGGCTGGATGGTCACCTGTGTGAGGTTGGTCGAAAGCCACGTGATACCCTGGCCTTCAGTAGCAAACCAGCCCATTTCGCGGAGCGTGCCGTCATCGCCAAACGGACCAACAAGCGACGTTCCGCCTGTTTCCCGATCTACGACGCGGAGGTCGCCATCCGTGCAGCCAAAGAAGGTGCAGTTATGGAGGGCGGCCATGAGCAGTTGACCCGTTTCGGAGTCAAAGGTCATGCTCTGCGCGAAGTTGGCTTCAATGCCCGTCGAGCCAATGACCTCAGAGGTCACCGTTTCGAGGTCGACACTGATGATCACGTCATCCGTGATCCCGTGACCGAACGCCTGGCCTTCATCGTCAATCGCAAAAGCGATGTTGAGGCCGTCGTAGAAGTCGCCCAGGAAGGTGACCTCTGCGTTTTCCGGATCGAGTTCGTAGAGGCGGGATTCGCCGCTGGCATCGTCGTACGTGGTCACGTACGTGGTGCCGTCGGTGTAGTCCGTCTCCATGTCCGTCCAGCCTTCCGTAGCGCTTTCCGGAACGAGCTCGCCGATTTCCTCGACGGAGCCATCATCCAGCGCGTAGGTTTTGAGGACGTTGTCGGCGTTATCGATCCAGTAAATCTCTTCGTTGTTACCGAAGACAAAGTTACCGGCAAACGAGTCAACACCGCCATCTACCACGGTCAGTTCTTCCGGAACGCCAAGGTCGAAGGCTACGATTTCTTCTTCGAGCACTTCGTTGGCGTACCCGATCACATCGACGGCATCCATGAGGTCGGCAAATCGCCGAACATCGCCCTGCATGTTGCGCTCAGAGCTGTTCGGTGCCGTTTCCATGGACGGTTCGAGGTCCGGATCGGAGACCGGCTTCACCTGTGCGAGCTGACGGTAGCGCATCAGTTCCTCATCCGCAAGCTGCGGGAAGAAGTTGATGGTTTGGCCTTCCAACTGCTCAATGAAGAGCGAGACGGGCAGCGGTTCGTCAAACTCGTTGGTGATCGAGAACTCCTGCGTCGCGGTGGAATCACCGGTCGTCAGGTCGATCGTCTGCGTGAGCTCGTCTGGATCCAGCGCCACAAACGGAGCACCTTCGCCTTGAAGCGCGACCTCAATGTTGCCTTCGCTGCTGGCAATCGTGAGAACGCCTTCGAAGGACTCGGACGCATCCGGTGCGAACGCCACGGGGACGTCCATTGCGTCACCCGGATTCAGGTCGAACGCTCCCGAGTTTACGGAGAAGGCGTCGCCATCAACAAACAGATCACCGATCTGCAGAATGGCGTTGCCTTCGTTCGAGATGGTCAACGTTTCCGTGACTGTGGTGCCAGCAAAGGCGCTGCCAAAGTCAAGCGTCTCGTCAGAGAGCACCAGCTCAGCATCGCCTTCTACCGTAAAGGTAACCGGCACTTCCTGTGCAGGGACCTCAGGGTTGGGACTGGCGACGGTTACCTCAGCGAGGTAGTTGAGGCCGCCAATCAAGTCGTCCTCTTCAACGAAGGTGGTCTCGAAGAAGAGATCGAGATCATCCGATTCGCCGGGGCTCAGTTCGCCCTCAAGCGGATCGACCGTCAGCCACTGGCCAGCACCGTCAACCGGTGTAGCGAGCCAGCCCATCTGATCTTCCAGCGGCCCAATCAGCTCGGAGTTACCGGTCTCCCGGTCTACGATGCGGAATTCGGCTTGTAAGGACGTATTGTTAAACGCCGCCATCACGATCTCGTCGTTCTGGCTATCCCAGGAGAGGCCCTGGCCGAAGTTGGCGTCAAAGCCAATATCACCGATTTCCTCGGCGTCGCCCGTTTCCTTATCGATGGCGTAGAACTGGTTGGTTTGCACGCTGTAGCCGTACATCTGGCCGTCGCCGTCAATGGCAATGCCAATCATGAGCGGTACACCGAAGCTTCCAACCTGCTCGGTTTCGAGGTTATCTACATCAAGCGTGAAGAGGTCATCTCCTGTGTTGATGTAGTAGGTCCCGTCGGTCGGGTCGGTTGCCCAGCCCGTCCAGTCGGAGCCTACGGTGCCGAGTTCTTCTACGGAGCCATCGCTTAGCGTGATGGCGCGCAGGTTGCCTTCGTTATCCAGTTCGTAGACGAACGAGTCGTCACCGAGCGGGAAGTCACCTGCGTTCGAGAAGCCCGTACCAGGGTAGTCACCAACGACGTTGAAGTCGTCCGGGGCATCGCCGCTGAAGAAGCCGAAGTCATTGACGCCAACACCAGTGGAGAGTACTCCCCAGTAGTTGGTTTCTTCAATGTCCGGCCGGGTAAGCGTCCGCTGGTAGTAGTCCTCTGCAGGCACCAGGTCGTCCGGCGCTGCACCAGTGGAAAGCTCATCTTCAGGTGTAGCGTCATAGGACGCCGTTGCAGGCGTCGGAGGCGGCGCAATCGGGTCGGAGATTTCCGAGCCGGAGAAGCCAATGCTGACTTCGTAGGTGACGTCAGCGCCTCCTTCATTGCTTACGGTCAGCAGATCCTGCGCGGAGCCACCTACCGTTGCGGACTGCTCCACAGCTTCCGGATCGACCGCAAGTACCGGTGCATCTTCCGTCGTTGCCGAAACAACGTTGGAGATGTCGGAGGTATTGCCGAAGTCATCGTCGGAGGTGATCGCAAAGAAGTACTCCGTCAGCGGCGCAAGACCGGAAACGGTCACTTCCTGCTCAAAGCCCGGCGGTAGCGCGGAGGGGGGATCGTCGATCGGCGTAGCATCGGCGAAATCCGTGGCGCTGTCAATGGGCTCCGTGGAGAAGCGTACGTCGTAGGACGCAGCAGGTCCTTCTGGGGACGTCCAGGCGAGGCTTACGCTTGTGGCCATGACGTTGGTAACATCCAGGTCGTCAATAGCTACAGGTGGTTCGCCGTCATCTTCCGGTACCCCTTCAAGGGTCTGCTGGGCGTTGACACGCGGACCAATCGGTTGATCGGTATCAATCGCGTCCGCCGTTTCGATCATGGTTGACCGTATGATGTCGTTGGACAGGCCCGGCTCATTGGAGGCGAGCAGGGCAGCTGTACCCGCGACGTGCGGGGCAGCCATGGACGTACCGGACCAGATGTCGCCACCGTAGGCCCCTACGTCTTCATGCAGCGTGCTGATCACGGGGTGGGCAAATGCTTCGCCGCCCGGTGCCGCAATTTCGACCCAGTCACCAAACGTGGAGTAGCTGGCACGGCCATCGTTGTGGTCCGTGGCACCTACAGCCATGGCGGTTTCATAGAAGCCGGGATAGCGATCGCTACCATCGTTGGAGTTACCAGCAGAAAAGACCACGAGGCCACCGTTCATCGGGGCGTCAGGGCCTCCTGCTTCGTCGTTAAAGTAATCGATGGCATCCAGCACAGCTTGCTCGAAAAAGCCAGGCGAGGTGTAGCCCCAACTGTTGTTCGAGATGACCGCACCATTGTCCGCGCCATAGATCAGCGCTTCGGCAAAGCCAGCGTTGAAGTTGCTGAACGTCTGCGCGGTCATGATGCGAACGCCACTATCGGGCGAACCGTCGCCGCCGGCAACGCCGGAGACACCTTCATCATTGTTCGTCACCGCAGCAACCGTCCCGGACACGTGAATGCCGTGGGAGTCACCTTCGTTGAACGAGTTGTTCGGGGAGACATCCGCGTTATCGTTGGCGAAGTTATAGCCATAGATGTCATCGACATACCCGTTATCGCAGGTGTCCATGCCATCATCCTCTTCGCAGGGGTTGATCCACAGATTCTGCTCAAGGTCGGGATGGTCGATCTGCATACCCGCGTCAACAACCTGTACCACCACGTCCGGGCTACCGGTTTCGATTTGCCAGGCGGGGGTGAGGCTAATGTCAGCGCCTACCGTACCGCCGGTCTGGCCGGTATTCAGGTAGTGCCACTGATCGTCGAACTGCGGGTCGTTCGGGTCGCCATCGGGGAAGTCGTTGAGTTGTGCTTCGACTTCCTCAACAAAGGACGCCGTGCCCTCATTCATGAAGGACATCGTGTGCTCTTTCTCCAGCACATGCTCGGCGAGTTCCGTATTGGCATCCGCGTGAAAGGCCAGGACGGCGTCGCGCGTCAGCGCCACCTCGTCTTGGTCGAAGTACACGCGGTACCAGCGGTCCAGGCCCCATTCGGCATGCCGGTCGGCATAGCGAGGGTCCGTGCGAAACATCTGTTCGACACGGGTGGCCTGGAATTCAGCACCAAGCTGGTCCAGTGAAGCGATACCCAGTTGGGCAACGCCATCTTGCACGCCCAGTTGTACGGAGGGCGCGGCGGTTTCCGCTACTTTGATGTGTAACACGCCTTCCACGACGGCTTCGTCGGGGGCGCTATGGTTTAGCTCCTGCGCCAGCGCCGTGGCGGGCAACAGAAGTAAGATGAGAAAGGTCGCGAGGATACCCGAAAGCCGTTTCGGCACTTCATCGGGTAGGAACTGCGTACCAGGATGCTCCATGAGTTGCAATCTGGTTCAGGTGGATAGAACAGTACGGGAGTGAACATGCGCGCTGTCTATCACACGTAGGGCCACACCCAGCGCTAAGGCTCAGGCGCGGCCGTCGACAACAAAGGTCAGTAGCAACGTGCAAACAGATAGACGGGTACAGATGGAAGGTACAACGACACATGATGTAGACGTCACGGAGGCAGAACCACCGTGCGGTCGCGTATGAAATAAGATGCTGTCGCCGGCTACGCCGACCCAACGCCGCATACGCAACGGTTTGGTGAGGAAGGCTTGTGGTGGAGTCAGGCCGCGGTGGATGGTTGCGGCAGGCGTCCTTCCTCAGATATGTTATGCAGCCGAGAACGCACGCTGGTTTTTACCACCAGTCACGCATCCCGGTTAACTGCAACCCAAGGATGCCTAATGATGCGCCGATATGCAACTTCGTGTGTATGCCAACACCCGTGTTAACGAAAAGCTCATGCGGTATTAATTGTGAAGGTCGGAACATGGGTGTATAAATATGAGACTGGAGCATATCATGTGATCCAAAGGCTACTTGTTAACCGTTCGCTAATGCGTTCGGCTGAGGTTCGGACGATTGTGGGGAGTCTTGAGGGGGCAATCGGTGCCCACCATGGCGCTGTTGTCCGGCTCGGCAGCAATAGCCGCTGCTCGTCGTGTGTATTCCCGTGGGAGGCTGGGCAGCAAGCGTGATAGGCCCACAATAAAAAGCGGGACCCGGCCGAAGCCGAGTCCCGCAGGGTTTGTAGCAGCAGGGCGCCGGTGGGCGCCACTACTGCGGGGTGTAGGAAGGGTTAGCGGACGCGGGTGGCGCGTTGCGTGTCGCTAAAGTCACCGGCTTCGATGCGGTAGATGTACACACCGCTGGCAACCGGAGCGCCCGTCGTGCTACGGCCGTCCCAGCGGACGTCGTAGCGACCGGCAGCTTGCTCTTGATCGACAAGCACCGCTACCTCCTGGCCAAGCACGTTGAACACTACGATCCGGACGTGCGCCGTTTCCGGCAGCTCGTACTCAATCGTGGTGTCGCCGCGGAACGGATTCGGATAGCTGCCATGGAGGGCAAACTCATCCGGGAGCGTTCCGATCTCGGCGCTCAGGCTCTCGGCGGGGTTTTGGTTGACCACCACCTCGGAGTCGAAGGTGAGCTGCGCATCCTCATTGAGCCATTCAATGGCGAGGGTGGCGACCTGTCCGCTTTCCAGCGGTGTGGCGCCAGCCATCGCGATGCGCAGGACATCATCCTTCACGTGGTGGGCGATCATCCAGTCGCTCGGAAGCGCGCCCTGTACGTCTTGGATGTCCATCAACGTGCCGTCGATGGGTGCCGTGATCGCGACCGAGGTCACCGCGCCGCTCACGTCGTCTACCACGAGGGGCAGTTGCGTGAACAGGCCGTTCGTCTCGGCATCGCTCCAGGCCAGGGAGGCGCGCGCATCTTCAGCGGTGGTCGCCGCCATCAGTGCGCTTTCGTCCCCTTCAACCGGGAAGCTGTCGATCAGGCCCACGACGAACTGCTGAATCAGCGCAGCGTCGAAGGCGGTTACGGAGCCGCTGCCGGATACATCGCCTGCGGTGGCTTGCGCCTCATTCAGGCCGATGAGACCGACGGTGCTCTGCAGCGCCAGGGCCGCGTCGAAGCTCGTCACGTCGAGGTTGAGCGCGATGTCACCGAAGAGCGGCACGACGGTTATCGTGCCGAGGTCAGCGGCAGCGCCCGGTCCACTACCGGTGCCAAGGCCCTCGTTGAAGAGGAACTCGGTGGCGACCGGGGTGGTCTCGCCCAGCGCTTCTTGCGCCTGGACGACGAGCTCGATCAGCGTGCCTTCCCCTTCAAGCTGGAAGAGGGAGGGCGCATCCGGATCGGGTAATCCGTCTGTGCCCACGCTAAAGGCCGCGACCGATACGACGCCGTCGGCTTCGTTGTTGACAGCGATCTCAGCGCCTTCGCTCAGCGTGCCTTCGGTATTGACACCGATGG
The DNA here is from genome assembly GCA_001564055.1 of Rhodothermaceae bacterium Tc-Br11_B2g6_7. Lineage (GTDB taxonomy): Bacteria > Bacteroidota > Rhodothermia > Rhodothermales > Salinibacteraceae > Tc-Br11-B2g6-7. The sequence goes on from LKNB01000016.1 coordinate 13,981, forward strand.
CCGAGAGCAGCTCGGGGTCGTACTCCAGCGTGAACTGGTAGCTTACGACGTCCAAGCCGTCAAGGCTGGAAACCGTGACGGGGACGTTCGCCACCTGGTTTGGATTGAGCTCCGCCGCAGGGGTCGATACGCTCACGTTCTCGATGACCGTGAGGGTGAACGGTACGAAGGCCGTCGGGGCCAGCGGATCGTTCGTGTTGACGAGCACACCCAGCTCGAACGTGCCTTCTTCGAGGTCTGAGGCGTCAGCCGTCAGGGTATGGACCAGGCTTTCACCTGCTTCCAGCGCCCCTTCAGTTGGGTCGATGGTGAGCCAGTTCAGCTCGCCCGCGACCGTAACGTCCGTGAAGGCCCACTCGTTGATGTTGAAGGAGTTGCCTTCAAACACCCACGCGAGGTGGAACTCATCGGAGCCCACGTCCTCGTTGTCGATCGTGAGCATAACGTCCGTGATCGGGAGGTCATCGCCGAAGAACTCAGCCACCGTCGTCCACGTCTCGCCACCGTCGCCGGTGCTTTCGAGACGCAGGTCGTAGTTGTCCGCGGCGCCGAAGTTGTTGATCGTGTGCGTAAACTGCACCACGATCTCACTAAACGCGCCGGTGTCGAGCTGCGGCGTCACAAGACGCTGTGTGCCCGTATTCGACGGACTCCAGCAGAAGACGGCCGCTGGCAACAGATCCGCTGGACGCCCGAAGCACTCGGTGGTCCAGTTGTTGCCATCGTTGGCGCCAGCGCTGAACCAGTCGCCTGGCGGTACGCCCGTAGCGAAGTCTTCCTCAAGGAGGACTTCGAGGGCACCACTGGCGAGGTCCTGCGGCGGTGAGCTGATCGCAGCTTCGTACTCGAGCGTGTTGCCACCAGCGTTGGTGACTTCCAGCTCGTACGTCCGCGTCTGGCCGATGAGGATCTGATCCTCAAAGCCGGCGGGGTCAACCGCGAGCACTGGGGCTTCAATGCCTTCACCCGTGAGTTGTACACTCGCCGAGACTTCGCCGTCAAACGACAGCTCGGTATCGAACGATTGCACGGCTTCGGGAGCGAAGGTCACGCTGTACACTTGCGCATCGCCGGGGGCGAGCGAAAGCGCGGACGGACCGTCGAAGGAGAAGCCTTCGCCGATAGACACGTCAAGGTCCACAGGAGCAGTACCATCGTTGCGGATGGTGACCATCTGTGGGCTGGAGGTGGCATTGACGAACAGTTCGCCGAAGTCGAGCGCGTCCTGCGAGAGGAAGAGCTCGGGCTCACCAATCACCGTCAGGAAGACGGGGAGGGCTTCGCTCGGCTGGCCGGCCAGTTCGTCGCCTACGATGCTGATCTGCGCTTCGTAGTCGCCCTGAACCAGGTCGGTAGCGTCGAAGTGTGCCTTCACATGAACCGACTTGCCAGGCTGGATCGTCGCCTTCGAGATATTGGTGGAGAGCCACGAAATGCCCGTTCCGGGCGTGGCAAACCAGCCTAACTCGTTAGCTTCGCTGCTTACGCCGATGGGGCCGATGAGCGTGGTGGCGCCGGTCTCCCGGTCGACCAGGCGCAGCGAGCCTGGCATGGGCGCGAGGCTGCCTTCGTACGCGGCCATGAGCAGTTGCCCGGTGGACGTGTCGAAGGTCATGCTCTGTGCGAAGTTAGCGTCGATGCCGGTGGGTCCCAGCACCTCAGACTCAGCCGTCTCCAGGTCGACGAGAAGGATCACGTCGTCGGTGATGGAGTGGCCGTAGCCCTGGCCCTGATCGTCGATGGCAAACGCAATGTTAATGCCACTGTGGAAGTCACCGATGAAGGTGAGGTCCGCATTGTCCGGATCGAGCGAGTACAGACGGGATTGGCCGCTGGCACTGTCGTATGTAGTCACATACGTGATGCCAGTGGTGTAGTCCGTCTCCATGTCCGTCCAGCCCTCGGTGGAGCTTTCGGGCACGAGTTCGCCGATTACCTCTACCGACCCGTCTTCGAGGACGTAGGTCTTGAGGTTGTCGTCGCTGTTGTCGATCCAGTAAATCACCTCGTTGTTGCCAAAGATGAAGTTACCGGCGAACGAGTCGACGCCATCATCGACGACGGTGAGCGCCTCCGGCAGGCCGATATCGAAGACTACGATATCGTCATTGGAAAAGAACACGTCGTTTCCAAAGCCCGTGACGCCCACTTCGTCTTCCAGGGCGGCAAAGAGCCCGACACCACTGCTGGTGCGGAGCTCGGCGGCGCCTGGGTCAGCGCTTGCGGTGTAGTCTTCCGGTGCGAACCGTTGGACCCGTTCCGTTGCCGTGAGCTCGTTCCAGCGCTGCAGCTCTTCGTCGACAAGGTCGAGCGTGAAGCTGAGGTTCTGGTTTTGGCTCTGCAAGCTCTCGATAAAGAACGAGACGGGCAGGGGCCCATCAAATTCGTTCGTTACGGAGAACATCTGCATCGCTGTCGAATCGCCTGTGGTCAGGTCGATCGTTTCGGTGAGCTCCGTCGGATCCAGCGAGACGAACGGTGAGCCTTCGCCCACGAGCGCCACGTCTACATCCTGGTCATTGTTGGCAATGGCCAGGGTGCCTTCAAAGGATCCGGAGCCGTCGGGTGTGAAGGTGATCGGCACCGTCATGCTCGCGCCGGGCATCAGCGTAAAGCCGTCGCCGTTCACATCAAACACCGCGTTGTCACTGGTCAGGCTCGTCACCTCCAGTATCGCTACGCCCTCGTTCGAGATCGTAAGCGATTCAGTGGCCGACGTGCCGGCAAAGACCGTCCCGAAGTCAACCGTGTCATCGGAGAGCACGATCGCAGGATCACCTGTTACGGTGAGCGTAACCGGGATGGAGGCTTCCGGCGTCGCCGGGTCGTTCGTGGCCACGTCGATGTTGGCGAGGTAGTTGAACCCGGCAATCAGGTTCTCGTCCTCGGTAAACGTCGTGGCAAACGACACGTCGATGTCGGCGCTTTCACCCGCCGCTACCGTGCCTTCGACCGGGTCAACAGCGAGCCACTCACTGGCGCCGCCCAGCGGCACTGCGAGCCAACCCATCTGTTCGGCCAGCACACCGACCAGTTCCGTGCTTCCGCTCGTGCGATCCACGATACGGAATTCAGACTGGAACGAAGTGCTGTTGAAGGCGGCCATCACGAGCTCGTCGTTCTGGCTGTCCCACGTCAGGCCCTGCCCGAAGTTGGCATCGAAACCGATGTTGCCGATCTCTGTCAGGTCGGCGGTTTCTTTGTCAATCTCGTAGAGCAGGTTGGTGGTGAGGTCGTAGCCGTACATGATGCCATCGCCGTCAATGGCAATGCCGATCATGAAATCGAGGCCGAAGCTCCCGATCTGCTCGGTTTCGAGGGCATCCACATCCAGCGTGAACAGACCTGTTCCGGTGCTCACGTAGTAGGTGCCATCGGTTGGATCGGTAGCCATACCCGTCCAGTCGGAGCCTACGGTCCCGAGTTCTTCGATGGAACCGTCCTCGAGCGTGATGGCGCGAAGGGCGCCTTCGTTGTCGAGCTCGTAGACGAACGAGTCATCATTGAGGGGGAAGTCGCCGGCATTGGAGAATCCAGTGCCTGTGTAATTCCCAACCTCGATGAAGTCGCCCGGGTCCGCGCCGGTGAAGAAGCCGAAGACATTGTCGCCTACACCGGCCGATTGCACGCCCCAGTAGAGGGTTTCGTCAATGGAGGCCAGTGAGACCGTCCGTTGATGTACGCCTTCCACAGGGGAGAGGCCTGTGGGGGCCTGGCCTGTGGAAATCTCCTCGGCTGGCGTGGCGTCGAACGCCCCGCTGCTGGCGAAGAGGCTGGCGTGATCCGGATTGCTCGGCTCCGAGCCCATGAAGTCGATGGTCAGCCCATAGTTCAGGTCTGATCCGCCCTCATTGGCGATCGTCAGGATCTCCGTGCTGGAGTCCCCGACTTGCAGCGTTTCCTCGAACGAGTCGGGGTCGAGCGCCAGTACCGGCGCTTCACCCGCTTGGCCGCTCAAGGCCACATCCAGTTCAGGCGTTGCGGGGTCGTTGCTGGCAATAGACAGCGTGCCCTCAAACGCACCGGGACTGGGTGGTGCAAACTCGACGGTGATCGTCTCACTCTCGCCGGGCATCAGCTCGAAAAGATTGGTGGTCGCCGGCGGTACCCGGAAGGCATCGTCGTCGAACATCAGATCTGATATGCTGAGCACGGCACCTTCACCCGTGTTGGTGATGGTGAGCTCTTCGGTCGTCGTCGTGCCGGCGATGATAGTGCCAAAGTCAATGGCGTCATCCGACACGGAGATTTCCGGCGTGCCACCCGTCACGTTCATCACAACCGGGAGGTCGCGGTTCGGGGCAGAGGGGTCGTTGCTAAACACTACAACGTCGCCCGTTATCGTCGTATTACCGATCTGCCCGGAGGCGTCGAACGTAGCCGTGATGTCCTGACTTGCGCCCTCAGCGATTTCGCCTGAGGTGACATCAAAGCTAATGAAGTCCGGCGTTGGCGAGTTGATCTGCACCGCCAGGCCTTCTTCCACATAGTCCGTGTTAAAGGCAATCTGCAGCCCGTCTGTACCATCGGGGTTTTCAATACCCACGGTAGCACTGTTCAGCGTGGCCTCCATCGTCTCATACTGATAGAGTGCGCCGCCGATGGGCGTCAGGATGGCCTGGAACGTGAGGCTGGTGCCTGTGCCGTCGAAGGACTTCTCTACATCATCCCACTGTACGATAAAGCGGTTGGTGGCTTCGTCGTAGTAGGTGTAGACGCGTCCCTGCGTGCGCATGTCCAGGTCGTCCCAGAACACGGCCAGGATGTTGTTCGGATTGCCTGTGCTGGGGATGGGCTGGTTGGAGAACCCGCCGCCTGTAAAGCTACCGAAGTGCAGCCACCCGTTTACGGAAACCGTCACCTGATCCTCAAACTCACCGTACTGTTCGTACGCGAAGGGGAGGTCGACAACCGTGTTACCGTCCCAGGTACCCGTAAGGGCCGTTAGCTCATCGCCGATATCAGAGATATCGAAGAAGTCGAAGACCGGGCCGCCGCTTTCGTTGCTGTCGATCCAGGTGTAGCCGAAGTCATCCGGCCCCCCAGCGCCCAGCAGGATGGGGTTACCGTCGCGCGGATCGTCTTCGCCCTTTTGCAGATCGAGCGTCGGGAAGTCACCCGGGTCGTTCTGCTGAAGCGCCGGATCGCTCGTCAGCGCGGTTGCGGCAAACGAGGGGAAGGACCATTCCAGCGTGCCTTCGCCATCATTCGTAAACGTCAGGATCTCATCCTGCTGCGTTCCCACCTCCAGGGTCGATTCCAGCTCGTCCGGCGAGATCACCAGGAACGGTGCGCCTTCGGTTGTAGCGGAGACGACATTGGAAATGTCGGAGAAGTTCGCGAAGATGTCAGAGGACCGCACCGCAAAGTAGTGGGTCGTGCCCGGTGTTAATCCGGTCACCGTTACCTCTTCCGTGGTGCCTGCAGCGCCCGGTGTGGGGGCATCATCGAAGGGTGTGGCATCTTCGAAGTTGCCAGCGTCGATCGGACTGGTGGAGAAGCGCAGGTCATACTGCGCTGCGTTGCCTTCCGGCACCGTCCACTGTAGATCCACGGTGGCCTGGCCTACTGCCACGACCTCGAGGTCATCAATCGCATCCGGCGCTTCGCCATCATCTTCCTGCAGTAGCTGGAAGACATTGAGGAGCGGGCCAGTCTCGAAGGGGGTATCAATTTCGTCCCCTGTTTCGATAAGGCGGGCCCGTACCAGTTCGGCATCAAGCCCCGGCTCGTTGGAGGCGAGCAGTGCAGCGGCGCCAGCCACATGCGGTGCTGCCATCGACGTACCGGCCCAGATGGGACCGCCATAGGCGCCGACGTTCTCGTGCAGCGTGCTAATCACGGGATCGGAGAACGCTTCGCCACCCGGCGCAGCAATCTCAACCCAGTCGCCGAAGTTCGAATACGACGCCTTGTTGTTGTTGATGTCGGTGGCAGCTACAGCCATCACCGGCGGGTAGAAACCGGGGTAAAAGTTCGCGCTGGAGTTGGAGTTACCCGAGGAGTTGATGTACAATCCTCCGTTCATCGGGGCATCGGGTCCGCCAGCTTCAGCGATGAAGTAGTCGATGGCATCGAGCACGGCTTGCTCAAAGACGCCGGGTGCGGTGTAGCCCCAACTATTGTTGGAAATCACAGCCCCGTTGTCAGCGCCATAGATGGTAGCTTCAGCAAATCCAGCATTGATATTGCTAAAGGTCTGCCCGGTCATGATGCGCACGCCGCTATCCGAGGACCCATCGCCACCGGCTACCCCTGAGACGCCTTCCGCGTTGTTCGTCACCGCGGCAATGGTGCCGGAGACGTGAATGCCATGGGAGTCGCCCTGGGCGTTCGGGTTATTCGGGGAGACGTCGGCGTTATCGTTGGCGAAGTTGTAGCCGTAGATATCGTCGACGTAGCCGTTGCCGCAGGTATCCGTGCCGTCCTCTTCCTCACAGGGGTTAATCCAGAGGTTTTGCGCGAGGTCGGGGTGATCAATCTGCATACCGGCATCGATAACCTGCACGATGACGTCAGGGCTACCGGTCTGAATATTCCAGGCTTGCGGCAGGCTGATGTTCTCGTAATGCCACTGATCATCAAAGAGCGGATCGTCCGGGAAATCGTCCACGAGGGCTTCAACCTGGGCCTCGATCGATTCCATGAAGGAGGTGCCCTCATTCTCGAAGAAGGAGAACGTATGCTCCTTTTCGAGGACGTGCTCGGCAAGCTCCGTGTTGGGATCGGCGTGGAAGGCCAGCACCGCATCGCGGGTGAGGGCTACATCGCCCGCGTCAAAATACACGCGGTACCAGCGGTCCAGGCCCCAGCGGACATGCCGCTCGACGTGCCGCTGATCGGTGCGAAACATGCGCTCGATCCGGTTGACCCGGTATTGCGCGTTCAGCTGATCCAGCGAGGCAATACCCAGTTGTGCGACGCCGTCCTGCACGTCAAGCTGGATGGAGGGGGCTGCGGTTTCGGCCACCTTTATGTGAAACACGCCCTCAATGACTGCTTCTTCGGGGGCGTTGTGGTTGAGCTCTTGGGCCAGCGCCGTGGCTGGAAGCAAAAGCAAGATGAGAAGGGATAGAACGGAACCTGACAGCCATTTGGGCACTGCGTCAGGTAGCCACTTCGTACCGTGATGCTCCATGGAGACGAAAGGTTTGGTGGATGAAGAGTACGGGGCCGCACGCATCAGGCGCGTGGTGTACTCGGTCCGCCAGTATCTACTACTGAGGCAAGACACACAGGCCTAACGGCGGTTGGTGGCAGCGGCGCCGGGCGTCACGAGGACGTCGGTCGTTCACTGCACCGTACGGGACACCAATCTGGCCCAACAGAAAAGAAGCATAGGGCAAGGGGGCCAGTCCCGTGAGAAGCAATCCACATGTACTCGTATGTAAGCAAGGTGAATTGATTCAACATTCAAACAGCACTACATAGGTGCTACTTGCAAGCCGGTGTGTACATACGTCTTTGCCTTCATCAAATACAGACACGAAGTTCTTCATGAGGAGCGAAACCTTCAGCGTGGACGCTCCTGGGATGAGTTTTTGGTGCGTCTTTGGATGAATCCCCGTATTATTTAACGTCCGGGCAGTGTGTAATGCCCGTGGGTTGCCTGTCAAAAAACCCAGCCCGCCGCAGGCCTGTATAGGGGGCGGCAGGGGTTAATGGGTAAGGCGAAGTTGGAGTCCACATCACAGGGCTTGCCGCCCCCTGCTGGTTGCCCCGTCATCGACGGGGATCAGGCTGAAAACCACCGTTGCGGCATCCGCAAGCCGCCGGCGTTTCATGATTGGGGCCGCCTACGCCGTGGCTACGGCAGTGGGGAAGGCAATGGCTACGACGCTTTTCCATTTTCGCCTGCCACAACCCACTGCCCTTTATTGTAAATGCCCCGGGCGCGGCCCACCATGGGGGCATCGATGAACGGGGTGTTTTCGCTTTTTGACTGGATATGGGCGTGGGTAAAGGTCCACTCCGAGGTCGCATCAAACACGGTGAGGTTCGCCGGTGCCCCTTCAGCCAGAGTAGGGGCGGGAAGCCCAAGAATGGCGCGCGGCGCGACGGTCAGCTTGCGCACGGCCTCCAGCACGGAGAGGTGGCCCGGGGCCATCAGCTCGCGCCCGATAAGCCCCCAGGCCGTCTCCAGCCCCAGAATGCCGAACGGGGCAGCAATAAACTCTACCTCCTTCTCAAACGCCGCATGCGGGGCATGATCGGTGCAGAGGGCGTCGATGGTGCCATCGGCCACGCCCGCAATGAGTGCCTGCCGGTCGGCTTCCGGGCGCAGGGGCGGGTGCATCTTGGTGTGCGTGTCGTAGCCTGTGTCCTCTACCGCCTGGTCCGTGAGCGCGAGGTGATGGGTGCACACCTCAGCTGTCACGCGGACGCCACGCGCCTTCGTACGCCGCACGAGCTCCACCGCCCGCCCGGTGGAGATATGGGCGACGTGTACGTGGCCGCCGGTGACCTCTGCCAGCAGCAGGTCGCGCGCAATCATAACTTCTTCGGCCAATGCGGGAATGCCGGGCACGCCCAACCGCGTAGCGACGGCGCCCTCATGCATGTGCCCATGCGGGTTCAGCGTAAGGTCTTCCATGTGGTTGATGATGGGGCGGTCCAGCATCGCACTATACTCCAGCGCCCGGCGCATGAGGCCGCTATGCTGCACCGGTGAGCCGTCGTCACTGAAGGCCACCGCGCCGCTTTCTACGAGCATAGCCATCTCTGTGAGTTCTTTTCCTTCCCGCTGCTTTGACACACAGGCGATGGGGTGCACATCCACCGGCGTGTGCGCGGCTTGCTCGATGATAAACTCCACCACATCGCGGGTGTGGATGGGCGGCTCGGTATTGGGCATACAGGCCACGGCCGTGAATCCGCCAACAGCCGCTGCCTGGCAGCCCGTGGCAATCGTTTCTTTGTGCTCGAAGCCGGGTTCGCGCAGGTGCACGTGCATGTCCATCCAGCCAGGAGAGATGTAGGCTCCGTCGAGATCCACGACCGGTACGCCCTCAACGTTGAGGTCCGGCCCCACGGCGGCAATGGCGCCGTCGCGGATGTGCACGTCGGCACGCGTTTCGGTGTCAGCGACGGGGTCGAGCACGGTGCCACCGCGCAACAAGAGGTCGGGGGTCATGGCAAAGGAGAGCGGGTAAGGAATGGGCAGGGCTGGCGCTACGCCTCAAAGGTAGGGGCCGTGGCCGAGCGATGCGAGCACGGATGTCCGGGTTCGTCGTTCCTTCACTTCCGTACGGCTGTCTGGCCGGTCGGCCGCGGTTCGCTTCGGCCCCCACCCCCCGAGCCCGGCGCTATGGGGGCAGAAACTGTTACGCCTGCGGAATCCTCCGGGCTTGCGCCCTCATACATGAAGCACAGAAGCGTCCGGGCTGTATAGTAAAAGTAGTGATTATGACGTCTAATCGATCAACACTCCCATGACTGACCAACCGCCGCAGGACGATGAATCGCTCATGAGCGTAGATGACGAGACGCTTGTTGGGCTCGATGTCGTAGATATTAACGGTGAAAAGTTGGGCGTCGTGGCTGAGGTGGAAGAAGCCCGCGGTACGCGCCGCGTCGTCCTAAATCGGGGCACGGCCTACCCGCTGTACGCCATGACCGTAGGCACGGACGCGCTGATTGTAGACACGGCTGCAATGAAGGAAGCCAACGAAGGCGTTGTGGGCGCAGACGACCCTGATGCGCAACCGCCGGAGGTTATTGCCGCCGGTCCTGAAGGCTACGTGCAGGATTTTCGCGCGCACTTCGACGCCACCTATGCCGACGCGGAATCGCAGTTCACGAGTTACGAGCCGGCCTACAAGTTTGGCTATGGTCTCGGCAGTACGGAGGCCAACCAACAGCGCTCGTTCGAAGACGTGGAAGACGAGATCCGCGCCAAGTTTGAGGAAGTAGAGCCGCACGTTAACTATGCGCACGTGCGCGAGGCCGTGCGCTATGGCTATGAGCGGATGCAGGAAGACCGCCGGTAGCCCCACCGGTGGCCTATGACCGCGCCTCAGCGCCGGGCGAACACGCAGGATTCGTTCGTCGTCGTACAGGCCGTCGGTTGTTTGCTCCCTCATTGCCTCTTCTCCATGGCCTCCTCTCGCCCTCCGCTTACCGTGGGCGTCGCTTTTGGCGGCGTTTCCCCCGAGCACGAAGTATCGGTGATCTCGTCGCTCCAGGCCGCGGCCGCGCTGGACCGCGATCGCTACCGCCCGGTGCCGCTCTACATCGCGAAAGATGGCGCCTGGTACACGGGAGCCCATCTGCTCGACCCCGACACCTTCACCGATCTGGATGCTGCGATTGAGGCGGCGATGCCCGTCGTGCTTGATCCGCGCTCGTACCGCACGCTCCGGCTACGCACGGACCCGGGGGGCGGTTGGTTTGGCCCTTCACCCTCCATCATTGAGTTGGACGTCGTGCTACCCGGTCTGCACGGCGGAGATGGTGAAAACGGCGGACTGCAGGGCCTGCTGGAGCTTTTCAACGTGCCCTACACGGGTAGCGGCGTGCTGGGCTCGGCCGTGGGCATGGATAAGGTGCAGGCCAAGCGGCTTTGCCAGCAGCAGAACATTCCGGTGGTCGATTACCTCGCGTTTCAGGAAAGCGATTGGGGATATCACGAAGATACCTGGCTCGACCGCATCGTGGATACGTTGGGACTGCCTGTAGTGGTGAAGCCGGCGCGGCTGGGCTCCTCCATCGGGATCGCCTTTGCCGCCGATCGGGCTGCGCTGGATGCAGCGATCGAAGAAGCGCTCCGCTACGATGACAAGGTGCTGGTGGAGCAGGCCGTGCAGCCGCTGCGCGAGATCAACTGCTCCGTCCTCGGGTCGCCGCAGGCTGCGGAGGCCAGCGTGCTCGAGGAGCCGGTGCGGACCGAGGACGAGGCGCTGCTGACGTATGCGGAAAAATACATGCGAGGGGATGCCGGCCCCGGCAAAGAGGGCGGCCCTTCCGGCGGCGCAAAGCAAGGCGGCGGGAGCGAAGGGATGGCCTCTCTCGACCGCCAGATCCCGGCCGACCTCCCGCCTGACCAGGCGCAGCACATCCAGGACCTGGCCGTGCGTACCTTTCAGAGCCTCGACTGCAGCGGCGTAGCCCGCATCGACTTTCTGCTCAACGGCGATACCGGGGCCGTCTTCTTCAACGAGATCAACACCATTCCGGGCTCTTTTTCATTCTACCTGTGGGAGCCCTCCGGCGTCCCGTTTGATGAACTGCTGGACCGGATGATTACGCTGGCCCTCGACCGCCACCGCGAGAAGAATGGCCGCGTGCGATCCTACGACGTCAACCTGCTATCGGAGCGCAGCCTGCAGGGCGTAAAGGGACAAAAGCAGTAGCACCGGCCCTGGCGGTAAGAGGTTGATCGTAACGGGGTTGGACAATTCGCTGCCGGAACCGCTTTCCGCACGCCGCGAGGGCAGGTTAACCAGCTGTAATAGAATCCGAGACGGGAGGGCGTACGTTGTTGTGGATGTTGTCCTGTTCCTATCATCCAACATCCTTGGCCATGTCTTCCCCTTCACTGCAGCACACCGATACGGCTGTTTCGGCGTCCGAAAGCGACCGAGACCGCGTCGTTGTCATCGGCGCAGGGTTCGCCGGGCTGGAGGTCGTCAAGGGCCTGGCGGACGCCCCCGTTGACATCACCCTCATCGATCGCAATAACTACCACAAGTTTCAGCCGCTACTGTATGAGGTCGCGATGGCCGGGCTGGAGGCGGATGACATCGCCCACAACGTGCGGGACATCTTTCGGAAGCAGCCGAATGCGCGCTTTCGGATGGGCACCGTCGCGACAGTGGACCGAGAGGCGCAGCACGTGCAGATGGCCGACGGGGCGACCGTACCGTATGACTACCTGGTGGTCTGCGCCGGAGCAGTGACGCATTACTTTGGCGTGCCGGGTGCGGAAGAGCACGCCTTTCCGCTGAAGAACATCCCGGACGCCATCAAGCTGCGCAACCACGCCCTTCGGCAGTTTGAGCGGTTCGACCAGGACCCGGCGGAAGCGGGGGAAGGGGCGCTCACGTTTGTGCTGGTCGGTGGCGGCCCCACGGGCGTGGAGATGGCCGGGGCGCTGGTGGAGCTCTTTAGTACGCTGGAAGGCGATTTCGCGCACCTCAATGTGCAGGAGCATGCCCGCGTGGTCCTTATTGAGATGCAAGACCATCTGCTCCCCCCGTACGAGCCTTCCCTTCAGCAGTACACCCGCGAGACGTTGGAGCAGCGGGGTGTGGAAGTACGGACGGGCGCGGTGGTAGAGCATGCGGAGGCCACGGGCGTGCAGCTGGCCTGTGGCGACTGGGTGCCCACGCAGACGCTCATCTGGGCGGCGGGTGTCCGTGCGCACCCCCTCGCTGATACACTGAACACAGCGCAGAAAGGAGACGGCTCGGTGGTGGTAGAGCGCACGCTGGCGCTGCCGGACGATGACCGGGTGTACGTGGTAGGCGACATGGCCGCGGCCGAAGACGCCGAAGGCACGCCGTATCCCGGGGTGGCGCAGGTGGCCATGCAGCAGGGCCGGCATGCGGCACGGCAGATCCTGGCGCTGCGGGCCGGAAAGGAGCGAGCGGACTTCACCTACCGCAACCTCGGGCAGATGGCCACCATCGGCCGCAATGCCGCCGTGGGCGAACTGCCCGGAGGCATCAAGCTGAAAGGCTTTACCGCCTGGGTGCTGTGGGTCTTTATCCACATCGCCAAGATCGTCGGCTTTCGCAACCGCGCCAGCGCGTTTGTGAACTGGATGTACAACTACTTTACGTACCAGCGCAGCGCCCGCCTCATCCTGGACACGCCCTCCGCCCCTACACCGCGTGCGGACGCACTGGTAAACGGCTCCGCCGACGCTACGCCGCAAGACGACGCTACGTCCCAGGACGACGCACAAGACCCCACGGAGGCATCTCCCGAGCCGGCCCACACCGCTCAGGCTGCCTGAGGGTAGCGGCAGGGCCACGGGCTGAACCTTCACGCGGAGGCAGTCGTTTGGTACCGGCTATTTATTGCCTCCCTGCCCTAACCGCTACGGCATGCCTGATTCTGTTCGCCGGATGCTGCTCGACAGCACGTCCGTTGTTATCTGTACTCACATCCGTCCGGATGGTGATGCCATCGGCTCGCAACTCGCCCTGGCGCATTTTCTGGAAGCCCAGGGCATTACCGTGCACTGCATCAACACAGATGCAGCGGCGCCCAACCTCACCTGGATGCCCGGGGCTGGCGCGCTCCAGACGTTTGACGGGTCGCTGGCGCAGCGTCAGCTTATCGACGCAGCCGACGTGATCGCGATCGTGGACACCAACAAGCTGAGCCGCATCGGGGAGGTGCACACCGCGGTGGAGGCGAGCCAGGCCCAGCGCGTGCTCATCGACCACCACCTGGAGCCCGAGCCCGGCTTCGACGCCACCTTCTCCCGCGACACCGCCTCGTCCACCGGCGAGCTCATCTACGAGTTCATCGCTGGGCACGACGCCTCGGTGATCGATGAGGCTATCGCCACGAACCTGTACGTGGCCATCATGACGGACACCGGCTCCTTCCGCTACAGCAGCGTCACGCCGCGTGTTCACGACATCATCGCTGACTTGCTCCGGCGGGGCGACCTCTCGCCCGAACCGATCCACTCGGCTATCTATGACACGCGCACGTTTGCCGGGCTGCGGCTGCTCTCGCGCTCGCTCGACACCCTCCGCGTGCGCTACGATGGCTTTGTGAGCTATATGCTCATCACCCGGCAGATGCTGGATGCCGCCGAGGCCAGCACCGACGACGCCGAGGGGTTTGTCAACTACCCGCTGTCGATGCGTGGCGTTCAGGCAGCGCTGCTCTTTACCGAGACCGCCAAGGGCGTCAAGATCAGCTTCCGCTCCAAAGGCGATGTGGCGGTCAACGGCTGGGCGAAGGCCTTTGGCGGCGGCGGGCATCGCAATGCGTCCGGGGTGTTTATCGAGGGCGGGCTGGACGACGTGGTCGATGCCGTGCTTTCCGCAGCGCCCACCCATCTCGACCTTCCTGCCGGGGCCACCGCGGAGGCCACCGCGCCGGATGAGGCGCCGGACCCCGACCTCACCGCCGATGATGAAGCCTACCTCTCTACGCTCCTCAATCTTCAGTCCGACTCCCCCCAATGAAAGTATCCGTCACGACCCTTCCGCTGCGCGAGCTTGACGTGGACCTGCTCATCGTTCCGGTGGCGGAGGATGCCCCGGAGGAGCACACGGCTTACCTGATCAAGGCCTTGGGCGCGGAGGTGGAGCGTGCGCTCGCGGATGTGGGCGGCAAAAAAGACGATGACGCGCTGGTGTACCCGGCTGAAGGGCGCGCCAAGCGGGTGCTGCTGGTGGGCCTGGGCAAAACCGAGGAAGCCGACGCCGAGCGCGTCCGCCGCGCCGCTGCGACGGGGGCTTCGGTGGCGCAAAAGCGGGAAACCAACACCGTGGGCTTTGTGGTGCCGGACCTGCCGCTGGAGGGCGAGGCAACCGGGCAGGCACTGGTGGAAGGCTTCAGCCTGGGCAGCTATCGCTTTCGGCAGTACAAGACCGATGCACACGGCGCGTTCGATGGACCGCAGCGCCTGGTGCTCCATGCTGATGCCAAGGAACGCGGCGCCCGGCGCGGCGCAGAGCGAGGGCGCGTGGTGGCCGAAGGGGTGAACGCGGCGCGCGACCTCGTCAACCTTTCGCCAGATGACAAGACCCCGACGCTCTTCGCCAAAGCGGTGGAGAAGTCGGGCAAGCGCTGTGGCTATGAGGTCTCAGTCTGGAATAAGACCCTGATCGAGGAAGAAAAAATGGGCGGCCTGCTGGCCGTGAACCGGGGCAGCCAGGACCCGCCCGTGTTTATCGAGATGACCTGGAAGCCGGAGCACGCGGTGAATGAGAAACCCATCGTGCTGGTGGGGAAGGGCGTGATGTTTGACACGGGCGGCCTCTCGCTCAAGCCCACCAAGAACTCGATGGACTTCATGAAGGCCGACATGGCCGGCGCAGCGGCTGTGGTGGGAGCGTTTGAGGTCATTGCCAAGCTGAACCTGCAACTGCACGTGGTGGGCCTCATCCCGGCCACCGACAACCGCCCGGGCGAGAACGCCTACGTCCCGGGCGATGTGCTCCGCATGCACTCGGGCGCCACTGTGGAGGTGCTGAACACAGATGCCGAGGGCCGCCTCATCCTGGCTGACGCGCTCTCGTACGCCAAAACGTACCGCCCGGAGCTGGTGCTGGACCTGGCCACGCTGACGGGGGCGCAGGTGGTGGCGCTGGGCTCCAACGTCGCGGCGCTCATGACCAACAACCGCGATGCCCCCGAAGCCCGCCTGCAGGCCCTGCGCGACGCCGGGCAGCGCAGTGGCGACCGGGTGCACCCGCTGCCGCTGGACGACGACTATAAGGAGCAGCTTGAGAGCGACGTGGCCGACCTTAAAAACGTGGGCGGCAAGGAGGCGGGCTGCATCACGGCAGGCAAGTTTTTGGAGCACTTTGTGTCCTATCCCTGGGCCCATCTCGACATCGCCGGGCCCGCCTTCCTCCAATCGGCGAAGCCCTACCGCCCCAAAGGTGGGACCGGCTTCGGCGTGCGGCTGCTCGTGGAGTTTTTGCGGGAGCGGGCCGACCCCCGCAAGCGGTCATAACCAACCCGTATCGTTTTCTGTCCACCTGCCCTTTGTCATCTGATGGCTTCCGAACGCACGCCCACGGCTCCGCTTGACGTGTCAACGGCGCCGCGCCAGCGGTATCTGCCGCGGGTGGGGATCTCGCTGGGCGACCCCAACGGCATCGGTCCGGAGGTGGTGCTGAAGGCCCTGGCCGATACCCGCCTCTACCGCTTCGTACGGCCCTTCGCCATAGGGTCCGCCCATGTGCTGCATCACCACGCACGCCACCTCGGGTTCTCCAGCGTCAAAATCCGAACGGTCGATACCCCGCCGGAGACCTGCTCCGAGGATGTGCTCTATGTGCTGGACCCCGACCCCGAGGCCACGCCCCGGGTGCAGTTTGGAAAGGCAACCAAAACCGGGGGTAAGGTGGCGATGCAGGCGGTAGAGCGCGCGACGGACCTGTGCCTTGAGGGGGCGATCGACGCGATGCTAACGGCCCCCATCTCCAAAGAGGCCATCTCGAAGGCGGGCTACGACTACCCCGGCCACACCGAGTTTATCTCGGAGCGCGTGGGCGCGGATGACCATCACACCATGATGCTCGTCTCCGATGAGCTGCGCGTCGGCCTGGTGACGGGCCACATGCCAGTGTGGGACATCCCCAAGCACGTGACGTGCGATCGCATCCTGCAGAAGATTTCCATTATCGATGCGGCGCTGCGGGAGGACTTTGGGATTCAGCGGCCGAAGATTGCGCTGCTGGGCCTCAACCCGCACGCAGGCGATGGCGGCGTGCTGGGACGGGAAGAGATTGAGTCGATCGTGCCGGCCATCAAGAAAGCGCGCGCAGGCGGCTACCTCGTCTACGGGCCGTTTCCGGCCGACAGCTTCTTTGGGATCGGGGGGTATCGGCTGCACGATGCCGTGCTGGCCATGTACCACGATCAGGGCCTGGTGCCGTTCAAGACGCTGGCGTTTGAGAGTGGCATCAACTACACGGCCGGGCTCCCCATCGTGCGCATGTCGCCCGACCACGGCACGGCGTACAACATCGCTGGGGGAGGGCAGGCGTCGCCGGGCAGCCTCCGGGCAGCGCTCTACCTCGCCATTGACGTGGTGCATCAGCGCCGCAAGCGCGCCTCCACCCCGGCCTAACCGTTTTTACTGCCATGGCTTCACCCCCTTCATCCACTGCTGAATCTGCGCCGTATAGCGTGCTGGCGGTGGGGTATGATCTGGTGATGGCCCACGTGGACTACCCCGGCTGGGCCGACCACGTGGAGCGCCTCTTCGCGGCCCACGACGTGACGCCGGCGCGCATCCTGGAGTTGGGCTGTGGGACCGGCTCGCTGGCGCTGGAGCTGCAGCCGCGGGGGCCCTATGCCTACCGCGCCACCGATCGCGCCCCCGTCATGATTGCCGTTGCCCGCCGCAAGGCGCGGGCAGCTGATGCGGCGGTTACGTTTGCGGAGGCCGACTTCACCAACCTCCGCGTATCCTCGCCGGTCGATGCGGTGCTGCTGCTGTACGACGGCCTCAACTATGTGACCGATCCTGCCCAATTAGCGGCGCTATTTCACGGGGTGGCGAGGGCGCTGCGCCCCGGCGGCGTGTTTATCGTAGATCAGAGCACGCCCGCCAACTCGGAGAACAACGCCGCGCACTTTGATGATGCGGGTAGCGAAGACGGCTTTACCTACGAGCGCCGCAGCACCTACGACGCGGCCGAGCGGCTGCACACGACGACGTTTACGCTATCCGTCGATGGCCGCACCTTTACCGAAACTCACGTACAGCGCGCCTATACGCGGGCTGAGATCCTGGAGCAACTGGCCGCGACGCCGCTACAGGTGGAAGGTGCCTACGATGCCTTCTCGCTGAATCCGGCCACCGACGCCTCCGAGCGTATTCACTGGGTGCTGCGTGCACCGGGCGGGTAGCCCCCGCCGTTTCCCTTTCGACCGTTTCCGTTTGCCATGATCGATATTCGCAACGCCAGCCTGTCGTACGAGCTTCCCGATGGCAGCCGTCGGTCGGTGCTGGAGAGCGTCTCGCTGGAGATCCAGCAGGGCGAACTCGTGTACCTGATCGGGCCCACGGGCAGCGGCAAGAGTTCGCTGCTGCGCATGCTCTACATGGACCTGACGCCGGAAGAGGGCCGGGTGCGCGTGGGGGACTATCGTAGCGACACCATCACCAAAAAAGAGATCCCGTACCTGCGCCGGTCGCTGGGGGTGGTGTTTCAGGACTTTCAGCTGCTGCCGGATCGGAGCGTGTACGAGAATGTGGCCTTCACGCTGTACGTGACGGGCAAGTCGGGCGCGGCTGTGAAGAGCCGCGTGTTGCAGCTCCTGGCGCGGGTAGGGCTGAGCCACAAGCACCGGCAGTTTCCGCATGAGCTCTCGGGCGGCGAGCAGCAGCGCGTGGTGATCGCGCGGGCCATCGCGAATGAGCCGTGGATCCTCCTGGCCGATGAGCCGACGGGTAACCTGGACCCCCGCGTGGCCGACGAAATCCACAGCGTGCTGCTGGGCCTCCATCGGCAGGGCATGACCGTACTGATGGCCACGCACGACTACCGCATCGTCAAAAACCACCCTTCGCGCACGCTGGCCCTGATGGGTGGGCAAGTCGTCGAGGTAGACCCGAAGACGCTGTAGCCGTACCCCCCGCTCGAACCGTTTCCCCGACACCACAGCACCCGAGGCCTTCCCGTGCCGCTCTCCAGGCCCATCAACACGCTTTACGACCGCCTGGAAACGCGGTGGGAGTGGGGTACCCGGCAGGGGTTTGCCGGGGGGCTTCTCATTGGCATCTTTGCCATAATGCTGGTGGTGATTGAGGCCAACCGGCTGGGCCTTTTCCCCGAGCCGCTCGCAACGCAGATCCCGACCAACCACTTTTACGCGATCAGCGCGGCCTTCACCGCCTTCCTCATTTTTGAAGTGATTGGCCTGGCCTTCGGGATGGTGGATTCCGTGGCGAACGCGGCCGGCAAGCAGTTGGAGATCTTTTCCCTGGTGCTGCTCCGGCAATCGTTCATCGAGCTGCAGGGGCTGGACGAGCCCATCTCGTGGACGACGATCGAAGGGCCGGTCGCGTTTATCCTTTCGGATGCCAGCGGCGCGCTCGTCATCTTTGGGATTGTGGGGCTCTTTTATGCGATGCAGCGGCACGCGCCCATTACGCAGTCGAAAGCAGAGCAGCAGTCCTTCCTCACGGCCAAGAAAGCCGTAGCCCTGCTATTGCAGGCCACGATCGCCCTCATCGGGGCGGTGGCGCTGTGGCGCTTTGTGACCGACGGCACGCTGATCCCGTTTTTCGACGTCGTGTTTACCGTGTTCATCTTCACCGACGTCCTGATCGTGTTTGTGTCGCTGCAATACAACCTGAACTATGGCGTCGTCTTCCGTAACTCCGGGTTTGCCGTCTCTACCGTCCTGATCCGGCTCGCGCTCGCCGGCCCTCCATTTTTCAACGCCCTGCTGGGCATCGCCGCTGCACTGTTTGCGGTAGGGGTGACCTGGGTGTACAACCGCTATGCCGACGAGCTAAACCATCCGTCGGAGGTGCCGGAGCGCCATGTGCCTGCAGCGGCTGAGCAGGGACCGGACCAGCGCTCCTGACGGCACGGGGTGGGGGGAACCGGGCGATGGTGGGGTGGCAAATGTGCTGGAATCAACTCGATTTCACTTCCTGGTTGCGACCCTGACCCGTGCGCGTTATATTTTGCCCGGTTCACGTCCGGGTGCCTCCCGGTGCCTTGTGTCCCTGGCCTTTTGCCCATCACCCCCACCGTCGTCTGGTATCGCGTGCCGCTCGCATGCGCTGCTGTTTCCTTATCCTAACGCCGTTCGCCATCCATGGAGCTTCTCGACCAGATTATCAGCGTCCTCAACTCTTACCTGACGCCTGTGCTGGTGGTCGCCCTGCTGGGAGCCGGGATCTTCCTCACGCTCCGGCTCGGGTTTGTACAGTTTCGTCGGTTCTGGCACGGGATTATGGTCACAAGCGGCAAATATGACGATCCGGACGAGCCGGGCGACGTGACCCACTTTCAGGCGCTCAACACCGCGCTCTCAGCTACCGTCGGCATTGGCAACATCGCCGGAGTCGCGCTGGCCATTCACATCGGCGGGCCGGGAGCGGTGTTCTGGATGTGGGTGACCGCGCTGCTGGGGATGGCCACCAAGTACAGCGAGGTGACGCTCGCGCAGCACTATCGCGTTTCCGTGAGGCCGGAGGTAGGCAAGCGGGTCTGGGCCGGTACGGTGGCCGGGGGGCCCATGTACTATATCGAGAAGGGGCTCGGGAAGCACTGGAAGCCCATCGCGATGTTTTTCGCCTTCATGCTGATGCTGACGTCGCTGATGACGGGTAACGCCGTGCAGGCCAACACGGTGGCTACCGAGTTTAACGACATGTTCGGGATTGCCACGTGGATCACCGGGCTCTTCACTGCCACCGTTGTCGGTATTGTCATCATTGGCGGCATCAAGCGCATCGGGCGGGTAACCAGCCTGCTGGTGCCGGTCATGGCCGCCATCTACATTCTTGCCGCGCTTGTGGTGTTAGGGCTGCACCTCGGCGACGTGGGCTCCAGCTTTGCGCGCATCTTTACCGAGGCGTTCGATCCGGCCGCAGGCGTGGCGGGCACGGGCATCGGCGTGTTCTTGACCACCATGACGTACGGCGTGCAGCGCGGTCTCTTCTCCAACGAAGCCGGGCAGGGCTCAGCCCCGATCGCCCACTCGGCCGCCAAAACAGACGAGCCCGTATCGGAAGGGTCCGTGGCGCTGCTGGAGCCGTTCATCGACACGATCGTGGTCTGCACCATGACGGCCCTCGTCATCGTGGTGACGGGTGCGTACGATGCGCGGGTGGACACCACGCTGGATCTCGGCAATCCCAACATCAGCTATGTGGAAGGCAGTGACGCGGAGGGATACGAGCGCGTCAGTGCCCCCGCCGAGCTTGAGTTTCGCGAGGGCTTTCCTCTAAATGGGGACGATGCCGTGTACCTGGGCTACCACGATGTAGCCGTGCCACAGCTCTTCACCGACCCAGAGCAGACGGAGACGTTCACCGGCACCCTCTTCCCGGCGTTACAAACGGCAGAAACAGACGACGGGCAGCGCATCGAGACTCTCTACGGCGGCGCCGTACGTACGAGCTCGCCCCTTACGTCGCTTGGCTTTCAGCGAGGGCTTGAGCCCATTGGGCTGGGCGACTTCGGGCGGTATATGGTGCTTATCAGCGTCTTCCTCTTTGCCATCTCCACGTCGATCTCGTGGAGCTACTACGGCGACCGGTGCGCCAACTACTTGTTTGGCATCGGTGCTATTCTGCCCTTCAAAGCGGTCTTCCTGATCTTCCACTTCATCGGGGCGGTGCTCGCGGTGACGACCATCTGGAATATCGGGGACGTGGCGTTATCGCTGGTGACGATTCCGAACGTGTTGGCGCTCGTCCTCCTATCGCCGGTACTGGCCAAGCTCACGAAGTCGTATTTCGACCGTCAGCCCTGGCTGGAAAATGAAGAGGTGCAAAAGCGCGTTCGAGAAGAGAAGAAGGGCAAGAAGGGCGGGGGCTCGGCTGACGCCTCCTAACGACTCGCTGGACTCCTCACCTGCTGGTGTGCTGCGTCATGGAACACGTCACAATTGTCGATCACCCGTTGCTCAGGCGCGACCTGACGCGTCTGCGTCGGGCGGAGACGCCGCACGGCGTCTTCCGCGATACCCTCTCCGATGCCGCCGCTATCCTGGGCTACGAAGCGCTGCGCGAGCTTGCCCTGCGGGAGCATCCCATCGAAACCCCGCTGGAGGCCACGACCGGCTATGCGATTGCCGATGAGGTGATTGTGGTGCCCATCTTGCGGGCCGGGCTGGGCATGGTGGACGGCGTGGTGCGCTTCATCCCGGAGGCGCGCGTGGGGCACCTCGGCATGCAGCGCGACGAAGAGACCAAGCAGCCCGTCGATTACTACAGTAATATTCCTGGCGGCATTTCGTCGGCGCGTGTCATCGTAGTCGATCCCATGCTGGCCACAGGTGGCAGTGCGATCTCGGCCATCGACCATCTGAAGGGCCACGGCGCTCAGCGCTTCACCTTTGTGTGCCTCGTGGCCGCTCCGGAGGGCGTGGAGGCCCTGACGGAGGCGCATCCGGAGGTTGGCATCATCACCGCCGCCATTGACCGCGAACTGGACGCCCAGGCGTTCATCCGCCCCGGCCTGGGCGACGCGGGCGACCGCATCTTTGGCACCAGCGCGTAGATTTCCCCTCGATTGCCTCTGCCCCCCATGCCCCACCGTATCGCGTGCTCGCTGCTTGGCGTCGGATTGCTGCTCCTCTGCACGGGCGGGGTGACGCCCCTGTGGGCGGCTGACGCCGTGCAGATCGAAACGCCAGCCGGCATGCTTCCGGGGTGGCTCTCCATCCTGCCCCCACTGCTGGCGATTGGCATGGCGCTTATCTTTAAGCGGGTGGTGCCTTCGCTCTTTCTGGGCGTGTGGGTGGGCGCGTGGATTGCGGCCGGGCTTACCGCAAGCGGGCTATGGACCGGGCTGCTGGCGTCGTTTGAGGTGTATGTGTTGGGGGCCCTTGCCGATAGCGGGCACGCGGCCATCATCCTGTTTTCGCTGATGATTGGCGGCATGGTGGGCATCATCTCCAAAAACGGTGGCATGCAGGGCGTGGTAAACTACATCATCACCTGGGCCAGCAACGCCCAGCGTGGGCAACTGGCGACGGGCGGCCTGGGCTTGGCCATTTTCTTCGATGACTACGCTAACACGCTGGTGGTCGGCAACACGATGCGCTCGGTAACGGACAAGCTCCGCATCTCGCGCGAGAAGCTGGCCTACTTGGTCGACTCCACCGCCGCGCCCATCGCTACCCTCGCGTTTGTCACCACCTGGATCGGTTATCAGGTAGGCCTCGTGGGGACGGCAGTCGATCAGATCGACGGGTATTCGGAGGCGGCCTATAGCATTTTTCTAAACTCGCTGGCCTACAGTTTTTACCCGATCCTGGCCATTGTCTTTGTATTTGCGGTGGCTTATTTCAGACGAGATTTTGGTCCGATGTATGAGGCTGAGCGCCGGGCGCGCACGACGGGCGAGGTGCTGCGGGAAGGGTCGAACGTCGATGAGGCAGCGGGCGAGAGCGAGGAGATGGCACCCAAGCCCGGCAAGCCTCAGCGGGCGCTCAATGCGGTGGTGCCTATCCTGGTATTGGTCGGCGCGGTGCTGGGCGGGCTGTACGTGACGGGCCTGCAGGAAGCCGGCGCCGGGGCCTCGCTGCAGGACATCATCGGCAATGCGGACTCCTACAAGGCGCTGATGTGGGGCTCGCTGCTGGGCGTGGTGGTCGCTGCCGCGCTCTCGGTAGGGCAGCGCATCCTGACGCTCGAAGAGACGGTGGAAGCCTGGTACGCGGGCCTCAAGTCGATGCTCTTTGCCATGATCATTCTGGTGCTGGCGTGGGCCCTCTCCGAGATCACGACCGTACTCAACACCGCCGAGTACCTGATGACGGTGCTGGGCGAGACGCTCAACCCGGGCCTCGTACCGGCCATCATTTTTGTACTGGCGGCCGCCACGGCCTTTGCCACAGGCTCCAGCTGGGGGACCATGGGCATCCTGATGCCGCTCATCATTCCGCTGGTGTGGGCGGTGTTGCAGATCAACCAAATGACGGATCCGTCCCACTACCACATCATCTACTCGTCCGTCTCCGCCGTGCTGGCGGGGAGCGTGTGGGGGGATCACTGCTCGCCGATCTCGGACACCACCATTTTGTCCTCCATGGCCTCGGGCTGCGATCACATCGACCACGTCAACACGCAGCTGCCGTACGCGCTGACGGTCGGCGTGGTGGCGATCCTGCTGGGCACCATCCCGACCGGGTTTGGCTTCCCGTGGTGGGCTTCGCTCCTGATTTCGGCGCCGCTGCTCATCGGCATCTTGCTGTACTTTGGGAAGGATGCTGAGGCGGAGCTCACGGCGGAGGAACTGGGGCCGGTGATGGTGGCATCGGGGCGGGATGGGGGCGGGTCGTGATGGGGCATTTTGGGGTGAGGACGCATCGTGCCGGGCGCATTAGGGTGGATGCATTATGGCTTCGGGGTGGGGTGGGGACGCATCGTGCCGGGCACATTGATGTGGATGTATTATGGCTTTGGGGTGGGGTGGGGACGCATCATGATGCGTCCCTACGGGTTTTTGGGGGACCCAATGGCGTCATTTCCCATCCCTGTTTCTGACCTGACCATTCATCTGTATGCCACCCATCACCTGGGACGATTTTCAGAAGGTAGAACTGCGCGCGGGCACGGTCCTGTCGGTGGAGGACTTCCCGGAGGCGCGGACACCTGCCTATATCCTGCATATCGACTTTGGGGATGACGTTGGGGTGCTCAAGTCCAGCGCGCAAATTACGGATCGGTACACTGCAGCCGATCTTATCGGGATGCAGGTGTTGGCCGTGGTGAATTTCCCCCCGAAACAGATCGGGCCGCATCTATCCGAATGCCTTGTGACGGGCCTGCACCGATCTGACGGCAGCGTTGTGCTGGCTGTACCGGAGGCGCCTGTGCCCAACGGGGCGCGGCTGGCGTAGCAGGGAGTGGCGTAGCAGGGAGTGGCGACTATGGCCAACCAGGCCGTGTCCTATTCCAACGCTTCCCCGTCTTGCGTCTCCTGTTCCTCGCGCTCCCGTTCCTCAAGCTGCTCGAGGCGCTCCTGCGTGGCCGGGTCTTCGGATACCTGCACCAGGTAGCGGGCGAACAGGAAGGAGCCGCCCAGAATGATGATGACCGCAAGAATGACCAGAATCCGCGAGCCGGTGTGCCCAAGGGGCCGCGTGCGGTGTTGATCGGGAGGGTCACTGGAGGGAGGGTTGCTGGAGGGAGCGTTCATGATAGGGCCTTGATGGGGATACGGCGTGAGCGATGAAGCGCGGCTACGGCGTGCGGCTGCGGTAGGCCCACGTGGCGACGAGGGCCTGCGTGTAGCGTAGCGCGTGCGTCAGGTTCTGGACGGTGTTCCACTCGAAGCAGCTGTGGTAATCGTGGCCACCGTTGAAGACGTTGGGTGTGGGTAGGCCCATTTCCGAAAGGCGCGCGCCGTCGGTGCCACCGCGGATGATGGACTCAGTCAGGTCGATGCCGATGCTATCGGCTGCTTCGTGCGCCAGCGAAATCACCCGCGGGTCTGACGCCTGAATGTAATGCCCCATGTTGCGGTACTGGTCCTCGATGGCAAGGTCGATGGTCGCCCTCGGGTGCTGCGTCCGCAGGGTGTCGACCAGGTGCCGAAGAAACGCCTTGCGCCGGGCCATGCCCTCGTCCGTGAAGTCGCGCAGCAGGATGCGCACCGACGCCTGCTGGGCCGTCCCCTCGGCGGTGGTATGTGGATGGAAGTAGCCCTCGCGGCCTGCCGTCGTTTCTGGGGCCTCGTCGGGCGGGAGCTGCGCCACCAGCCGGCTTACGATCCGGGCGGCGTTCACCATCACGTCCTTCGCATAGCCCGGGTGCACCGCCACCCCCTCAACCGTCACCGTGGCCTCTGCGGCGTTGAACGTCTCGGTGTAGAGCGTGTCGCGTCCGCTGCCGTCCAGCGTGTACGCCACATCCGCTCCGAGGCGCTCCAGGTCCAGCTTGTCCACGCCCCGGCCAATCTCTTCATCCACGGTAAAGCAGAGGCGGACGGTGGGGCAGGGGAGCGAGGGGTCGGCCACAAGTTCGGCGGCCAGCTGCATCAGGACGGCCACGCCGGCTTTGTCATCGCTGCCCAGCAGGGTGGTGCCGTCGCTGGTGATGAGGTCGTGCCCGACGTGGTCGCGGAGGGCGGGCTGCCGCTCCGGGTCCAGGACGACCGACAGGTCGCCCGGCAGCGGCACCGCCGAGCCGTCGTACGCCGGGTGCAAGACGGGCGTGACGCCGGCTCCGGGGGCGTCCGGTGAGGTGTCGAGATGCGCCAGCAAGGCCAGCACCGGACCGGGCGTGCGGGTGGTGGCCGAGAGGGTGGCGTACACGTACCCGTGGTCGTCCATGGCGGGGTCCGTGGCGCCCATCGCCTCCAGTTCGTCTACAAGCAGCTGGCCCAGCACCTTTTGCCGCTCGGTAGAGGGCGTCGCGTCAGCACCCGGGTCGGAGGTGGTGTCGATTTGCACGTAGCGCCAGAACCGCTGGGCTACCGGGGGGAGGGCAGCGGGAGGGGCGACCGGAATAGCAGGGGTACTCATACAGATCGGGGAAAAGATACATTCTTAAAGAGGCGTTTCAGGCCGCGCTCCAGCACCCGCTTACGGGCGTCCTTCACGCTCATCCAGCGGCGGCGGCGCTCGTCGGCTTCCGGGTAGTCGTCCAGTTGCTCCTCTACCTGCATCAGGAAGACTGCCACCTGCTTCGTGCCTGGCCGGACGATGTGTTTATAGGTGCCGACGGCCGCTTTCCCAATTCTCCCGCGCACCCCGGCCTCCTCGAACGCCTCCATCCGGGCGGAGGCGCGCGCGGTGAGGTCGGGCTCGATATGGCCTTTGGGGATGATCCACCGCTTACTCGTGCGCGAGGTGATCAGCAAGACGCGGGGGCGGCCCTTGACGAAGCGGTAGGGAATAACGCCGGCTTGGGTGGGGGCAGAGGCCATGCGAAGCGGGTGGGTTGCGAGGGGAAGGCGCCAAGAGGCTCAGGACGTAGGGGCAGTAGCGCTGAGGCGATGACGCTGATCATCCACGCGCTGAATCAGCAGCGGGACCATGCGCCGGCGCAGCTCACCTTCGTGGGCCAGGTAGAAGGCAAACTCTTCCGCCGTGAAAAGCCCCGCCATCACTCCAAAAAGGAAGCGCTTGAGCTTGCTGTCCTGCTTCAGCAGGTTGCGCAGGATGGCTCGCCGGTCGGTGTCGGAGCGCCGCTCGTAGTCCGTATGGTACTTCTGCACAAACTGATCCACCAGCTGCAGGATGACGTCGTTCTGGAGTTTGAGGATGGGCCGCAGGACCTCATGCTGAAAGCGTTCCACCGCCTGCGCGCCGTCCGTATCTACAGGAACGACAGGCCGCAGCGCCTGCAGGTCGGCATCGCGGGAAGAGGCATCGGAAGGCATGCAGGGATTGGGGCGGGCGAGGAGGAAGCCAACAAGCGTGCGCGATGAACCCGCTACGTCCGCTGCCGTTTCGAGCGTGGCGCATAGCGTATTCCTTGCTCTAATCTTAACCTCTTGCTGTGATGCGTACCTTTATTGCAGGGCTCCTCGTCTGCTGGTGCCTCTTCCCCTCCGTAGCTGACGCGCAGGAGCGTGTAGGGGTGGAGCGCCTGCTGCAGCACGTGGAGGTGCTGGCCCACGACTCGCTGCAGGGCCGCGACGCCGGCACCGAGGGCGCAGCGATGGCCCGGACCTATCTGCGCGAGCAACTGGATGGCCTGGACCTGCAGACCTTCGACGGTGGCCTGGAGCAGCGATTCACGTTTACCCATCGCCGGGCCGAGGAAGAGCGGGAAGGCGTCAACCTGATGGCCTACATCGAAGGGCAGGTCGTGCCGGATACCTTTATTGTGGTGACGGCGCACTACGACCACCTGGGGGCGCAGGACGGCGACATCTATAACGGAGCCGACGATAACGCTTCGGGCACGGCAGCGCTACTGGAGGCCGCACGCTACTTCACGCAGCACCCCACCGATTACTCGCTGCTGCTGCTCTTCCTGGATGCCGAGGAGCATGGCCTGCGGGGCGCCCGGGCCTTCGTGGCGGATCCTCCCGTGGCGCGGGAGCAGCTCCGCCTGAATGTGAACATGGACATGATCAGCCGCAATCCTGCCGATGAGCTGTACGCCGTTGGTACGCATCACTACCCGCGCCTGCGACCGGTGCTGGAGGCGGTAGGAGCCCGGCACGCCATCGACCTGCTGTTTGGCTACGATCAGCCCGACCACCCGGAGCAGGACGATTGGACGATGGCCTCCGACCATGGCGCGTTCCATGAAGTGGGCATCCCGTTCGTGTATTTTGGCGTGGAGGACCACCCCGGCTACCACGACCCCTCCGACACGTTCGAAAACATCACGCCTGACTTTTTCGTGCAGGCGGCGGAATTGATGTTGGATGCGCTGCAAGAACTGGATGCTCAGCTGCCCACGGTGGCGCCAAACGTGACGAAGTAGCTTCAGACGGGGCGTTCCGATCGGTTTTCATGAAGTTGCCACAGCCAGCGCCGCATAGCGCTTGCGGCTGCGAGAGGAATCCGCGAACCTATGGCGGGCGCTTGACGCGCCCCCTAAACTTCCTTCGCACGCACCCTATTGCTATGCTTCGCACCGCTACTGTTTTCGTTTTCCTTTGCTTTATGCTGCTGTGGCCGCACGTCGCTCCCGTGGCGACGGCACAGACACCCGATGACGGCACGGTGGTCGCATTGAACGATGACGTCCAATTCCGCTTCGGCAGTCTGCTGCAGCCGCGATTTAGCTACCTTCGGGATGAGCGCACGGATGCAGAGACGGCGGGCTTTGGTGTGCGGCGGTATCGACTCTTTACCGTCGTAGACCTGGGCGACCGGGTAAACCTGTTTGCGCAGCTGGAGGGTGGCGCTGGCGTGGGGCCGGCCTCCTTCATCGACCTGCAGGCTAACCTCCGGGTGAGCGATACGTGGACGGTGTACGCTGGCCGCGTCATCGGTGCGCAGCCGCGTGCCTACGCGCTCACGCTGCTGCCGCTGCTCGATAGCATCGACCGGCCCACCATCTCGGTAGCCTGGGCTACGCGGACGTTGGGCGCCGATGGCCGTACGTACGGCGCGGGCCTTCAGCATCAGTCCGACGCGCTTACGGTACACCTGACCGCGTTTAACGGTACGAACGAACGCAACCTGATGGCGGAGATCGCCAGCGACGCGCCCGTGGCGGAGCAAGACCTGTCCCTGGCTGCCGGGGCGTTCGCGACCTACCGGGTACCTGGCGTCAGTGGACTTGAGTTTGGCGGCCATGCCAGCTACAATGCCTCGCGCAATCGCTTCACCGCAGTCGACGGGGCGGGGCGGCGTTACACCGATGCCAGCGCGCACCTGTACTACGGGGCCGACCCGGGTAGTCAGCCCGTGCGGTTTAAGGCGGAGGCGATTGGGATCTGGTACGAGGAGGCCCCGGCGGCCACGGACGATACGTTTTGGGGGGTAGCGACGATGGGGGCAGTGCGCGTCCACCGCGCGGTGGAGCTCCTGGCGCGTGCCGAGCGCATGAACGAGGCCAGCCCGGGCCCGGAGGACACGCAGACGGTGCTTACCATCGGCGGTATCCTCAGCCAGAGCGCGCTCGCGGGCGGGCCGTTTAACCGGCATCGCCTGACGGCAGGCTATAGCGTGCGCCAGACGGGCGACGACGTAGACACCCGTCGCCATCAGGCCGCGCTGCAGCTGCAACTCGTGTTTTAGGCTGACGTGCCTGTCCGGGGGCCGGCGTAGGCCCGCAGCTGCACCGATAGCAATAGCGATCTGGAGCACTCGATGAGACGAGGCCTGGCAATGCGTGACGGCAGTGTATAAAATCCTGCGTGTGCGAAAACCTCTTGCATTTACACGAGTTAGGAAGACCGGTTTTTATACGGGGTGGCCTGTTATGCGCAGTCATCACCGTACGTACTTCATCATAGATTGGAATCTGCGTCTTCAGAACTGCACTTCATTTTACGTTCTATGGGTCCGTTCGAGTGAGCCATGTGCTCCACTTGCCTGATGCCGCTGATGCTGTTGTGCACAGGGAGGGGAGGTCGCTATGAACGGTCACGTGCTCTTGCTCAATCAGGACTACAGTGCGCTGACCATCTGCAGCGTCGAGCGCGCCATCGTGCTCATGCACCTGCAGAAGGTCGACGTCGTGGAGTCAGAAGAAGGGCGGTACGTCCGCTCCCCCAGTACCCAGCTGCCGTGGCCCAGCGTGGTCCGGCTGAAAGGGTACGTACGCGTGCCCTACCGGCGCATCGGGCTCTCCCGCAAAAACGTGCTGCGGCGTGACCGCTTCAAGTGCCAGTACTGCGGCAGCCGCTCGCACCTTACCGTGGACCACGTCCACCCGAAGTCGCGCGGTGGGCGAGATACGTGGGAAAACCTCGTGGCGGCCTGCACCACCTGCAACAACCGAAAAGGCGACCGCACGCCCGAGGAGGCGGCCATGCCGCTGAAGCGAAAGCCGTTTCGGCCCAGCCACGTCATGTTCATCCGCGATTATGTTGGAACGTTGGATGAATGCTGGAAACCCTACCTCTTCCTGGCGTAACGTCTGTAGTGTTGCGCTTTTTGTACTGACCCTGCGTTCCTGTGGATCTTACTCCGACCCGCCTGGTGGCCCGCCTGATGTGGGCGCTGCCGGCCCTGCTTTTCTTTTTGACCCTGCACCAGGCGTTGGTGGCCTATGACCTGCGGGCGACGTTCCTCGAAGGCGAGACGGTAACGGCAGAGGTGGTGGAGATGCAGACCACCAACCGCGTGGATGTAACGCTGGATGCCGTGACCCTCCGGGTGACCGGTGAGGATGGCGCGACGCAGGTCTGGCGTGATCTGTCGTTTCCGCACACGCTCAAGGATCGGGTAGAAGGGCAGGCCGAGCTGGAAGTCAGCGTGCGCCCGGGAGCGCGCCAGGAGGTGGTGATGAACGACCTCATGCCGGCGCACTGGTTGATTGCGGCGGGGCAAGCCGGGATGGCCTTTATCGGGGCCTTGCTTCTGTTTTGGGGCGTATTCGCGTGGAACAAGTACCTCGTAGACGAGGGCGATCCAGCAGATGCCAGTGAAGAAGATGCCCCCTCAGGTAAGCTGCAGGCGCAGCGGTAGCCGCTACACACCCAACCCTGTCACGACAACCTGATCGAGGGTAAATTGTGTTTCGATGGCCTCCTCGTCGAACTCCGTGGAGATGGGTTCGATATCGGAACCCTGTCCCCCTTGCAGTACGAATGTCACGGGAAACGTTATGTCGGCGGTGAAGGGCTCGCCGTTTCGGGTAGCCGGCTTGAAGTCCGTGTTCAGGAGCACGCGGACGATCTCGTAGTCAAGTACAGCCGCAGCGGACTGCTGAATCTCAATGTCGGATACCTGGCCATCCGCTGTTACGAGAAACGTAATCTTTAGCGTGCCTTGCAAGGCGTCCGCGCGCGCTTCCTGTGGGTAGCGCACCTGCTCTTGAATCGCCTGCATGCCACCTACCGGCTCGGGCGGGGTGTCCTGCACCGCAGGGGTAGGCGGCGGGCTGGAGGCAGGCGCTGGAGCCAGGGGCGTAACGGTTGGCAGCGTCAGGGCGTCGCCCGCTGTGCCAAAGGCGGTGTCGACCGCGGGTTGTGCCTCGGTGGATTGTGCGGGGAGGAAGGCCAGGGCCGTAGCCAGTAAAGCGAGCGTCAGGGCAGCGCAGAGGCTGCGCTTCGGGGAGGTGGGCGAAGGAGCAGAGGTCATGGCACGAAGGCGTTGGGTGAGCGTGGCGGACGACGATGGAGAGCTTGGGCGTCCGAAGGCAAGGGCTGGAGCGGGCACCTGGGGGGTGGTGCCGCCAAAGCGTAGCAAGAGGCGCGCGTAGGCGGCGGGCTTGACGCGCTGCCGAGCCAGCACCGCAGCGTCGCAGGCTTTTTCAGACCATACGTTGAGGTCGCGATGCAGCAGGAGTACCAGCGGATGAACGGCTGCTACAGCAGCAATCAGGCGGGCGGCCAGCAGCACGGCGTAGTCGCGCCGGCGTACATGCACGGCTTCATGCGCCAGGGCCAGCGCAGCGGCCTCCGGCTCGTTGCGGAGCGCGATGGGTAGCACGATGCGCGGCCGCCACCATCCAAAGGTAAGCGGCACCGGCACCAGCGAACTGTACTGCACCGGCCGCCGGATGGGCGGCAGGGCGCGGCGGAGCTGGCGCAGCAGCCAGAGCGCACGGACAAGACGGCCCACCCGCCACAGGGCTACCCCGACGGCGAAAACCGTCAGCAGACCCAGCGCCACGAAGGGTGTCTGCCATGCAGCCGAAACCATGGCCACCTCCGGTGCCGAAAGGACCGGTGTGGCCGTCCACGTCATCACCGTTGCCTCCAGCCCGGTAGCCCCCACCGTGTGCTGCACGGCCTGCTGGGGCAGCCGCCAGCCGGTGGCGCCGAGCAGCAGGCTCAGCGGCAGACTCATCAGCAGGCCAACGCGCCCCCAGTACTGCGTAAGCGTCGACGTGCCCCACCGGAGCCGCAGGGCGCCATACAGCGGCAGCGCGACGACCGTCCACAGAAGCACGGGCCACCAGAGCGGCTCCAGCGTGGCGCGGCCGATATGATCGAACAATTCAAGCATGGCTATTCACCCAGTAGGATTGGCGCGAGGCTTAGCTGCGGCGGATGATAAAGGTGGGCTGGTCATTATCCGTCGAGGACGCATGCAGCCGTTGCCCATCGGTAAATTCCAGCGCCATTCCTTCTTTTAGCGTAATCGTAACCGTACCGTTAGGGCCCTCATCGCGCTTCACATCAATCGATGCGATAGCCTCTGGCGGTAGGTTGGCCATGCGCTCATTCATCCGCTCTATACGAAGAGAATTGACTGACGTCTGGCTTGAGGTTGTGCCCTCATTCCCCGGCAGGCGGAACGTAATCGGCCACGACATGCGCACTGGCACAGCGTGTCCGCGCTGCATCCCAGGCGTGAACGTCGTCTCCTGAATGACGCGCAGGGCTTCCTCGTCAGCGCCACCGCCAATGCCACGGACCACCACTGGCTGCTGCACCTGTCCCTGTTCATCTACAATAAACTGAACCAGCACACGCCCTTCGATCCCCGCGCGTTTTGCTGTTTCAGGATAGGTGATGCGTTGCTGCACACTTGCTGCGCCGTTTACGGGCTCGGGCATCTGCTCGACTACCTCAAACACTTGTTGCCCGTTCTGGGTGGAGGATTCGCCCGCCGGCGATCGTTTCATCGGCACGTGGGAGCGGTCCGCTATCGACTCTGGCGTTCCCATGCGGATACGCTCAATTCCCGACTCCCGAACAGCGTCCTGCACGGCGTGAACCGTACCCATTGG
Organism: Rhodothermaceae bacterium Tc-Br11_B2g6_7; assembly: GCA_001564055.1. GTDB lineage: Bacteria > Bacteroidota > Rhodothermia > Rhodothermales > Salinibacteraceae > Tc-Br11-B2g6-7. The sequence goes on from LKNB01000016.1 coordinate 46,637, forward strand.
GGCATCCTCTCTCACCGAGATGGTGGCCGAAGGGGTAGACATGTCCTCGGTAAGCTGTTGGATGCGTATGTGGAGGTAGTCTTCATCGATGTAATCGCCGTTGACCCGGATGTGCGAGTCATGCAGCACCTCAATCAAGACGTCACTCGTTTCCGTTTCGCTTGATCTCGTTTCCGCATCCGACAGCCGGAACGTGACCGGAAAGGCCATCTGTACGTGAACCGGTTCATTGTTCTGCTCTCCGGCTCTCCACTCGACCGCCTCCAGCGCGTCAACAGCGGCCTCATCCAGTCCTGAACCCAGCCCCCGCACCACCTCCGGCTGCCGGACATTGCCTTCCGCATCGACCACAAACTGGACGATTACCCGCCCTTCCACGCCGGCTTCCTTGGCCTCTTCGGTGTAGGCAATCTCATTCATGATCGCCTCCATGCCGCCGACGGGTTCGGGCATGGTCTCCACGACCTCAAAAATGGTGGCATCGCTAAGCGACGGAAGGCTGGCTGTGTCGTCGGAAGGTGTGTCAACGGCGACGTCGGAGCAGGCCATGAAGGTGCCGATGCTGCCCATGAGCAGCATGGCCAGCAGCAGCGTGAAGATGGGTTGGGGGCGGTTGGTAGACGACGGTTGGCTCATGGCATAGATGCGGTTTTTGAGAGAAGAGCGGGGCTGGGCGAAGCTGAGGGCGGTGAGGTACCGGGAGGCCGGAGCGTCGGCAAAGCGGAGGAGAAGGCTGGCGTAGGGTTGCCTGGCGACCCCGGGCTGTTGCAAGACGGCCGCGTCGTTGGTGATCTCGCGGTAGGTGCAGGCCTCGGCATAGAGGCGGTGCATAAGGGGGTGCCATGCGCAGAGTGCCGTGAGCGCGCGACCGACAAGGTTCAGCAGGTAGTCGAACCGGCGCACATGCAGCAGTTCGTGCATCAGCGCCAGCCGCCGGTCGTCCCGCGATAGCTTGCGCGGCACCACGATCAGCGGGCGCCGGGTGCCGCAGGTAAGCGGCACGGGGACATGCGCGGTCGTGCGGACCTGAACGGACCGCCGGATGCCCAGCGACCGGGCGAGGGCGTGCGCCTCCTCCTGCACGGTCGGAACGGGTTGGGCGAGAAGGCGCCGGCGGAGCTGCTGCACCGCGGCTACGTCATACAGCAGGCGGGCAAACCAGACCAGCGTTGCGACGGCCGCGAGCACCGTCAGTCCGCCCAACAACAGGAAGGGCAGCGAGAGGGGCGCGGCGACCTTCGCGACGGGCAGGGGCACCAGCGCTGTGGAAGGGGGCAGGAGCAGCGGCTCGATCGGGGCAGCCGCAGATGGCGTCGACCACCAGGCCGTGGGAAGCCACGCCGCCGGTAGCAACGGCGGCAGCAGCCACGTCAGCCCAACGCCCACGGGCAGACTCGCCAGCAGCGCCAATCTGGCGCTGTACTGGGTCTGCGGGTGGAGTGAACGTACCCGCCGGAGCATCGCATGGACGGCCAGTGCGGCAACGGTCCACACGGCAACCGGGACCCACACGGTGGTCCAGGTCGCGCCGCCAAGAGCTGCAAGCCACTCAAGCATCGTCGTCCTCCATCTGATCGATGAGCGCGCGAATCTCCTCTCGTTCTTCCTTCGAGAGGGACTCCTGCGTTACGAGCGTCTGGACCAGCGACATGGGCGAACCCTTGAAGACCTTCTGCACGAGGTCCTGGATCAGCCCGTGGCGCACGTCCTCCGGCTCTTTCGCGGGGGAGTAGACGTAGGTCACGCCTTCCTTGCGGTATTCCAGGAAGCCTTTGTCGGCGAGGTTCTTCATGACGGTCATGATGGTGGTGTACGCCACCTCCCGCTCTTCCAGAATGCGGTCGCGCACGTCATTTACGGTCGCCTCGCCGAGCGCCCAGACGTGGTGAAGGACTTCCATTTCTGTTTCGCCGAAGGGGGTGAGGGATCGTCTGCGCATAGAAACAGGGTAGATGGTTGGGGTGTGAGTCTATACCATAGTACGATACGTGTAGTACTAACGCAAGTGGGGACTATGGAATTGGTGCTGGAAGAAGCTGCTGAGGGCTCCGCCTTACGACATGCCATATCCATCCGAATAGGCTCCTAAAGCAAGCCCCTGTACCAATGAATGGATCCTCGATCAAGTCGAGGATGACTGGTTTGGTAGGTCGAAGATATACCGGACCGGTGGCAGCGCTGGACAGGCTGAACGTACCAGCCGGACGTCACCGGTCGTGCACGTAGAGACCGCAGCCATTTAAACGGTAATTAAGGCATAGCGCATCACCCGATCTGCGCTCTTTCCCCGAAGTCATCCTCGACCCCACACGAGGCCTTTGGCCGACTGACGGAGCGAAGCGGAGCTAATCGAGGATCCATACGATGTCGGCATATGGTTCTGCTTGAAAACCCCGGCTGAGTGCTGGAAAAAAACATCAGCCGTTGTGCGGAAGCTCCTCTCCCTTTATCATGCCTTGCTCCATGGATCGCTTCATGGAATCGTATGGAAGGTTTCTATTCATGCCCGAGCGAAAAGGCGTACGTAGTCGCGCCTTCAGCGTAGTCCGCCCGAAAAAGGCTTTTTGGGTCAAGAGCGCGTACCAAACAGTCTCCACGTACCTCACCAGTTACCGCTCGTCCCACAGGCACTCGCCGGAGGGGGGCGCCATCCTCTAAATGCATCCAAGATCCGCACCTTAGCGCGGATGGTGACATGCCCACCCTTCAGTTGGCCCGAAACGAGAGGGGCCACGTCATCTGCACCGCCACCGGCTCGCCATTCACCGTCGCCGGGGCAAACTCGGTAGACCAGACCGTGCGTTTCGCCTGGTGCTCCATATCCTTCAGCCCTTCGCGGGCCGCCTCGAGAGCCCTGCCACCCCCGCCTCACTGAGCTCCCGCTCAACAGCCACATCGTACGGCAGACCATCCGGTCCAACCACGAACGTCACCACGATGCGCGGCTCCAGGCCAGCTTCTCGCACGGCATCCGGGTACAGCAGGCGCACACGCATCATGCCCTCCTCCGGCCGCGCGGGCCGGTCAAGCGTGTCGACGGCCTCCTCGTCGGAGGATCGGATAACGTCACCGTCGTACGAGCGGTCCGGTAGCGGCGTACGCTCGTACGAAGACGCCGGCTCAGATGTAGCGCAGGCCGTAAGGGTAACGGCCATGATCAGGAGCAGTAGTAGTCGCAACATACTGTGGGGGGCAAACGGTGATGAAACGCTCAATCGGCCCTAAACGTCACCGGCCATGTCATGCGCACAGGCACCGGTTTGTCACCACGCATTCCGGGCACCCAAGTAGAAGCGTAAATCACGCGCTTGGCCTCATACCGGAGATCGTCAAGGGCCTGCGGGTTAGCATCCGAGGGGATGCCCTGCAGGCCAACCACTTCTACATTGTACGTTTTGCCATCTGGCGCTATCATGAACTGCAGGCGTACCCGGCCTTCTATCCCAGCGCGGCGGGCCGACGGCGGATAGCGCACCTCGTCCTGGATACCGCGCATGCCCCCGATGGGCTCAGGCATCGTCGGGAGGGCGTCCGGCTCGTCCGCTGCAAATGGGTCGACGGGTTCACCGGCATACACCCGGTCTTCCGGGAGCGGAGGGCGCTCAAACGGCTGGGTGGAGCTACAGCCCGTCAGTAATAGCGCCACAAGCATGCTGAGGGCGAGGGAGTGGCGCAGGCAGGTGATCGTCATGGTTTGGAGGCCTGAACGGCGGGTTGGTGGCTTCCCTCGTGCGGGTGGTCGTTC